>JAKAPE010000359.1 GCA_021811945.1 Pseudomonadota bacterium | reverse complement strand
CTTCGCCCACAGCCTCGCGACTGCTGACGCACGGCTCGGGGCCGATGTGGACCGCTACTCCTTCATCGCAGGGGACTTGCACCCCCTACTCCTTGCCGGTCTCCCGGCGCACATGCAGTAAGACTAGCGGCGCGCAAGCAAACTGACCGATATTTTCTCGTCCCTGCGAACGCGCGAAAGCGGCGACGCAAATCGGACGCCGAATAGGATTTCCGCCCACAGAGCGGGCGTAGGGGAATTATGAGCGCCGACACTCATGGGTGCCGCGGCGGATACCGATGCGCCCGGCCCTGAAAATCCTCCACTATTGCACCGTCTTCGCCCAGATAATTGGGGCCGATCGGCGATTTGCCGTAGCCGCCGGGGATGTCGAGCACATAGGTCGGCTGACAGAGGCCGGAATAGCGCCCGCGAAGCGCGCGCATGAGCGCCTGGCCTTCATCGATGGTGGTGCGCAGATGCGCCGTACCCGGCGCAAGATCGGCGTGGTGCAGGTAATAGGGCTTGATCCGGCACTCGACCAGCGCCCGCATCAACGCGCCGAGCGTTTCCGCGTCGTCGTTCACCCCGCGCAGCAGCACCGACTGCGACAGCACCGGGATGCCGGCGTCGATCAAGCGCGCGCAGGCGGCGCGGGCTTTTGCGGTCAGCTCGCGCGGATGGTTGATGTGCAGCACGAGGAAAGTGGCTTTTTCTCTGGTGCGCAGCGCGCGCAGGAGCGCCGCCGAGATGCGCTCGGGCGCGACCACCGGCACGCGCGTATGCACGCGAAGCACTTTTACGTGGGCGATAGCCGAGAGCCGCGCCATCACCGCCTTGAGACGGCGCGCCGACAGCACCAGCGGATCGCCGCCGCTCAAGATCACTTCCCAGATTTCGGGATCGCCGCGGATGTAATCGAACGCCGCCGCGAGCGCAGAGGCGGAAAGCCCGCCTCGCCCCGGCCCGACCATCTCGCGGCGGAAGCAGAAGCGGCAATAGACCGCGCAGGCGTTGATGATTTTCAAGAGCACGCGGTCGGGATAGCGGTGGACGACGCCTTCGACCGGGCTGAAGCGATCATCCCCGATCGGATCGGCGCTTTCTTCCGGCTGCTGCTCAAGCTCGCGCGCATCGGGCACGAACTGCCGCGCGATCGGATCATTGGGATCGGCGGCATCGATCAAGTCCGCCATCGCCGGCGTGATGGCGACGGCGTAGCGCGCGGCGACCGCGGCCAGCGCGGGGAGCCGGTTGCCACTTACGAGGTTGGCATCGACGAGCTCGGACGGAGTGCGCAAAGTCTTTTGTTGGACGGCAGCAGCCATAGACGGCCTCGATATGGGATTGGGCGCCTTAAGAGTAGAGTAAAGTAGCATCCGGCAAGCAAGTCATTGACAGTTCCGCCCCTACGGGCTCTTCTGCCCTTAGAATAGGAGCTGCAGATCAACAGCCGGCCGTTGAAAGCTTCACAAGCTCGCGGAAGTCGGTCTCCCGCAAGATGCGGATGGATTGGCCCATTTTTATTAAATGCTCTGCCTTTCGGTATTTGCTGCTCTTCTCATGACCAGCTAACTTCTGAACGTCTTGGTCACCGACGACCAGGATGGTCGTGCGCTTTGTGACGCTTATATCAACTTCGCATCCAACGCTTGCGGCGAAGTCGGCCGCTTCTCGCCTCGGAATCGTCAGGGCTCCCGTGAACACAACGACTTCGCCGTACAGCTCGCCATCTGGATTGCCCTCTCTCGCAATTCGCTGTTCGAGATTTGGGTCGATAGGCTGTCGGACCCTCGTGAGCCACGCGTCTAAGTTCAATCCAGTGTGAGCTATTGCAGCGAGTAAAATATTGCCGGCAGCCTTTGCGTCCTCCAGCGCGTCGTGGTGATCGAATGTATAACCAATCTTATTGCAAACGTCGGTTAACCCATATCCACTCCTTGAAAACTCCCTCCACGCTCGTCGCGCGACGCACGCTGAATCGAGCCATGTGCAGGATGGCGGAGAGGTCTTGCATTTAGTTGCGGCTTGATAAATTGCGACCCTGTCGAACGCCGTGTGCGTGACGACAACGCGTCCCTTCAGTACGCTCTTTACGGCATCTACCAACATGCCGAAGGTTGGTGAACCTGCAACAACACTTTCATCGATTCCGTGGACGGAGACGTTCATTCTGTCAAAGTGATCCTGGGGGTCTATATAAGACTTCCACTCGCCCGCTAAAGCGCCTTTTTCGAAAGTGGCGATGCCAATCTGACAGATGGACGCCATGTCCGCGTTCGCGGTTTCCAAGTCGATCGCGACGAAATCCATTCCACCCCCCTTCACGCCGCCTCCCCCGCTTATATCACGAAGGATCGATAGATGAGGATTCTCCTTCTCCCGCCATCGGCACCCGCAGCACCTCTTCGATGCACGAGGCGCCGGTTAACAGCATGACCAGGCGGTCGAGGCCGAGCGCGATGCCGCCAGACTTGACGGCCATGTCGCCTATGGGCTACATGACTTTCTCCATGATCGAGTTGCGCCAGACTGCGCAGTTTTCGCACTGGCTGCGCCGTCTGAAAGATGCCGAGGCCGCAGCACGAATCGTCGGCCGTCTGCGCCGCATGGAGCAGGGGAACCCCGGTGACTCGAGGAGCGTCGGCGGCGGAATCATGGAAATGCGGATCGACTATGGTCCAGGCTACCGCGTCCACTATGCGCATCGTGGGAAGGAAATTGTGATCCTGCTGTGTGGCGGCGACAAGCGCAACCAAGCGCAGGACATCAAGCGGGCTCATGCGCTCGCGGAGGAATATTGATGCCGAAAACGACGCGATTTGATGCCGCCGACTATCTCGACAGCGAGGAACGCCAGGTCGCCTATATCACCGCGGCGCTGGAAAGCGGCGATGCCGATTTCGTGCGCGATGCGCTTGGCCTCGTCGCCAAGGCGCGCGGCATGAGCGAGGTTGCCAAAAACGCCGGTTTGAACCGCGAGAGTTTGTACAAGGCGCTCGGCACGACCGGCAATCCCGAATTTGCCACCGTCATGCGCATCGTCCGCGCCTTGGGCCTCACCCTCTCCGCTCGCCCGGCAGCTCGGCGACGCACCACGAAGCGCCGACGCGCGGCCTGATGGCTTGAGGCTTTCATCCTCCCCCGCTCCGCTGCGCTCCGCGCAAGCGGATGTTTATCCCATCGGCGTCCACAGCACCTCGTCGATGCGCGAGGCGCCGGTTGCCAGCATGACCAGACGGTCGAGGCCGAGCGCGATGCCGCTTGCCGTCGGCATCGCGGCGAGCGCGGCCAAAAAATCCTCGTCGAGCGGGTAGCGCGCGCCGTAAATGCGCTCCTTCTCTTTCATCTCGCGTTCGAAGCGGCGGCGCTGCTCGACAGCGTCGGTCAGTTCGCCGAAGGCATTGGCGAACTCGACGCCGCAGACATAAAGCTCGAAGCGCTCGGCGACGCGTGGATTTTTCGGCGACGGCCGCGCCAGCGCCGCCTGCACCGCCGGATATTGGTCCAGGATGGTGGCGCGGCCAATGCCGAGTTTTTGCTCGATGCGTTCCACCAGCACGCGGCTGAAAATGTCGCCCCAGGTGTCGTCGTCGCCGATGCGGATGCCG
>JAKAPE010000358.1 GCA_021811945.1 Pseudomonadota bacterium | reverse complement strand
GGTTTGCCAGCATCCAGACCCTAAATTCACCCACTCGATTCCCTGAAGACCCTTATAATATAACAGCGTTGCCAATAACCTGGATATTGGTCGGTTATTGATCGGCGCCCGCGCCGGTTTGCGCCGGTGCGATCGTTGGCGTCGCTTCGTTTGCTTGCCGGCGACAGATGTCTTTAACTCCCTGTTCCCGCCCAGGCCGGCATGGCGCGAACTGCAGCGAACGAGAAAGGACCATTATGAGCAAGCGCGACCGCGACAAGACCCCCTCCGCCGAACGCGCGCCGCAGACGCGCCCTCCGGCCGCCCGGGATGACGACAGCGCCGTCATTGCGCTCAATCTCCCGCCGGCTCCGCTTTCCGCGGAGATGGCCGCCTATTTCGCCAAGTGCGAGGAAAAGCTCGGCTTCGTGCCCAACGTGCTCAAGGCCTTTGCCTTCGACATGGCGAAGCTTTCGGCCTTTGTCGCCATGTACAATGATTTGATGCTGGCGCCCTCGGGCTTGAGCAAGCTCGAGCGCGAAATGATCGCGGTCGCGGTCTCGGCGCACAATCGGTGCTACTACTGCCTGGCCGCCCACGGCGCCGCCGTACGCCAGCTCTCCGGCGATCCGCCGCTCGGCGAGTTGATGGTCATGAATTACCGCGCCGCGCGCTTGTCGAAGCGCGAGCGCACCATGCTTGATTTCGCCGTGAAGCTCACCGCTGAGCCGTGGTCAATCGAGGAGGCTGACCGCGAGGCGTTGCGGCAGGCCGGGTTCTCGGATCGCGACATCTGGGACATCGCCGCCGTCGCCGGGTTCTTCAACATGTCGAACCGCGTGGCTTCAGCGACCGACATGCGGCCAAACAGCATCTATCACGGGCAGGCCAGGTGACGCTGCGCGTCGACCGTCAGGGCTGAGCTTGCGGAAGATTGACAACGGGACGAGGTGCGCGCTGGTTTGCGCGCGCCACTTCGCCGCAGTTGTCGGACCGGGGGTGGCTCGCTGCCCGTCGGCAAATTCATGGCTGGCATGCCGATCGGCATCTGTGCGGAGCGTATGTGAATTCATAGTAATTGGCGTGCTGCGGGCAAATTTCGTTGCCACCCATCCTCCCGGATTGGCAACATTGAGCTCGTAGCCGTTCCCCTCTCGAAGGTGGTCGTCGGCGCCCCCCACGCCGGCGAACTTAGGACCGGGCCCCAAGGGCCCGGTCTTTTTTACTGGTGAATGGCGAAGAGGAGCCGACGCGCGTTTCTGGGTATCCGCGGCCAGCGGTAGATTTTTGAAGCGGCCGTGTTTTCCAATCACGAATTGTTGGTTCCGATCACGAAGTGTTGGCTGTACCGGTCCTGTGCCCTTTGCCATTGCTTGTAGCGGCCAGCTTTGCCCGCCGCGGGCTTGCTCGCATGGTCTTGGCCTCACATGGAAAAATCCAGGGGGAGGATTCAACAGGCGGAAATCCGGTAGGAGGAAACATGTTGACGCGCAGATGCGTGTTCTATGCCGGCGCCGCCGCAGTCGCCGCATTGTCTGTCGGCCGTTTGGCGCGACCGGGCGCCGCCGCAGCGGCAAGACACTACGAAGTCATCCACACCGATGCCGAATGACGCAGGCTGTTGAGCCCCGAAGCGTACGCGGTGCTGCGGCACGACGCCACCGAAGCGCCGTTCACGAGCCCGCTATTGAATGAGCATCGCGCCGGCATCTTCGCTTGTGTCGGCTGCCGCCTGTCGCTCTTTTCGTCAAAAACCAGATACGACAGCGGCACCGGCTGGCCGAGCTTTTGGGCGCACTTGCCGACCGCAGTCGACGAATCAAAAGATCTCTCCAACGGCATGGTGCGCACCGCCATCTCCTGCCACAGTTGCGGCGGTCATCTCGGCCATGTTTTTGATGACGGCCCGAAGCCGACTGGCCGGCGCTGTTGCATGAACGGCGTGACGCTGAAATTCGTGCCAGAGGCCGCGTAGGTGCGCTGAAGCAAGTTTCAGGCCCACCCGAGTCCTCCAAAGGAATCCCCGCACCGCGTTTTCCAGGTAGATGCGGCAATTATGATTCACTTGTTCTCGGATGGGCCCTAAGGGCACGCGCCCGAAGGGTTTCGAACCCCTGACCTCTGCCTTTGAAGGGCAAATCTCCGAGGTACGCCACTGTTCGCCAATCTGCGCCTTCCTACGCTATCGTTGGATAAGATATTGAGTCGACTGACAAACTTCAGTCACAAACAACGCTATTGTGCAATACTTGCCACCCGCTTCTTCCCTTCTTGTGGTGAGTTTTTGGTGAGTTTTTCGCGGGGCTCCGAAATGCCGAAGCTGACCAAGTCCGTCGTCGATGCAGCAACACCGCGCGAGAAGCAGTTCACGATCTGGTGCAGTGAACTGAAGGGCTTCGGTGTCTTCGTCCACCCGAGCGGAAGCTGCACATACTTCGTGGATTACCGAAACCGTGACGGTGTCCGCAAACGGATGACGATCGGGCGGCATGGGAAGATCACGGCTGAGTAAGCACGCAAGCTGGCGATCGCGACGTTGGACGCGACGGTGAAAGGCGAGGATCCCGCCGAGGAGCGCGGCCAACGCCGGAAAGCGCTTACGGTCAAGGAGCTGTGTGATCGCTATCTCGCGGCGGCGGACAAGGGCCTCATACTTGGGAGCAGCTGGAAACGACAGTGCAGATCGCTCGCCATCTGGCGCTTACGGCCTGTCGCCGAGGCGAAGCCATCCACCTCAAAAAATCGGAGGTTGATGTGGACGGGAGCTGTCTCCGTCTAACGGATAGCAAGGAAGGAGCGTCGGTGCGCCCGGTGGGCTACCTGCTCTGGACCTCCTAGGTCCGCTCCTCTCCGACGACGGAGGCTACGTTTTCAAGGGAACGGCTGAAGGAAAGCCGCTCGTCGGATTTCCAAAACTCTGGAAGAAGCTGTTCAAGGACACAGCACTAGCCGATATCACGCCTCACATACTCCGACATAGCTTCTCGAGCGTTGCGAACGATCTCGGATTCACGGAAGCGACTATCGGAGCTCTGATGGGGCACTCACGTGGCACGGTCACTGGACGCTACATCCACACAGTCGATACCCTTCTTATTATGGCGGCTGACACCGTGGCCGGTTACGTACAGGGCTTGCTTGACGGCAAGAAGTTTCAACGGACGACCTACGCGCTCGATCGTGCGTCGCGAGAAGCCGTGCTTGCTCGGTTATTTGAGCAGTCGATTCCGACAGAAACCAAGCCGGCCAGCGAGCGACTAGCCGCATAACCTCGCGCGCAAGTTCGTATTTTTGAATGCAGATGACGATCGAGGCGACCACAATGGCGGCCCGGACACTCAAACTACGAATCTGGGGGTCAGGAGTTCGAATCTCTTCGGGCGCGCCACCGCACTACCAAACCGGGCAAGCCAAAACCCGCCCCGCGCAGAAGGGCGTAACATCAGCTGAGGCTCTAAGGCGCTGTCAGGAAATAAGTCATACACTTTATCTCAGACGCGATTGCTTTGGTTTGTCTGGGAAGATCGTGTAGTTCCAATCGCCGTGGAAGGCGTGAGGACGGATATTGACGGCGGCGAGTTGCGCATCGGAGATTCTGACGGCTTTGGGGTATTTTCGCTCGT
>JAKAPE010000074.1 GCA_021811945.1 Pseudomonadota bacterium | reverse complement strand
CCCCGGGCGCCTGCATGCCCGCCGACGTCATGGGCCTGCAGAGCCTCGTGCACGTGATGGGGCTCGTGCTGTCCTTCGAGCCGGCGGCCATCGTCAAGGGCGGCACACAATCGATCACCGATGCGCTGGTGAAAGCCGGCAAGAAGCTCGGCGTAACCTATTACACCGGCCATGAGGTGGACGAGATTCTCGTCGAGAACGGCGCCGCGGTCGGCGTGAAGCTGGCGCGCGCCGGAATGATGAAAGCGCCCCTCATCGTGTCCGATCTCGGCGTGCCGCAGACGTTCCTGCGCCTCCTGCGCAATCATGCGCTCGGCGAAAAGCTTCTGCATCGCGTGCGCAACATCCACTACGACCGCGGCCAGATCTTCTGGGGCAACGTGGCGATGCACGAACTGCCGAAGTACACAGCCGACAACATCAATCCCGGCATCGGTTCCCAGCCGCGCCTGTACACCGGCGCCAAGGATCCCGAATACATGGCGAACCGGTACCAGCACGACATTTTCCTGCTCGGCTTCCCGCAGCAGCCGTACATTCTCACGGCGCCCGACAGCATCTGGGACCGTACGCGTGCGCCAGACGGCAAGCACACGATTTTGATCGAGGACTTCACCGCCCCCGCGCGCCTGTTCTCGGCGCGCGACTGGGGCCGCATCAAGGAGGAATTCACCGACCGCGCGCTGGAGGAGTGGCACAAATACGCGCCCAACATGACGAAGGACAACATCATCGGCGTGCGCATCTATGGTCCTTACGACGTGCAGGCCGGTAAGCCAGACATGATCGAAGGCGGATGGACCGAAGGCTCGATGTTCGCTTCGCAGCTCGGCCGGTTCCGGCCTTTCCCGGAGCTCTCCGGCTTCCGCACGCCGGTGAAGAATCTCTACATGTGCTCGTCGAATCTTCATTCGGCCGGCGGCATCGGCCGCGGCTCCAGCTACATCGCGTTCAAGATCATCGCCCAGGACCGCGGCCTGCCGCGGCAGTGGGAAAAGTCGGGCCGCGAATTCTGACAACAGGGAAGCCGCCATGCGCGTCGTCGTCTGTCTCAAGCAGGTCATCGACCCGCTGACGCCGGCCACCTCGCTGGTGTTGGACCAGAAGGCCAAGAAAATCCGCGTCGGCACGCCGGCGCCGCCGGTCATCAATGGCTTTGACGAGCAAGGTCTCGAGGCGGCGCTGCGGCTGCGCGAGGCCGACAAGGAGGCCGAGATCGTATGCGTCTCGGTTGGCGAGCATTTCAACAACGACGTAATGAAGCGTTCGCTCGCCGTCGGCGCCGATCAACTCATCCTCGTGCAGGACGCCTCGCTCGACACCTTCGATCCCTACCCGATCGCATCCGCGCTTGCTGCGGTGATCAGGCAGATTGGCGGCGCCGATCTCGTACTGTGCGGGCGACAGGGTTCGGACTGGGACAACGCGCTGACGCCCTACATTCTTTCGGACATGCTCGGCATGCCGCTGTTGACGCTCGCCAAGCGCGTCGGCGTTGCCGACGGCAAGGTCGAGATCGAGCGCGTGCTCTCTGATGGGACGATGACGATGGCGGCGACGCTGCCGGCGATCGTCACGGTGACGAGCGAACTCGGCACCCTTCGCATGCCGACCGTGGCGGCCCGTCTCACCGCGGCGCGTAAGCAGCCGCGCCAGATCGCTTTTGCCGAACTCGGCGCCGCGGCCGCTTCGACGCATCCACCGCAGGTCGTCGGTCTCGCAGTGCCCGTGGCGGGACGTAATTGCACGTTCATCGAAGGCGCCGACGGCGCGGCGGCCGGCGCGCGTCTGGCGGAGACTCTGTTGCACGCCGGGACGATCCGTCTCGGCGGGGAGCGCTAGCCATGTCAGGCATTCTCATTGTGGCGGACGTCGAGGCCGGCGAACTGCGTCCCGAATTCTGGGAGCTTGCGACGGTGGCCAAAGCCATGTCGGCGTCGGTTCCCGGCGGCCTCGCTGTCGTCATCATCGGTGCCGGGACCGCAACCGCGGCGCGGCAGGCGGCCGGCGCCGGCGCGGACAAGATCTATGTCGTCGAGGATGATCGCCTCGCCGATCCTTGGCCCGAGGCGCATGCGGCCGCGCTGATGCAGGCCTGCGAAGCGGCCGCTCCACAGATGATAATCGTCGCGCGCACGATTCTCGGCGCGGAGATCGCTGCGCGTCACGCGGTGCGGCGCAGCTGGCCGTTGTTGCAGGACATCGTCCAGATCGAGTCGACCGCGGACGGTGGCCTCCGGGCGGCGCGTCCGGTGTCGGGCGGCGCGGTCGCCGCCACGGTCAAGGCCGGCGCTGGCCCGTGGGTTGTCGTGCCGCGGCCGCGCGCTTTCGCGCCAGCGCAGCCTGAGGCCGCCGGCGACGTCGCGCCGGTGCGGATTGCCTTCGCGCCGCCGGCGCTGGCCACGAGCTGCGGTGCGCCGAAGCGGGTCGCAGTCGAAGGCGTCAGCGTTGATCGCGCCAGGATCGTCATCGCCGGCGGCGGGGGCCTCGGCGGGCCGGAGCCGTTCGCGCTTCTGCGCGAAATCGCCGACATGATGGGCGGCGCCGTAGGCGCATCGCGCGTTGCGGTCGATTCCGGCTGGGTGCAGGCAACGCAGCAGGTGGGCCTCACCGGCAAGACGATTGCGCCTGACGTCTATATCGCGGTCGGCATTTCCGGCGCGATCCAGCATCTGGTTGGATGTTCGTCGTCGCAGGTCATCGTCGCGGTCAACAGCGACCCGGATGCGCCGATCTTCGGAGTCGCCAATTACGGCGTCGTCGGCGACTGGAAGGAAGTGATGCCCGCCTTCCGCGACAAGCTTGCCGGGGCGCGCCGCATGATCGCCGCCGGAGGCCGCTGACATGTCGGTCGAACTCGCCCTTCGCCTCCTCGTCATCGCGGCGGCGTTTGCCTGGGCGGGCTTTCGGTTCGCAAGGCTGGCGCGGCCGCTCATGGCCACGGCGTCCGAGGCGCGGCTCACGCCGGTCGCGCCGCGCGCCTGGGGCGTCGTCATCAACATCCTCGGCCATCGACGCCTCTTGCGCAAGCCCTATGCCGGATTTCTGCACCTCTTCATGTTCTTCGGCTTCCTGTTCCTGCTGACAGCGGTGATACAGATACTCGGCGCCGGCGTTTCGCCGATCTTCGATCTCGACTGGATCGGCGGTTCGACGTGGATCGCGTTCGGCCAGAATCTGTTCGCGCTTCTGCTGCTGATCGGCGTGGCGATGGCCGCCTGGCAGCGTCTCGTTCTTGCGCCGCCGCGTTTCGTCGGTTCGAACCAGACCGACGCGGCAATCATTCTCGGACTGATCGCTACGATCGTGATCGGCATGCTGTTGCAGAACGCGTGCCGTATCGCCACCGGCGGCGACGCCTCTGCCGCCTGGCGACCGTTGAGCTCGCTGATCGCGCGGGGGCTCGCCGCGGCGGGCATGTCGGGCGCGTCCGCGGCGGCCGCCGCCACGGCGTTCGCCTGGATTCACATGCTGGCGATCCTCGTCTTCCTCGTATACATCCCGAGCTCCAAGCATCTGCACGTCGTCGTCGGCATACCCAACGTCTATCTGCGCGATCTGACGCCCGCCGGACGTCTCGCCACGAGCGACCTCGAGCAACCCAGGCTCGGCTTGTCCGATATCGCTCAACTGGGCCGCAAACAGACGCTTGATTTGTACGCCTGCACGGAATGCGGCCGGTGCCAGGAGCTGTGTCCGGCTTACGCCTCCGGCAAGCCTCTCAGCCCCAAGAAGCTGATCATGAATCTGCGCGACCATCTGCTCGCCGCGCCCGCGGGCGGCGGCGCGCGCGCGCCGCTGATCGGCGGCGCGATCGAGGAAGAGACGGTCTGGTCCTGCACCACCTGCCGCGCCTGCATGGAGGCCTGCCCGCTTTTCATCGAACACGTGCCCAAGATCGTCGACATGCGCCGCCATCTGGCGATGGAGGCGGCGAGTGTTCCGGAGGGGATTTCCGGCGCCGTGCTGTCGATCGAGCAGCGTGGGCATCCATGGGCGGGAACGCGGTTCTCGCGCACCGACTGGCGCCACGATCTCGATGTGCGCGTGCTCGCGCCAGGCGAGAAGACCGACGTGCTGCTGTGGGTGGGCTGCACGGCGGCGCTCGACGCGCGCGCGCAGAAGATCGCGCGCGCTCTGGTGAATCTTCTGCGCACCGCGAATGTGGACTTCGCCATCCTCGGCGAAGACGAAAAATGCACCGGCGACGTCGCTCGCCGCACTGGCAACGATTTCCTGTTCCAGATGCAGGCGGCGGCCAATGTCGAGACGCTCAACGCGCGCAGCTTTGCGCGGATCGCGACCGTTTGTCCGCATTGCATGAACACGCTGAAGAACGAATACGGCGATTTCGGCGGCGCGTATGACGTCGTCCACCATTCGCAATTGCTCGCCGAACTGATCGAGCACGGCAGGCTGCCAAGCGTCGCCGATGCGGCGAGCGAGGTGACGTTTCACGACCCCTGCTATCTCGGCCGCTACAATAGCGAATTCGACGCGCCGCGCGCCGTGCTCGAGGCTTCCGGCGCGCACGTCGTCGAAATGGAGCGCTCGCGCGAGCGATCGTTCTGTTGCGGCGGCGGCGGCGGTCGCGTCTTCGCAGTGGAACCGCCGGACCAGCGGGTGAACGCGCGCCGCGCGGCTCAAGCGCGTGAAACCGGCGCCGCGACGATCGCTACCGCATGCCCGTTCTGCCTGCTGATGCTCGAGGACGGCTGCAAGTCCGTGGCCGGTTTGGCCGCCGGCGCGAGGACGCAGCCGGTGCGCGACATCGCCGAAATTCTCGAAGAGATCGTGATCCGGCGCAGCACGGGAGTCTCGGCATGACCGCTAGCACGTCCATACGCGATCACACCGGGCCCACGGCGCGCGCCCGCGTTTCAGGTCCTGCTCTTTCGCCGTGTCGCGCGGCCCTGCGCGCCGACCTTGCGCGGCATCGCATGGTCTTGACCGACCGCGCCGGACTCCAGAACGATATTGAGACCGTGGCGCATATGGCTCTCGCTCGCTGCGGCCGCGCCCTTCGGATCTCCGTTGCGGATCGCCGCGAGTATCTCCTGGTGGTCGGCGAGGAGCGTCGCGTAATTTTCGGGATTGCGCCGCGAATAGCGCGTGGACTCGAAATAGAGGCTGCGCAGCAGCCGCGTCACGAGCAGGAGCGTCTGATTTCCGCTCGCTTCGGCGACCGCGGTGTGAAAGTCGAGGGAGGCCTGGATGCTGGCCGCCTCGTCGCCGACGGCCCGGCTGCCAACCTCGATCGTCTCCTCGATGCGCCTGAGGCCCGCCGCATCGGCCCGCCGCGCGGCCATGGCGGCGATCAAAGGCTCCAAGGCGAGCCGCGCCTCGACGATGTCGTTGATGAGATCGGCGCTGGTGAATTTGGACCAGTCGATCAGCGCGAACAGCGGCGCCGTGTTGATGAGCACCGTGCCGCGGCCGGGCTTGGCCTCGGTCACGCCGAGCATCTGGAAGACGCGAAACGCTTCCCGGATCGAGGATCGCCCGACCTTCATCTGTTTCGCGAGTTCGGCCTCCGGCGGAAACTTGTCGCCGGGCCTGATCTTGCCGCTGGCGACCAGTCGCGCGATTTCGTGGACGATCGAGCCGGCGACAGAGATGGCGCGCGGAATGGAGATTCGCGTTATCATCTTATCCGACCATCTGATAAACTGACCATTAGTTTATCCGATTATGCGCTCGGCGACGGCGGGGTTCAATCCAAGGCGATCCCTGTTCGTCCAATGGGCGCGGCGCAGGGAGGCGCCGCGAAGCCAAGCCCGGGATCGACGAAATGCGCCGCACTCGAAACGCGTCGCTGCGTCGTTCAGGTCAATCAGGGGAACGGCGCCCGCGCGCCCGCGCCCCTGGCTGAAAATCACAAATAAAGGAGGACGTCATGACGATATCAAATGGACACGATGTCGGCGGGCTTTCCGCCGTGGTGCCGGGTTTCGAATTCGACGAAAAGACAGACCTGGCTCAATCGCCCGCCTGGTTCCTCGACGGGACTCATTCCGTCCCGCCCTGGACGCCGCTGTTCGGCTGGTTCTGGATCAATTTCTGCCGGCACGGGATGCAGTACGGCGCCGAGAAATTATCGCTGCCGACGGTCAAGGGATGGGACTGGCGCTTCAAGAACGGCGGCGGCTATCTCACGTTGCTGCTCGTCAAGACCGAGGCCGAGCAGAAAGCGCGCGAACAAAGATTCCGTGAGGCGATCCGGCCGTTCGTCGAAAACTATGACACGCTGTGGCAGAGCCAGCTCGACGAGATTCTCGCGCGCTACGAGGAGCTCAAGGAACTCGATCTCGACAAGGCGAGCAACATCGAGCTGCTCGACAATTTCGAACAGACCATCAACGTCTGCCGGCGCATGTGGGAAATTCATATGTACATGATGTATGGCACGTTTACGGCCTACATCCTGTTCGAGAACATGTGCCGCAATCTGTTGCAGATCGACGATACTCACCCGCTGTTCCACAAGCTGATTACTGGCTTCGACAACAAGGTGCTGCAGGTCGACAAGCGGATCTGGGAATTCTCGAAGCAGGCGGAGAAGCTCGGCCTCTCAGAAATCGTCCTGAAGAGCGAACCCAAGGACATCGTAAGGAACATTGAGAAAGCGCCGGGCGGCCGCGACTTCATGCAGGGCTTCAGGAAGTTCCTGAACGAGGACGGTTGGCGCATGCAGCGCATGTCGGAAATGAACATGCCGACGTGGATCGAAGATCCAACGCCACCGCTCACCAACATGAAGCAGTTCATCGTCAAGGGCGGCGGATTCAACCTGGAGGAGGAGCGCGCCAAGCTCGGCCGCGAGCGCGAAGAAGCCGAGAAGGAAGTGCTCGCCAAGATCGCTCCGGAGCAGAAGGGCTGGTTTACGACACTGCTGCGGCTAGCGCAAAAGTCGGGCGTGTTCTCCGAAGAGCACGACCATTATCTTGATTTGTATATGCACGCTCTGATGCGCCGCTCCGCGGTCGGGATCGCCAAACGGCTCGCCGCAGCGAGCACGATCGCGTCCGCCGACGACATTTTCTTCATCGTGCCGGAGGAAATTCGCAGGGTCGCGCTGGCGCCCGAGCAGTTCGACCTCAAGCCCGTCGCCGCCGCGCGTCGCGCGGCGTGGAATGAATGGTGCAAGACGCCGAATCCGCCGGTCATCCTCGCCGACGGTTTCGACATGAATCAGGCGATGGCCGTGCTGGTGAAGTCGAACGATCCGATCGCGCTGAAGGTCGTGGTCGGCTCCATGCCGGTCGTACGGCCGGAGCTCAAGGCCGACCTGCACGGCACCTGCGGCTCGCCGGGCGTGGCGGAAGGTCGGGCGCGCGTCATCATGAGCGAAGACGAACTCGCGCAGGTCCAACCTGGCGAAATCCTTGTCGCTGCGACGACATCGCCGAGCTGGACGCCGGTCTTCTCGTTCATCAAGGGCGTAGTTGTAGACCGCGGCGCATCGCTGTCGCACGCTGCGATCGTCGGACGTGAATACGGCATACCCGTGTTGATGAACGTCTTTGCCGGCACGCAGCAGATCAAGACAGGTCAGCGCATCCGCATCGACGCCAACATGGGCGCGCTGTTCATTCTGGACAAATGATCGTCGCAGGCGCGGCGGGCGCCGGCCCGCCGCGCGCCAAGCGAATTCGTTCGGAGCGAACCTCGATGACGGCAAAATGGATTTATGTCCTGGAAGAGCTCGGCCAGGAGCATCTCGAACTGGTCGGCAAGAAATGCGCGAACCTCGGCGAGATGACGAAGCTCGGCATGCGCGTGCCGCCGGGATTCGCCATCTCGGTGGCGGCGTTCGAGGAATACATGCGGGCCACGGGACTCGGCGCGGGCATCGCGGCCTGTTTCGCCGGCCGAGGCGACGAACTCAGGAAGGGCGTGCAGGCGCAGATGGACGCGAGTGCCGTCGTCAAGCAGATGATGGCTGACACGCCGCTGCCGCCCGCGCTCGCGGGCGAGATCAGACGCAACTATGAAGCGTTGTGCGCGCGCTTCGGGACGTCCGACGTTCCGGTGGCCGTGCGTTCGTCCGGCGCGGTCAGCATGCCCGGCCAGATGGAGACATATCTCTACGTGCGCGGCGTCGACGAGGTTGTGAGCCGTGTCCGCGAGGTGTGGCAGAGCACGTTCAATACGCGCGCCATCGCGTTCCGTCTCGAAAAAGGCATGCCGGTTGATACGGCGCCGATCGGCGTCGCCGTCATCCGCATGGTGAACGCAAAGAGCGCGGGCGTAATCCTCACCGTCGTGCCGACGACAGGCGATCTGGATCATGCGGTCATCGAAGGCAACTGGGGCCTCGGAGAAAGCGTCGTCAGCGGCGAGATCACGCCGGACAATTTCATCGTCAACAAGGCGACGATGGCGATCGACCGCAAGATCAGCCGGAAGACGCGTTGGGTCGTCTCCACCGGACGCGGCACATCCATGGCCGACGTGCCGGCCGACATGCAAGACAGGCCATGTCTCGACGACAAAGAGATCCAGGAAATCATTCGGACCGCGCTCGACGTCGAACGGTACTTCGGTGCGCCACAGGACATGGAATGGGTGATCGACCACGATCTGCCGTTCCCGGAAAACGTCATCTGGGTGCAGGCGCGCGGCGCCAAATACGCAACGCCGCGCAAGGAGGCCGACGCCGACTATATCGTCGATCAGATGGCGCGGCTGTTCCGCACATGATATGGCGCAGCTTTAGCCGTCGGAGGGCGCAATGATCGACCTCGGGCTCGTTGGCAAGACCGCAGTTGTGACCGGCGCGGCCGGTGGGCTCGGTTACGCTTTCGCTGAAGCGCTGATTGGTGCTGGCGCGCGCGTCGTCGTGGCCGACATCGATGCCAGCGCGGCCGAGGCCGCTGCGCGCAGGCTCGCGGCGCGCGGAGAAGCCGCGTCGATCGGCGTCGACGTGGCGAATGAAGCATCCACCCGGGCGATGGCCGAGGAAGCCTCCGGCCGGTTCGGCGGCGTCGATATTCTCGTCAACAATGCAGCGATCTATGCAGGGCTACAGCGTAAGCCGTTTTTCGAGATCGACGGCGCGGAATGGGACCGCGTGATGGCGGTGAACGCCAAAGGCGCATTTCTGTGCGCCAAGGCTCTGTTCCCGCACATGAAAGGCCGTGGCGGCAAGATCGTCAACGTGGCGTCGGCGACGGTGTTCAGCGGTTCGCCTCTGTGGATGCATTATGTCGCTTCGAAAGGCGCGGTAATCGCCATGACGCGCGTGATGGCGCGCGAACTCGGCGACCACGCGATCAACGTCAATGCGATCGCACCGGGCTTCACGCTGACGGAGGCGAGCCGCGCGGCGATCCCCGATGCTGAGACCTACGGCGTCGCGCGCGGCGCGATCCGCCGCGCCTCGCAGCCGACCGATATCGTCGGCGCGTGCCTGTGGCTCGTTTCGCCGCTCAGCGATTTCGTGACCGGCCAGACCGTCATCGTCGACGGCGGCCGGCAATTCATCTGACCGGCGGCACGAGTGCGCAAGGGCGTCGTCATCATCAGCGCATCCGCACTACGTCGCTCTACTCTGATCTGAGAGGGTGCGCCATGGATATGTTCATCGACGGCCGTTGGACGCCCGCCCGTTCCGGCGCGCGACAGAACGTGACGAATCCGACGACCGGCGAGATCATCGACACCGTGCCGGCCGGCGATGCTGTCGACGCCGATGTCGCTATTCGCGCCGCCGATCACGCATTCCGCGCCTGGCGCGCGACGCCGGTCGCCGACCGCGCGCGCCTGCAGAAGACGGCGGCGCGACTGATGCGAGGCCGCGCGCAGGAGATCGGCCGCGTGCTGACGACCGAACTCGGACGGCCGCTCGCCGGTTCGGTCACGGAAATCCAGCGCTCCGCGGACCTGCTCGACGTCTATGCGGAAGAGGGCCTGCGCATCCACGCGGAGATGCCGCTGTCGGGCACCGCCGGCGAAAAGGTGATCGTGACGCGCGAACCTCTCGGCGTGGTGATCGCGATTGCGCCTTTCAATTATCCGATCACGCTGCTGACGTTCAAACTCGGCGCGGCGCTGATCGCGGGCTGCACTGTGGTGGCCAAGCCCGCCCAGGACACGCCGCTGTCAACGCTGATGCTCGCCGAACTGTTCCATGAGGCGGGCTTTCCGGCCGGCTGTTTCAACGTCGTCACCGGCCGTGGGCGCGGCATCGGCATGAGCATGGTCGAGCATCCTATTCCGCGAAAAGTCGCATTTACGGGCGGAACGGCGGCCGGCAAGACGATCGCAGCGGCTGCGGCCGGCACGATGAAGCGCGTCACCCTCGAGCTCGGCGGCCAGTGCCCGGCCATCGTCTGCGGCGACGCCGACCTCGGCGTCGCCGCGGCGGCGATCGCACGGCATGCTTTCTCGAATTCCGGACAGTTTTGCTATCGCGTCAATCGCGTCTATGTCGAACGGCCCGTCTACGCCGCCTTCCTCGAAGCGCTGCTGCCGCATGTCGCGAAACTCGACGTCGGCGACGGATTGACTTCGTCCTGCGCGCTCGGGCCGCTCGTCAACGAAGACATTTATCGCAATAGCGAGAAGCAAATTGCGGACGCCCGCGCGAAAGGCGCGCGCATCGCCATCGGAGGCGCGCGGCTAACCGGCGGCATGTATGACAAGGGTTGGTTTCTGCCACCGACGGTGATTGCCGACGCCGATCATTCAATGCTGGTGATGACCGAGGAGACGTTCGGCCCGGTGCTCGGCGTCGCGTCGTTCGACGATCGCGCCGAAGCGCTCGAACGGGCCAACGACACGCGCTACGGTCTCGCCGGCTTCGTCTTCTCGCGCAATGTCGCGGCCGCTCTGACGATGGCGGAGGGTATCGAGGCCGGCTCCGTCTGGGTCAACAACATTCACCGATCCAACCACGACGTTCCCTTCGGCGGCGTGAAGGAGAGCGGCATCGGCCGCGAGAAGGGCCGTTACGGCATCGACGCCTATCTCGAATACAAGACGATCTATCTCTCTTATGAGGCATCGCTCGGATGACAGACCTGTTGCTCAAACGGGACGAGCCGATCTGGCGCGCCGCGATGCCCTGGCTCGACGTGCGCTCGAACGACGAGCACACGCTGATCTCATATCGCCTGGCGCGGGCGTTGCTTCGCCTCCATCCTGATGCCGATGGGTTTGTCGTGCTGACGGCGCTGCTGCTGCACGATGTTGGGTGGAAGATGTTTCCTGAGGACAAGCTTGCGGCCGCCGTCGGGCCAAGGCCAAAATATCCTGAGCTTCAGCGCGCGCATGAACTCGAGAGCGTATGTATTGCGCGCGAGGCGATGGAAAGGCTTGGCTTCGAGCGCGGCGCGATCGATCGAATTATCGCGATCATCGATGGCCATGACACCCGACCAAGCGCGCTGTCGCTCGAGGACGGGCTCGTGAAGGACGCCGACAAGCTCTGGCGGTTCACCGCACACGGCGTCGACAAGCTGTGCGACTGGTTCGAGACGCCGCCGAAGGAAACGGTCGCGATGCTCGAGAGTTTTGTCCTGCCGAAGCTGGTCACCGCGACCGGCCGGACGATGGCGCAAGCCTTGCTCGCAGAGAGAGCATCCGCCGCATGGATGGCTGACGCGCTCGAGCGCGCGCGACGCCGACCATCCTGCGTTCGAAAACAGCGCGACGGGGCCTGAGGTCCGCACAAAGCCTCGCCTCGTCCCGATGTTGCGGCTGTCGGCATCCAGGCACTGTTAAAGAGGGGCATCACGATGTCCGGTCGCTAAAGCACTGATTGGTATATTATATTCTGTCCACATGAGAACCCGAAAACCGAATTGGCCACATCTCAATCTTTTCGCCCTTTCAGTCGAGTCTCGCTTTTTCGGGTTTTCACGGAATCTGAGTATATTCTGTCCTTGCCCACCCTTTTTGTGATGGGCGTCTGCCTCCGGCGCCGGGCTCTGGTAAACGGAGTCGTCTCGCGTCTTGCCCTGCGGCTTCGAATCCTGACACAGTCTATCTGCCATTACTGGCAACGGTGTGCGAGGCAGCGCCCACGTCCGCTCGCGCAACGATGCGTGAGACAATAACGATGCGCGCCCCAGCGCCACCTCCACCGGATTTCCACAACGTTATGTCCGGTGTGGGTCATGACCGGCGCTTGGATCGGCACGCCCGATGCCACACTCGCACAACGCACCTCACCGATTCTGGTTTGTCAATGACGCTTAGAACCGCTTAGAAACGACCCCGTTCTCCCGCAGCTAATGCAGCCAGTGCAGGCGCAGCCGGGATGCGCCGACGGCCAGATCGAGCCCGGTATTGCCTTCAACGGATACCGGTTGCAGCGCGACCGAGCGCCGCGAGCCCCCGACCAGAACATTGGTGCCGAGCCCTATACCAACGGCAACGTCGGCGCTTGCGCCAACGTAATTGCCGGCGAGCGCGCCGGCATTGTGCCCGCTGACCGGCGCAAACACCGCCCACATCATCCGCCCGCCGCCATTGACGCCGATGTCGAGCCCCGCGGTGTACAAGTGACCGTGGTACCGTTCTGTCGGCCACGGTCCGTCCGGGACATACCGACAGGACACGCGCTGACGCGAGCCGACGATGAAACCAACTGTCGGCGACAGTCGGCAGTTCAATTCTCCGACCTTGGCGCGGTCGCCACGCGGCGTCGGGGCGGCACCGCTGTCGAGCCACGCCTTCTGCTTGTCGCTCAGCGAATCGTACAATGCGATGAGCGGCGGTCGCATGATTTGGACGGCATTGACCATGACCGCCAGGTGTTTCTTCATCGCGTCGAGCCGCGCTACCGGCGTCGTCGCAGGCTGGGCCGAACACGATGCCAGCAATTCGTCTGTGGCCTTGGCGGACGCCTGCTTCAATCGATCGACGGCCGCCTGCTGCTCTGCCGTTGGTTGAACGATTCGTTCGATGTGAGCGACCGGCTGAGTGAAGCTGGCGGCTTGTTGCTGGCAGGACGAAGTGGGTGCGTTGGCACCCGACGAAGAAGGCGGCACAGATCGAGGTCGATTTTGGTTCTGTGCCGCGCCGATCGCATCCAGATGCCGCCGCTGCTCGTCGCTGAGAGAGTCGTAGAACCCGGCAAAGGGCGCCCGCACGATTTCAATCGCCCTTATCACGGCGTCGAATCGGCTTTGCGCGGCATCCAATCGCCCAAGCACCGTGAGCGGAGGCGCCCTCGGGCAGGACGCGTCGACGACGGCGCGCGCCTTGGAAGCGGCAGCGGCAAGATCGTTGAGGGCGGCGGTCTGCGCCGCCGTTGGGTGGAATGCGCGTCTGATCCGGCCGATTGGAAAATGGGTGACGCCGGGAGCGAGCCCACCGCAGCTTTGCGTTACGTCAGGCGGGGGCTCGGCGGTCTGGTCGCGGGACTGGCTGTACGCGCCGCTATAGCCGTAACCCGGACCGTAATCGCCATGCTCGTCATCGAAGGTGACGCCGTAGGACCAGAACGGATCGTCGGCGTCGGCGTACGGCCAGAACGCGGACGAATAGACATCTCCAAGTACGAACGGCCAAAACACCGGGCCGGCCCAGCCACCCCAGCCCCAACCGCCCCAACCGCCGCCCCAGCCGCGTCCCCGGAATCCTCCGTGGATACCCCAGCGATTCCATCCTTCGCGCTCGCCGAATGCATTGCGGTTGAACCTGCGGCTGCCGAGTCCGGCTACGAGCCGGTTTCCCCCGACGAAGTGAGCACCGCCGAAAGTGTTGCCGACATGGTTGCCGCCAAAGTGACCGGCGCCAATGCGGGCACCGCCAAAGCGCCCGCCGCCGAAATGTGCGCCGCTTAGGCGGCCCGCGGTCGCGCCCCCGGACGCTTCGCTTGCCAAGTACAATGCGCCGAGCACAATGGCCATCATCAGAATTCCAGCTGGTTTGCGTTTCAAGATATTTCTCCAATCGGTGAAGGTCTTTTCAGGCCGGGGCATCGTGCCCGACATTTCGCTCGTCTTTGGGGCATGTCCCGCGCTTTGTTGAAATTGGCGAAGCAGGCGCCGCCGTGAATGACGTTATAATAGCAGCAAGCAAGTCATACATAGCGTATTCAGGGAGCGGGTTTTGCACATGCCGGCTCCGTAGCGATGCGAACGCCATATCATGGCCGCTGCCAATAACGGCATATTTCAGCATGTTTTGATCTATGACTCTTTCAGGATCGGTTATTTCGAAGATTTGCGCCTTTTTGCTGATCATGGCCGATAAGGATGAACGAGGTGCCCAAACTGAAACGCCCAGCGTTCGCCCAGCGAAAGGATTGCGCCGTTCAAAGGGTCCCTCTTTGCCCGCCAGCCTGAACACACCAGAAAGAGCGTGAATGTATGAGTTGATGGTTCGGTTTGTGAGCCTGCCGGAACGATTGGCGGATTTTTCAACTATACTCAGATTCCGTGAAAACCCGAAAAAGCGAGACTCGACTGAAAGGGCGAAAAGATTGAGATGTGGCCAATTCGGTTTTCGGGTTCTCATGTGAACAGAGTATAGCTTATTCAAAGGCAACTCTTGCGCGCCTTCAATGTGGTGCCAATCGGGGTCTAGCTTGCCAATTTGCTCAAAGAAATCGGTTGCCGTCAGCTTGTCGATTGCAGCAAGCGGGGCGTCGTTGGCGAAGCTTTTGAATAGACGGAACACGGTTTCCCGGTGACGTTGCGTGTGAGCCGTCATTTTACCGGCCTTCCGCTTGACTTCAATGTATCGCGCCGCTGCTTCTGAAAAACGCATTCCGCCATCAGTGCGAATGCGCACGACCTACGCGGCGGGGTAACAATCGGCCGCAGCGTTTGGGGATCAATGCCATGTGCTCCGAGGACGGTTGCCGGCGGTTCCGATGGTTTGCCTTCCAGGGCGCGCAAGCGGCCTTCCACCGCTGCAATGAGCGCCCGCACCGCCGCTTGACCCATGAGTTGATAAGTCTTGCTGCCGGGCTCTAGCTGAACGCCAGTCCGCCGCTCGACGGCCTTCAATTCGTGGGCGATGGCGTCGAAGCTCATCAGGTCGTCGATTGGCGTGTCTGGTTCACCCGGATCTGGCGAAACGAGTCCCATATCTTTAAGGAAACTGCACAGGGCCTCGTTAAGGCTTTCGCGCTCTTCGTTGATGGACAACCGCCGCCTCTTGGCGTCCACCTCCATGCGTTCCAGCCAAGCAACAATGGCTCGCCGGTCTGCGCCCGTTGGAAAATTTCGCGCCATTGCTTCACAAGCGGCCAGCGCCGGCGCTGAGCTTCCCCAAGCGACTGCGTCTTGAGGCTCACCACAATCTTGCTGAGCGGCCGGCCGGCACTTGCATTGCGCCCTTCACTGACGAACTTGCCGCGGCGCGCTCGCGGTATCGCAGCGACGAAATACCAGCTTTGATGTCGTCGCTTGAGATATCGGGTATCGGCCATGCCGCATCCCGTTGATGGTACAGCCTCACGGCTCATTTTTCACTCCCGAAGTCCGCGATGAAGACGGCGGCGACTCGAAAAAGACTCATCTTTTGAAGAAGGTGGCAGTCGTTGGCCGATGCGGGCGATTCACCCGGAGGGTGCGATGGGGACGTCGCAGACAGTTTTGCCGTTCAAGCTGACGGCGAGCGAGGAATCACTGACGGCGCAGAGCGGGTTGGCGCTGTTTGGCGAATATCTTGGCGCGATGGGCGTTTGCGGGCTCATCGATCATGAACTGCCCGGCCCGGGCAGCGCCGCGGGATACCGCCCTTCGGTTGATGTCCTGCCGCTGGTTCTGATGTTGGCCGGCGGCGGGCGGACATTGGAGGACCTGCGGGTGCTGCGTAACGACACAGGCCTGCGCGCTCTGCTGCAACGCGACGAAATGCCGAGCAGCGATGCCACCGGCGACTGGCTGCGGCGCATGGACGCCGGCGCGGCTGCGGCCACGGGGCTCGCCAGGCTCGAACGGGTGAACCGCAGCGTCTTTCGCCGCTTGTTGCGGCAGGATGCCGGCGCAAACTACACGCTCGACATCGACGCGACGCAGATCGTGGCGGAAAAGCGTGAGGCTCACTACACGTACGAGGCTCACTACACGTACACGGGCGAGAAGGGCGACATGCCGATCGTCGGGCATATCGCAGAAACAGGCCTCGTCATCGGTCATGAGTTCCGCGAAGGCAACGCCGCGCCAGCGGTTGGGAACCGGCACTGATCTTCTCACCGCCACGGTTGATCAGGTCCTTCTTGCGACCTTCGACCACAAGGTTACCACTGGGGTGGAGACGCACCATATCGCCCGTGCGGCAAAAGCCGTCCGCGGGAGGTCGTTTGTTCGATCGCGGAAGCGACGGCAACTGTAATCGCCCGCGTAACCTGGCCGCAACGGCGGCCCCGATATATTCCGTGGTCGCCACGACGAGGATCTTGACGACCAGCAGCTCCGGTTACTTTGGACGCGGTCCATGACATAAGGCCCGCCGTCCCGTTCCCGACCTGCTGCGCCCCCTGAGGCGCGAGTTCTTCAAGATCGCTGAGCGTGGCGATGCGTCGATCGCCACCGAAGCTGTTGCGCGTATTGCGCAGATTTACGCTATCGAGAAGGACGTGCGCAACGCCGGTGCCGATGCGTGCCGAGCCGCGCGCCAGGCAAGATCGCGCCCGCTCGTCGACGCTCTCAAGACGTTCTTCGAGCATCAGCTCAGGCGGCTGTCGGGCGGCTCGGATACGGCCAAGACCATTCGCTATCCTTGCCGGCGCCCATTACAATACTTCTCAACTGCTAGGCACATGTCAGCTCGCCATGCAGTCGCTAAAGGCGCACCGAGCGTGCCCGCAGCCCATCAATTAGCAGACGGCGGTCGCGCCGGCATCAAGCGCGTCGTCGATCGCCTTGGCGCGGGCATAGGCGGCGCGGGCGCTGAGCCGCTGCCAATATTGCTGGAAGGCAGGGCGAGATC
>JAKAPE010000357.1 GCA_021811945.1 Pseudomonadota bacterium | reverse complement strand
TCTGATGGCAATGGCTGTCGACGAGCATTTTCTGCCTGCTCTTATTGCGTCTTATTGCGCCGCGTCTGCCTCAGCCTCGACGTAGCGAGGGAATATCGGAGACGGCGCCGGCAGTTTTCCACCCGCGGCGAGCCGGTGCGCGCCGCCGAGCAAGGAAAAATCGCGTTCGCTCGCCGGCACCGCCAAAAGGTCGAGCAGTTTTCCTGCCGACGCCGGCATGAACGGCAACGTCAGAATTGCGATCTGCCGCAACACTTCCGCGGTGACGTAAAGGATCGTGCCTTGCCGCGCAGGATTTGTCTTCGCGAGCGCCCACGGCGCTTCGCCGGCAAAATAGCGATTCGCTTCGGCGACCACGGCCCACACCGCATTGAGCACCTGATGCAATTGCTGGGTCGTCATCGCTTCGCGCGCCTTGCCGATCATGGCGTCGGCGGCGCCGACGATCGTCCGGTCGTTCGCGCTCAGCGCCGCCGGCTTCGGCAGAACGCCGGCGAACTGCCGCGCCACCATGGTGAGCGAACGCTGCGCCAGATTGCCGAGATCATTGGCGAGATCGGCGTTGATGCGGCTCACGATGGCCTCGTGGCTATAATTGCCGTCCTGCCCGAACGGAACCTCGCGCAGAAAGAAATACCGCAGCGGATCGACGCCATAGGCCTTGGCGAGCGCAAACGGATCGATGACATTGCCGACCGATTTCGACATCTTCTCGCCGCGGTTGAACAAGAAGCCGTGGGAGAAAATGCGGCGCGGCACGGCGACGCCGGCCGACATCAGGAAGGCCGGCCAATAGACAGCGTGAAACCGCACGATGTCTTTGCCGATCACGTGCAGATCGGCCGGCCAATACTTCTTGAATTTCTCAGACTCTGTATCGGGATAACCGACGGCGGTGATGTAGTTTGTCAGCGCGTCCACCCACACATACATCACGTGCCTGTGGTGCCCCGGGACCTTGACCCCCCAGTCGAAGGTGGTGCGCGACACCGAAAGGTCCTGCAGGCCGCCTTTGACGAAGCTTACCACCTCGTTGAGCCGCTCGCGCGGCAGCACGTAATGAGGATCGCTTTCGTAGAGCTTGAGCAACTTGTCCTGATAGGCGGACAGGCGGAAGAAATAGCTCTCCTCCTCGACCCATTCGACCGGCGTGCCGTGCGGGCCGAGGCGTTGACCCTTCTCGTCGAGCCGCGTCTCGCTCTCGTCGTAATAAGCCTCGTCGCGCACCGAGTACCAGCCGCAATACTTGTCGAGATAGATGTCGCCGTTTTCCTGCATGCGCTGCCAGATCGCTTCCGAGGAGCGATAATGGCGCGGCTCGGTGGTGCGGATGAAATCGTCGTTGGAGCACTCGAGCAATTTCACCATGGCCTGGAAGCGCGGCACGTTGCGGTCGACGAGCTCGCGCGGGCTGAGCTTCTCCTTCGCCGCGGTCTGCAGCATCTTGATGCCGTGCTCGTCGGTGCCGGTGAGGAAGAACACATCATGACCGTCGAGCCGCATGAAGCGGGCGATCGCATCGGTGGCGATCGCCTCGTAGGCGTGGCCGATATGCGGCGGGCCATTGGGATAGGCGATCGCGGTTGTGATGTAATAAGGCTTAGTAGTCATTTCGGACGATCCGCGCAAAATAGTCAAAGGCCGGGACAGGCCCGGCCGAGGACGGCGCATAGGTATCAACCGCGCGTGGCCTCGGCAAGCAAGCCGAACACGTTGAAGACCAGCGGCCTTCGCTCCAAATTGTAGGTTTCGGCGTCGCGCGCAGCGGCGTTGATCCGCGCGGCGGCTTCGGCGAGCCGCGCCAGCCGCTCGAGCTCGCCGCTGCCGCCCGCGACGCGCTGCGAGAGCCAGGCGTTAACAGTATCGACGAAGGCCGCGAGCGGCTGCGGGTCGGTTCCGGCAAGCGCGTCGCCGAGCACATGCAGCGCATCTGCATCGTGCGCCGGCAGCCGATCGAGGAGATCGAGCACGCGCTGACGCAGCGCCAATGCGTCTTCGTCGAGAAAGGCGAAGCCGCGGGCGACGCTGCCCTCCGCTATTGCTGCCGCTGCGATAATTGGTGCGTCGGTCGGGGCGCGCCCCGCCGCGGCGGCAAGCGCCGCCGCGACCTCGCTTTGCGACAACGGCCGCAGGGCCACCGTGCGGCAGCGCGAGCGCAAGGTCGCCGGTACGCGCGCGGGGCAATGGCTCACCAAGAGCAGCAAGGCGCGCTGCGGTGGTTCTTCCAAAATCTTGAGCAGGGCATTGGCGCTCGATCGATTGAGTTCGTCGACCGCATCGACGATGGCGATGCGCCACCCCCCCTCCCCGGCGGTCGAACCGAAAAACGCTACGGTGCGACGCACGTCGTCGACCGCAATGTGCTGGCGTAATACGCCCTTCTCGTTGACGGTGCGCTCAAGAACGAGAAGGTCGCCCTGCGCTTGCGCCGCAATCCGGCGTGCCACCGGATGGTCCTTGTCCACGGCAAGCGATGTTGCCGCTTGAACCTCGCGCACCGCTGGATCGGGATGCGCGAGCACGAAGCGCGCGAGGCGATAGGCGAGCGTCGTCTTGCCGATGCCCTTGCCCCCGACAAAGAGGAAGGCGTGCGCAATACGGCCGCTGCAATAGGCGGCAAGAAGCGCGGCTTCGGCCCCGGCATGGCCGAGCAGGACGTCGGTCATGCGCGGATGCGGCGCTTCGGCCGTTTCGACGGCTTCCCTCGCGCGCGGGCCCATCGGCCTCATGAAGCTAAATTTTCGAGGAGGCGGGGGCCCGCCGGTTTGAGCCTGGAGTTCGCCGCATCCCACACGCGCTTGGCGACCGCTTCCTTGCCGGCGCTGGCATCTACGACGACGCAGCGGTCGGGCTCGGCTGCGGCGAGTGCGAGATAGGCCTCCCGCAGCTTTTCATGAAATTCGATCTGCTCGGCCTCAAAGCGATCGGGACTGGCGCCTTCGCGGCGGAGCGCCGCCCGTTTCAAACCCAGCGCGACGGGAACGTCGAGGACGAAAGTGAGATCGGGAGCGAGATCGCCCACGGAAACGCGCTCCAGCGCCTTGATGAAGCGCGGATCGACTGCGCCCAAGGTGCCCTGGTAGACGCGCGTGGAATCGGCGAAACGGTCGCAGACGACCCATTTGCCCTCTGCCAGTGCTGGCAGGATCGTGCACCGCACGTGGTCGTCTCGCGCAGCGGCAAACAGCATCGCCTCGGCCTCGGGCCCGAACGGCTTTGCCGCCCCGGACAACAAAACGTGGCGGATGATCTCCGCGCCAGGAGAGCCTCCAGGCTCGCGAGTGAGCAGCACGCTTAGGCCGAGCGCCTCTAGGCGCATCGCCAGCATGGCGGCCTGCGTCGATTTTCCCGTGCCTTCGCCGCCTTCGAACGTGATGAACTTGCCTCTCATCGCGACTCTCGTTCGCCGCCCCCCGCACGTACCCCTGCTGCCACCGCGGTCCCCGCCACAGCCGTCCGTCGCCCGAAATGACACGCCGAATAGTGTATTAACACCTAATCTTACTGCATGTGCGCCGGGAGACCGGCAAGGAGTAGGGGGTGCAAGTCCCCTGCGATGAAGGAGTAGCGGTCCACATCGGCCCCGAGCCGTGCGTCAGCAGTCGCGAGGCTGTGGGCGAAG
>JAKAPE010000356.1 GCA_021811945.1 Pseudomonadota bacterium | reverse complement strand
GTTCCCGGTGCTCGCTGAGCGCTCGCGCCAGGCGGCAGGCACGCTCTCAGGCGGCGAGCAGCAGATGCTCGCGATCGCTCGCTGTTTGATGGGCGCGCCCGAGCTCATCATGTTCGACGAGCCCTCCCTTGGCCTTGCCCCCAACCTCGTGCGCAGCGTGCTCGACGCAATCCGCGAACTCAATGCCGAGGGGCTCACCTGCCTCCTGGTCGAGCAGAACGTCGCGCTTTCGCTCAAGCTCGCGCGCCGTGCCTATGTCTTGGAAAACGGCCGGGTGACGCTGTCGGGTAGCGGTGCCGAACTGATGTCGGACGACCGCGTGCGCAGCGCCTATCTCGGGTTGTGATCAATCAAACGGAGCGGCGCAGGCGGGTGATGACGGCACCCAGCGCCGCCACGCGCGCGCTCAATGGGGCGACGACCGACCGCTGCAGCCTACGATAGACCTCGGCTGCGGTTGGCGCCTCGATATCGGCAAGTGACGCAGCCATGGCGCCGGCCATATCGGCTTCCGGTCGCCCACTTAGCGACGCCGGCACGAAAGTGACGTCGCCGAAGGGCACGGGAGGTTGCACTCGCAAAGTGACCCGGCGGGCAGCCACGACGGACTCCAGTCTCTGTTGCTTCTCGTAACGCATTCGTTGGGTTCAGGTTCCATGGAGAGCCCGGGTTATTCCCACGCGCGGCTTTGCCTGAATTGCATGGCCAGTCGGCCAGCCGCTGCTGCAGGGATGCGTCGTTACGCGCTCGGTGCGGCAATCGCTTCGCTGGAGGCGACTTGGCGCCGCGGCAGTTCGCGCTCCCAGGCGAGTGCGTGAGTGACGATGGTCGCGAGGTCGTCGTAACGCGGCCGCCAGCCGAGCGCCGTGCGGGCCGCGCCCGAATCCGCCACGATCTGCGCCGGATCGCCGGCGCGCCGTCCCGCAATCTCGACCTTGAAATCGACGCCCGCGGCGCGCTTCACCGCCGCGATCACGTCGAACACGGAAAAGCCGCGCCCGTAGCCGCAATTGAGCGTCAGCGACGGTCGCCCGGAACGCAAGTAATGCAGGGCGTCGGAATGCGCGCGCACGAGATCGGCAACGTGAATGTAGTCGCGGATACAGGTGCCGTCCGGCGTCGGATAGTCGGTGCCGAACACCTCGATCTTGGGCCGTAGCCCCAGCGCCGTTTCCACCGCAACCTTGATCAGATGGGTCGCGCCTTTGCTCGACTGCCCGCCGCGACGACGCGGATCGGCGCCGGCGACGTTGAAATAGCGCAGGATTACGTAGCGCAGATCGTGCGCGTGGCCGGCGTCGCGCAGCATGATTTCACTCATCAGCTTAGACCAGCCATAGGGCGAGATGGGCAGGGTCGGCGCGCTTTCCGTGACCGGGATTTCCGCCGGATTGCCGTAGACCGCCGCGGTCGAGGAAAAGACGAAGTTCTTTACCCCGTTTTGCACGGCGCATTCGATGAGAGCGCGGGAATTGACCGTATTGTTGCGATAGTAGGCGAGGGGTTCGCGCACTGAATCGGGCACGACGATGGAAGCGGCGAAATGCATGATTGCTTCGATGCCGTATTCGCCGACCAGGTGTGCGACCAACTCCGGGTCGCCGGCATTGCCGATGACGAGCGGCACCCCGTCAGGGACGGCCCAAGAAAACCCGGTCGAAAGGTTGTCGAGCACCACGACGCGCTCGCCGGCATCGGCGAGTTCGAGCACCATCTGGCTGCCGATGTAGCCGGCGCCCCCGGTGACCAGGACCGTCATGGTTCTCGACCCATCTTGTTCGCCCCGCAGGTCTGGCCCTACTCCGATTTGGTGAAGGCCGCGTTATGGCCGACCGATGAGCCGGCAGCCGGCGGCGCCGTCAGCGCACGGCGGACTGCGGCAAAAACATCATCTGCTGCGATCTCGCGCATGCAGCGGTGATGGCCCAGGCGGCAGACCGGCTTGTGGCACGGCCGACAGGGAAGTTCGCCTTGCGGCTCGATCGTTGCCGCCAGAGGATTGAGCGGCGCCCAGTGCCACGGGCTGGTCGGACCGAATATGCCGATTGTCGGCGTGCCAAGCGCTGCGCCGACATGAAGCAGGCCCGAATCGTTGGAAACCGTTACGGCGGCGCAGGCCAGCGCCAGAATGGCGTCGCGCAGGTCGGGGCCGGTCAGGTCGCGAGCCGGCGAATCGCCGACAATCTCCCGTGCCACCGCTTTCTCGCCCGGGCCGCCGAGCACCCACACCGCGAAGCCGGCCGCCAGGAGACGGTGCGCCAGGCGCGCATAATGGGCGCCTGGCCAACGCTTCGAGGGCCCGACTGCACCGGGTGCAAATGCCACGGCCGGCCGGTTTTCATCAGCCAATCCGCGCTTATCTCGCCAGGCACCGATCTCGGCAGGAGGAATTCTAAGCGCCGGCTGCGGCCAGGCGGTGGGCAAGGCGGCGCCGGCCGGCAAGGCGAGCGCGGCGCAGCGATCAACCATGCGCGGCAAAGCGCGCTCGCCGCGGCGCAAGTCATTGAGCAGAAGAAAGCGCGCCTCGCCGACAAAGCCGGTACGCTCGGGGATGCCGGCGAGAAAGGGGGCCAGCGCCGCCTTCCACTTGCGCGACATGATCAGCGCCGAGCCGTAATTCTCTGCCTTCAACCGTGCCGTGAGCTTGGCATGTTCGGTCCAGCCGAGCCGCCCTCGCGGCAAGTCGGTCACGATCGCCTTGCGCACGCCGGGCATATAATCGACCAGCGGGGCGCACAACGTGGTCGCCAGGAGGTCGATAGGGCGGTCCGGAAAGCGCCGGCGCAAGACTTGCACGACGGTGTGACACCGCACGAAATCCCCGATCCACATGTAAGGGACGATGAGAATCGGCAGAGCATCCGGCTTATGAACGTTCGAATTTTGCGAATAGAGATTCATGTCTTTAGAGAGTAGGATTCATCTTCTTGTGTGTTTTCTTGTGTGCCCTTTGCCCGCGGCAGCCTAGCGCGATCTTGGTCTTCCTGTTGCGCCCGGAGCAGGACTGAGGCAAAGGGGTTGTGCGGCAATCAACCGGTGTCATGGCGTCGAATGTTGTTGGTCACCGGCGGGGCCGGGTTCATCGGATCGAACTTGGTCGCGAGCCTCAACGAAACCGGGCGCGCCGATATCGCCATCAACGACACTCTCGGCCATGACGGCAAGTGGCGCAATCTCGCCGGAAGAACGCTGACCGATTTCGTGCCGCCAATCGACCTGTGGCGTTGGTTGGACGGCCGCAAGCTCGATGCCGTGGTGCATCTTGGTGCCGTTTCCTCGACCACAGCCGCCGACGGCGACCTTGTCATCGAGACTAATTTCCGCGTGTCGCTGCGCTTGTTCGAGTGGTGCGCGTCGACGCGAACGCCGTTCATCTACGCCTCCTCCGCCGCCACCTATGGCGACGGCCGCGCCGGTTTTTCCGACGACGACTCGCTCGCCGCGCTGCAGCGGCTGAGGCCGCGAAACCTTTACGGCTGGAGCAAGCATCTTTTCGACCTTGCTGTCGTTGCGCGCGCGGCGCGCAACGACAGACTGCCGCCGCAATGGGCCGGACTCAAATTCTTCAACGTTTTCGGCCCCAACGAATACCACAAAGGCGACATGACGAGTCTCGTCGCCAAGCGCTTCGAC
>JAKAPE010000073.1:8814-16994 GCA_021811945.1 Pseudomonadota bacterium | reverse complement strand
CTCGACCTCTCCCCGCGTGCGGGGAGAGGTGAATCACGCAACAACGAAAGTCGGTACTCGTGTCCAGATTCTGCGGCGACAGGAGCCAAGCGGGGCACTCGAAGGACGGCGCCTTTCAGCGCGCCCGAGGCAAAGCGTCCGCTGCGGGCGGCCATCACCCGCGATATCGAAACATCAAAAATCGGCGGCGGCTTTGGCGGCGGCAGGATTGTTGAGGAGCGCGCGGTCGGAGCCCGCCGACGCGGTCCCGGGATCGCGAAACCGATTCACGATCGGATAGCGGCGGTCGCGGCCGAAATTCTTCAGCGTCACCTTGACGCCGGGCGGAGCTTGGCGGCGCTTGTATTCGGCGAGGTGGAGCATGCGCTCGACTTTCATGACGGCGTCGCGGTCGAAGCCGGCGGCGACGATGCTGGCGATCGATTCCTCGCCCTCGACCAGCCGCTGCAGGATGGGATCGAGCACGTCGTAGGGCGGCAGCGCATCCTGATCGGTCTGGTTTTCGCGCAGCTCGGCGCTCGGCGCCCGATTGAGCGCGTTGTCCGGAATGACCGGTCCGTCCGGGCCGAACCCGTCATCCGGCTTCCAGCGATTGCGCAGCCGCGCCAGCCGATAGACTTCGGTCTTGTAGAGGTCCTTGACCGGATTGAAGCCGCCGTTCATGTCGCCATAGAGCGTGGCGTAGCCGACCGACATTTCCGACTTGTTGCCCGTCGTCACCACCATCAAACCGAATTTGTTGGAGATGGCCATCAGGATGGTGCCGCGCGCGCGCGCCTGCAGATTTTCTTCCGTGACGTCGCGCGGCGCGCCGGCAAAGACGCCGGCGAGCGCCGACTCGAGCCCGAGCACGGCGCTTTCGATCGGCACGATGTCGTAGCGCATGCCGAGCGCGCGCGCGATCGCTGCGGCGTCATCGAGCGACTGCTGCGAGGTGAAACGGAACGGCAGCATCACGCAGCGCACGCGGTCGGCGCCCAGCGCATCGACCGCAAGCGCGGCGCAGAGCGCCGAATCGATGCCGCCGGACAGGCCGAGCACGACGCCGCGGAAGCCGTTCTTGTCGACATAGTCGCGCAGCCCGATCATGCAGGCGGTGTAATCTGCCGCATCGGGTTCCGCCGCAGGCGCGATCGCTCCTTGGGCGCAGCGCCACACCCCATCGATACGCGACCAGTGCGTGGTCAGAACCGCCTCGCGGAACTCGGCAAGTTGAAATGCGATGGAGCGGTCGGCGTTGACGGCGAACGAGGCGCCGTCGAACACCAGCTCATCCTGGCCGCCGACCTGGTTGATGTAGATCAGCGGCAGCCGGGCCTCGGTGACGCGCGCAACCGAGACATTGAGACGCACATCGATCTTGTCCCGCCAGTAGGGCGAACCGTTAGGGACGACGAACAGCTCGGCGCCCGTCTCCGCGAGGCATTCGACCACGTTCTCGTAGTCCCCGAACTCGGTCCAGGTATCCTCGCAGATCGGCAAGCCGAGCCGAACGTCGCGGAAATTTATCGGGCCGGGTACCGGTCCCGGCGCGAACACGCGCTTTTCGTCGAACACGCCGTAGTTCGGAAGATTGACCTTGAAGCGGATGGCACCGACGGTCCCGCCGGCCAGAAGCGCATAGGCGTTGTAAAGCTTGCCGTCCTCGACCCAGGGCGTGCCGATCAGAACGGCCGGGGCGCCGTCGCCGGTCTCCCGCGCCAGGCTCTCCACGGCGGCGCGGCAGGCGGCCTGGAACGCCGGCTTGAGCACCAAATCCTCCGGCGGGTAGCCGGCGATGAAGAGCTCGGAAAAGGCGACGATGTCGGCGCCGTCGCGGGCCGCCGCGGCGCGCGCCGCGCGCGCGCGTTCCAGATTGCCGGAGACATCGCCGACGACCGGATTGAGCTGCGCCACGGCAATAGCGAGATGGCTTTCGGGGCGCATGTTCATGACGTTGGTCTCGGATCCAAACCTATAAATCGATCAGAGAAAGCCGTCTATCGCAGCCTACCGTTGTTTCGAAAGGACTCTCTCTGTCAAGTGTCGACCTGCTCCCCGATTTCCATCCAGTCACTAAGTTGAGCCTCGTTTCGGTCTGCCTCCCGATGGGCGTTCCGGCAACGGGACGGCACGCCACGTTCGGCCATGACAAATGGGACGTGTCAGACGTGACGCCGGTTGAAATGATTCGCGATGAACGGATTCTGCTCAGAGAGAGGGAAAAGCTACCCCCGTCCCGTCAGCTTCCTCGCCGCCTCCAGGTGCCCGTAGCTCTGCACCGGGGCGCACATCAGCAGGCGATAGCCCTCTTTGAGGATGCGCTCGATGTTGCCCTGCTCGACATGCGGGTGGCCGACGACGACGTTGTGCTTCTTGCAGGTATCGACGATGCGCTTCATCCATTCGAGTACGGTCTTATGCTCGTATTGCCGCGGATGGCCCAGTTCCTGCGACAGGTCGCCTTCGCCGATCAGGATGGCGCCGATTCCCTGCACATTTTTCAGGATGTCGTCGAGGTTTTCCACGCCGCGGGTATCCTCGATCTGCAGGATGCAGAAAATCTCGCCCTGCGGATTGAGCGGCCACACGTCGGCCTTGCGGTAATATTCCTGCTGGGTCAGGCCCCAATAGCGCGCGGCCGCAGCCGGGCCGTCGCCGCGGATGCCGGCCGGTGCGTAATGCGCAGCGCTCTTGAGCCGCGGATAGCGGCAGGCGCCGACCGCATTAGCCGCTTCCTCGACGGTCGAAATATGCGGAAACACGATGCCGTAGCAGCCCATATCAAGGGCCTGCTTGGCGTGCCATTGTGCCATCTCGACGCCGTTGACCGGGATGCGCGCCATTGGCGTCACGGAAGGCGCCACCGAGGCGGCCTTGGCGATCAGGGCGCGGTTGAGCATGTATTGCAGGCAGTCGCGCAACACGCGGCCGTCCCAAGGCTGATGCTCCATCTCGAACACGCAGCCGTCGAATTTCGCGGTGCCCATCGCCACGGCGCCGTTGATTTCCGCAGGAATGAAGCAGGCGAGCGCATGCTGACCGGCATCGAGAGCGCGGATGACACCGTTGAGCCGCGGCAGTTCAGCCATTCATTGCTCCCAGCATAGGGACGGCATCCTATATTGTAGAAGTCTACGCTCCAACCGACGGATAGCGTCAGACTTAAGCCTTGCGTCTCGCGGCGGACATTATCGGCGAGCCGGGCGCGAACCTGTCAACGACGGCCCGAAGGGCCGCCGCAGCAGGCGGTGCTTCGCATCGTTGACAGGTTCGGCCCGCTCGCCAAGCTTGCTGCCGTGAGACGCAAGGCAAGTTTTGACCTCAATAGGCGCTGCCCGGAATCTCAAGTCCAGACTTTCGCACCTATATGGGCAGTCAACGGGTTTGACAATCGCGCGGCGCCCCGTAGCATCCGCCCACTGCAACAGAACAAACCTTCCGCAGCAACCATGATCATCGACTGTCACGGCCACTACACCACCGAACCCAAGGATCTCCATCGCTTCCGCAAGGAGCAGACAGCGGCGTCCAATGCCAAGGACAAGGCGGCGCTGCCCTCGCGCGCCTCGCTGAAGATTTCCGACGATGAGATTCGCGCCGGCATCGAGCCGAACCAACTCCGGCTGCAACGCGAGCGCGGCACGGACCTCACCATCTTCTCGCCGCGCGCCTCCGGGATGGGACACCATATCGGCGACGAGAGCGTCAGCCTCGAATGGTCGCAGATCTGCAACGATCTGATCCACCGCGTCTGCGCGCTTTATCCGCACAACTTCATCGGCGTGTGCCAGTTGCCGCAGTCGCCGGGCGTGCCGCTGAAGAACTCGGCTGCCGAGCTCGGGCGCTGCGTCGAACAACTCGGCTTCGTCGGCTGCAACCTCAACCCCGACCCGTCGGGCGGCTATTTCAACGCGCCGCCGCTCACCGATAAATGGTGGTATCCGCTCTATGAGAAGATGGTCGAGCTTGACGTGCCGGCGATGATCCACGTGTCGGGCTGCTGCAACCCGGCGATGCACACCACCGGTTCCTATTATCTCAACGCCGACACCATGGCATTCATGCAGCTCATCCTCTCCGACCTGTTCAAGGATTTTCCCACGCTCAGGCTGATCATCCCGCACGGCGGCGGCGCGGTGCCGTTCCACTGGGGCCGCTTCCGCGGGCTCGCTTTGCAAAACGCACGGCCGGAGCTCGTCGACATCATCAACAACAACATCTTCTTCGACACCTGCGTCTACCACCAGCCGGGCATCGATCTATTGACCGAGGTGGTGCCGGCCGACAATATCCTGTTCGCCTCGGAGATGCTCGGCGCGGTCAAGGGCGTCGATCCGGAGAGCGGACATTATTTCGACGACACCAGGCGCTATATTGACAAGGCGCCGCGGCTCGGCGACGCCGACCGGCGCAACATCTTCGAAGGCAATGCGCGCCGGGTGTATCCGCGGCTTGCCGCGAGGACGGCGATAAAGGCGGCGGTCTGAAGGAAGATCCGTCAGGACATCATCGCGTTGGCAAACGCCCCGCGACGTCGCCTGTGGCGCCGCGAATGATGTCATCCCCGCCGGGCGCGTGCGATTTGGCCTTGCCTGTCAAACATGCGCGGCGCCGAGAGGGGCGCGTTCGTGCGGTCGTCGAAGAACGGGTTCGGCCGGCCGAGCCCGCGCACCCACCAGCCGAGAATCTTTGAGGTGCGTCGGGCGAAGGTCCGCAGCGAGGGCGGCGGAGGCGCGTTCGGCGGCAGCGGCCCGACGGCGGAGCGTTGGTAGAGGCGGCACAGCGGCAGGCCGAGCACCGCGTCTCGGGACTGGCCGACGGCTTCGTGGTCGATGAAGGAATGAATGAGCGCGACGACCGGGAAGCGCGGGCTGGCAGCGGTGTTGGCAATCGGGGTACGGCAACATTCGGCATACCAGCGCAAGACCTTGCCGGAGAAGGTCAGACAGCGCACCGCATCGGTGCCCGCGGCGAGTTTTGCGCGAGCCGCCGGCATCTGAAAGATATCTGTCCCGCCGGCTGCGTCGAGCACGTCCGGCGGCTGCATTGGCGCATGTCCTTCTCGGAAAACCGGCGTCCACTTTTGCGGGACATGCGCGAGCAAGTGCGCGAACGCCTGGCAATCCTGGCAGTAGCAGACGAAGCGGAAACCGGCCGATGGCGCAACTTCGTGCGCGAGCCCGCGCACGTGGCCGCACCGGCAGCGGAGCGGGAGGTCCAGGCTCATCACAGGGCGGTTTAGCTGAAGGCTAAACCCGCCGCAAATCGCTACTTCTGATAGGATGTGAAGAGAAAATTTCCGTCCTTGGCAGGCTTGGCGGCGACCTACTCCTCCAAGCCTTGAGATTATTGTCGGTCGCATTTTCTCGGAAAACCGGCGTCCACTTTTCCGGAAAATGCTTGAGTACCATCGGCGCGGAGGACTTTGACGGCCGCGTTCGCCAGCCTCCGCTGAGCCGCGCTCACGCCGCCTGCGGCACGTAATGCAGCACCAGGAGCTCTGAGCACGGGCATGGCGCGACAGCGAAGGCGCGGCCCTGGTCGTCGGTGAATTCCACGAGCACAGCTCGCTCATCCAGCGATTCCACGACCGTCCCAACCTGTCCGCGCGCGAGCCCCTGCGCCGGAAGGTCGGCGAGCAGCGCCACGACGTCGAGAACGGCGGGCCGGTCGCTCTGTGCGGCTTCTTCGGTCATCACAGCACCCAGCAAGTCACGAACCACAGGACCTGGTCTCTCCGGCGCGGACAATCCAAATCGTTCTTACCACAACGCTCTTCCCATGTCGCGAAATCGGTACGTCGATCCGCCACCGACTGCCGAATGCATCCACTTGTTCGACGGCTTCGCCATTTTGCGCCCCGTTCAACAGAATAATTCTGAGCCAAGATGCATCTGTCCGGATGACGCCGAGCAATTCGCGGAACAGGCGTGCTTTATGCCGGCCTCGTGGATGCTCTGGATTTAGGCAATAATCTTCGATCTTGCGGATATCGAGGATTGCCTGTTCGCGGTTCGGCAGACGGGGCATGCGACCATCGTAGAAGCCATTTCGTCCGCTGAAAACCGCAACGCAGCCGTCCGAAAACAAAAGCCGCCGTGGAGGCGATCCACAGCGATTTCTGCTTTGAATATGTGAAGAGGATGTTTTCCAGTGGTGCACATCTGGGTTGAGTACAACGAAACCCGGGGGGTATAAAGCTACGCATGTTTCTTCGATTTCGCGGCCGCTCTATCCACGCTACTCCTGCCGTCGGTTCTTCCGCCTTCTCCGCACGCAACAGGTAATGACATGACCGAAGTCATCCGTGTCGCCGTCGTCCAGGACTGTCCGGTGCCGTTCGATCTCGCGCGCAGCATCGCGAAGGCCGAACGGCTGATCGGCGACGCGGCCGACACGGGGGCCAAGCTCGTGGTTTTCCCCGAGGCCTTCATATCCGGCTATCCCAAGGGGCTCGACTTCGGCGCCCGCGTCGGCATGCGCAGCGCGGCGGGACGGGAGGCGTTCCGGCGCTACTACGACAGCGCCTTGGACTTGAGCTCGGAGCATTGTCGGCGCTTGGGGGCGGCCGCGCGCGCAGCCGCCGTACATCTGGTGATCGGGGTGATCGAAAAGGAGGGCGGCACGCTCTACTGCACGGTCCTGTTCTTTGCTCCCGACGGCGTCCTCCTCGGCAAGCACCGCAAGACGATGCCGACCGCCATGGAGCGCCTCATTTGGGGGTTTGGCGACGGCTCGACGCTCACCGTGCTCGATACCGACATCGGCCGCATCGGCGCGGTCATTTGCTGGGAAAATTACATGCCGCTGCTGCGAACGGCGATGTACGCGAAAGGCGTGGAAATCTATTGCGCGCCGACGGCGGACGACCGCGACACCTGGGCCGCGACCATGCAGCATGTCGCGCTCGAAGGCCGCTGTTTCGTACTGTCGGCCTGCCAATTCCTGCGCCGCGGCGATTGCCCGGCGGATTACGACGCGATCCAGGGCGGCGATCCGAATACGATCCTGATGCGCGGCGGCAGTTGCATCGTCTCGCCGCTCGGCCGATTGCTGGCCGGGCCCGATTTCGCGGGCCCTGCGATCCTCACCGCCGACATCGATCGTGGCGAAATCGCGGGCGGCAAATATGATTTTGACGTGACCGGGCACTATTCCAGACCGGACATCTTTCGCCTCTACGTGAATGAGCGCGCGGCGACCGCCGTGTCCCGTTCGAGCGGCGCGACTGCGGATCCGTTCGCGGCCCTACCGGCGTACGCGTCCGGTGAAGGCCACGGGTAAGGCTGACGTGCGCTCGCTTTCTGCGTCGTGCGCCCGCCAGGTTCATAGTGAGCGGATTGCGGTATTCGATCAGGCTGCTTCAGCAAGCTTGGGTGGCGGACGCCAATTCCATGGCAGAAGGTCGCCGATGCGCTTTGCCGGGTGATCGGGCAAGCGCGCGAGAACGTCGGCGAGCCAGGCCTGCGGATCGATGTCGTTGAGCTTTGCGGTTTCGAGCAGCGTGTAGATGGCGCGCTCGCGCGGCAGTTCTGCCGGCAACGGTCGCCGCGCCGGTTTGCGCCGCTCAAAGCTGCGCACCGTGATCTTCGCTGCTGCCGCCGCCAACTCCGCCGCCACTTCGGTCTCGGCGGCGTCTTCCTCCAGATCGGCGAGCGCCAGTTCAAGCTGCTCCAGGATTGCGCCGCGCTCGGAGGACTGCCCGAACTTCTCGTGGCGCAGCTTCGCGATCGTGTACTTGAGCTTTTCGATCAGCGGCGCGCGGTGCTTGGCCTCGCTCTCCGCCGCCAGGCGCGCCGCACGCTCGGCAATCAGCAGCGCTTTCAGCGTCGTCACATCGTCAGGCAGCGAATCATCAGCGCTTATCAACAACAGAGAATCACAAAACGCAGCGCGTGTAATTCGTTATTTGTCTGATGATGACAAAAATATCGCGCTCAGCCGGCGGCTTGCGGTCGCCAAGTATACTGCGGCAGCCGCCAATCGATTCCCTCGAGCAGATAGCCGAGCTGGGCAGGCGTGATCGTCACCGCCCGGTCCGCTGATTCATCGGATTGCGTCGCGGGCCAAACAAAGCGCCCGCGCTCCAGCCGCTTGGCAAACAGGCACAGGCCCTGGCCGTCGTGCCAGAGCACCTTGATCAAGCCACCGCGCTTGCCGCGGAAAACGAAAAGATGGCCGCCGTGCGGATCATGCTT
>JAKAPE010000073.1:0-8804 GCA_021811945.1 Pseudomonadota bacterium | reverse complement strand
CATGCCGCGACGCATGTCGGTGTGGCCGGTCGCAATCCACACCCGAACGCTGCTCGGAAGGAGCATCATCGCCGCCGCCCGCCCGCCGACAACGCTGCAATCGCCGCCGTCAGCAGCGCCGGATCGACCACGCCGGTGATCCGCATCCGAGACCCATTGGCAACCTCGACCTCGATCATCCCGATGCCCGGCAAAGCGCCCGCAATCGGCTCCCTCGCAACTCGTATCGCGGCAAACACCGTCGACGGTTGCGGCCGCGAACATAGCTGCCGCCGCCATCCGTACAACTGGCTCGGATGAATCCCCGCCGTTCGCGCAACTGCCGATACAGTCGCGCCAGGCTCCAGCGAGGAGGCCACCAGGCGTTCCTTCTCCGCCGTGCTCCATCGCCGGCGCCGCTCAACTGACGCGATCACTTCAATCTGGGCGTGCGTCATGTGACTACTCCTAGCAATAGCCACATGACCCACATTCTCATCGACCAACGCCTGGCAGTGGTTCGTGCTCAGCTTGATTGCGCCGCTGCCTTTTGCCAGCTCGAATGTTTCGGCGGCACTGTTGCGGCCGCCTCTGTCGTCCTCGCTCTCCATGGCGTCGGGCATGCTCCTGGGGTCGTCGGCCGTGTTGATTCCGCTCATGTTGCTCGCCGGACAGCCGGCGGTGCCGGCAGGGAGTGCAATTGTTGCCACTCTCGTCGCCGTCGGCATCAATGCCGTATTCTTCGTGCTGTTTTTGAAATCATCCGCATTGCTAGTCCGACCTTCTTCTCGCAATTCAGCTACTTGGCAGCCCTTGCCGGCGTCGCTTGGAGCATGCTGGTGTTCGGCGAGCGCTTGTCGATATATTTCTTCATTGCAATGCTACTCATGTTTGCCGGCGTTTTCCTTTCCGCGCGCGGAGCCGCCCGGCACGCGGCCTGGGGTACAAAGCCGATTGATACAAGCGGCCCGCGCGGTGACGCATGATCGGGAAAGGCCGAGAGGCGGATGGCGTGAGCCTATGCGTCACGCATAGGTCGCTTGCGATACGCTGATACAACCACAGGCGGGGCCTCCGAGCGCGTTGGCGTGGCAAGGATGGCGCGAGGCATGACGTAACCTGAAAACATTGTTCAAAACGTCAATTGATCACGCAGTACCCGCTTGAGTATCTTTCCGGATGGATTGCGCGGCAGTTGCTCCTGTACGATTAGATCTTTCGGCACTTTGAAGCTCGCCAGATGAGCGCGGCAGTGTGTTGCAAGCGCTTCATAGGTGAGCTTTTCACCGCTGGCCATGACCACGACGGCAACGGTCCGCTCGCCCCATTTCGGGTCCGGCACGCCGATCACAGCGACTTCGCGTACCCCTGCCATCTGATAAATCACCCGTTCGACTTCTGAAGAGGCGATATTTTCGCCACCGGAGATGATCATGTCTTTCTTGCGATCTGTCAGATAGAGGAATCCGTCGGCATCAAGGTGACCGACATCGCCGGTGCGAAACCAATCCCCATGGAACGCTGCAGCGGTTGTCGCCGGATCTTTCCAGTAGCCCCCGGTGATCTTTGGTCCACGCAGGCATATTTCTCCAGTGCTGCCGGCCGGCAAGGTGCGGCCTGCCTCGTCGCGGATCTCGACCTCGACATGGGCAAGCGCGCGGCCGACCGAGCCGATCTTCTCAATCTCGCGCCCGGCCTCCATGAGCGTATCGCCGCTGCAAGACTCGGTCAGTCCATAGGCGTCGATGTAGCGCCCGCCGGTGAAATAATCGGAAAATGCCCGGATGCGGGCTTCCGGCGTCCGTTCGCCGCCGCCGATCACCCAGGCGAGGCTTGTCACGTCATAGCGTTGACGGTCGGGAAAAGTCAGCAGCGCGGACAGCATGACCGGAGCGAACCAAGCGCCGGTCAGCTTCTCGTTCTCGATCGAACCGAGCACATGGCCGGGATCAAAGTCCCGATGGACGTAAACCATGCCGCCGACCCATAGCACGGCGATGCCCGGCAGATCGAAGGCGCCGACATGATAGAGTGGTCCGGCAACGAGCAGCCTATTCTCGTGCCGCAGACCAAGCGAAAGCACATGATCGGCACATTTCCAGTAGAAATTCGCGTAGCTGTGCATCACGCCTTTTGGCCGGTCCGTCGTTCCCGACGTGTACATCAAGCGAAACAGATCGTCCGGCCGGCGCACGTGCATGGCCGCGCGCTCGGCCCTATCGCCGAGGAGCGTCGAATCGCTTTGTGCGCGTTCGTCCACCAGGATCACGGAGGGCAGCGGCTTGACGATCTCGGCAAACTCAGCGTCGGCAAACAGAAGTCTGGCGCCCGCACTTTCGGTGATGTAGCGCACTTCATCCGTCACGAGACGAAAGTTGATCGGCAGGAAAACCGCGCCGATGTGGCTGACGGCGAAAGCCAGCTCGAGAAAGGCGGCACTGTTCTTCATGATGACGGCCACCACCGCATCCGGACCGATGCCGCACGCCCTCAAAAGTCCGGCAGTGACCTCGATACGTCGCAGAAATTCCGCGTAGGTGAGCCGCTGATCCTTGAAAACAATTGCCAGACGGTTCGGGGTGCGGGACGCGTGGTAACGTATGAAGCTCGACAGATTTACCATGATTTCCTCCGCTGCAAGCATCCGAACCGAAATTTACAAGTCACCGATCTTTACGACCGTACTTGCGGCGCCTCGTTCTTCGATCAATATGATCGCGGCAGGCCGAGATTCTGCGTGGCGATGAAGTTCAAGATCATCTGCTCGGAGACCGGCGCAAAGCGGAACAACCGCGCGTCGCGCCATAATCGCTCCAGATGCGTTTCCTTGGCGTAGCCCATGCCCCCCATGGTCTGCATCGCATGCTCGATGCCGCTCGAGGCCGCCTGTGCAGCGATCAGCTTGCCGATGTTGGCCTCGGTGGCATAAGCACGCCCGCAATCGAAGAGGCTCGCTGCCTTGTAGTTCATCAACTTCGCGCATTCGATCTCGGCATAAGCCTGCGCGAACGGAAACTGCAGGCTTTGATACGCGGAGATCGGGCGGTTGCCGAACACGCGCCTTTCCTTGGCGTAGCCGATGGCGATGCGGAAGGCGAGATCGGCGGCTCCGACAAGTCCGGAGGTTGTGACAATGCGTTCCGTGTTGAGCACGTCGAGCAGCTGGTACCAGCCGCCATCAAGCGAGCCGACGAGTTCGTCCGCATCGACCTCCACATCTTCGAAGAAGATGTTGCACGATGACAGCGTGTTGGTACCGAGCTTTTCGATTGGAGCATAAGTCAGGCCTAAGCGTTCGACGTCCACAAGAAACATCGAGAGGCCGTCGGTGCGACGTTTGACCTCCTCGACCTTGGTTGTGCGGGCGATGACCAGCATTTTCTTTGCCACGTCCGCCCCGGTAATCCAGATTTTTCGCCCATTGAGCCGCCACCCGTTGCCGCGGCCTGTGGCGAACGTCTTGATTTCCAAGCTGTTGGAGCCGGCGTCGGGCTCGGTTAGCGCCATGCAGCAATTGATCTCACCGGAAATGATCTTCGGCAGCAGCTCTCTCTTCATTCTTGGCGTGCCGAACTTGGCGATCGAAACCCCGCCGAAGATCGGATTGATCATGAAGAGCTGGCCTACGGTCGAGCCGCCGCCGCTCGCCGACAGTGTTTCCACGATGAGCGCCATCTCCAGCATGCCGAGGCCGGCTCCGCCAAATTCTTCCGGCAGGGCGACCCCGCACAGTCCCGCCTTGCAGACAGCCGCCCAGAATTCGCCTGGGAAAGCCTTCTCGCTGTCGTGCGTGCGCCAGTAGTCAAGCCCAAAATGGTCGCCTATCTTGCGTGCAGTCTCTGCGATCATCTTCTGCTCATCGGTCAACAAGAAGTCCATAAAACTGCTCCGGAAGTCAGATCACGAGAAGAACCAGCGGATTTTCGAGGAACGAACGAATGCGTTGAAGCAAGGTACTGCCGCCGGGCAGCGCAGCATCCTCGCGTTGGCTGAAGCCGAGCTGGAACTCGGCTCGCAGCACGGGCGCGCCGGCATCGTCCGGCCGGAAAACGCGCGCAATCACCCCGACGCCGAGCGTGGCGCCGCAGCCGAGGGGCGGCATGCGAGCAACCAGCGTTGCATCGGTATGGTCGGCCACGAGGAGCGTCACTGCCGCGGCTGCGGCGACGGATCCGGCGCGGTCAACGGCGACAATGCTTGACAAGGATCGGCAAGCATCCGGATCGAATATATGAGGTGGCAAGTTGTCGCGTTGGAAGGCTATGACCGGCGCGAGGCCTTGATCAGCAAGGGCACGAGCGGCGGCGAGGATCACGAAGTGGACAGGCGCCGGTCGCAAGTCGGCCGCCCCCTCCGCGATGTCGGCGATGACGCGTAATAGACGATCGGCGCTGACCTCGGTGCTCATAAAATTGAAACCGGCAGTAAAAAGGTATTCGGGCTGTGGGACCGCCGCTCGCGGCGCAGCCACCGCGGCGCGGCGCGCGAGCGCGGTCTCGACATCCGCCGCCCTTATGCGCCGGCCATTGGCCGCGATAATGCTGGCAAGCTCAATGCCGGCATTGCGCGCAAGGCGCCGGGCATAGGGCGTGGCCACAATGCGCTTGCCCGTGATCGGAGCGACCGCGGGCTCCGCAAGCGGAGGCAGGCGGCTTGACGCCGTCGCCCTGCCTGTCGCCGGGGACGGCCCGACAATGATCGTCGCTGCCGGTGCCTCTGGTATCGCAGCGTCCTTCAGTTCCCACCGGGCGATCGGCGTACCCACCGTGACCGTTGTCCCGCTCGGCACCAGAATCTTCGCAAGTATTCCGGAGCCGGGCGCCGCGATGTCGTAGGCGATCTTGTCGGTCTCGATGACGGCGACGACGTCATCGGCATTGAAGCAGGCCCCAGGCGCGACAGCCCATTTCGCCACCGTTCCCTCGATCATGGTCAGGCCGAGCTTGGGCATGAGAAGATCGGTGAGCATGTTCATCGCTCGATCTAACGACCGACAAAGTTAGGCTTCCTTCTTTCGAGGAAGGCCGAGCAGCCTTCATGCGCATCGGCGGCGTCGAGCACCAGCCCGATCATAGCCTGCTCGTAGGGCAACGCCGCCGACAGCGGCATTTCGGCACCATCGCGCAGCGTGCGTTTGAGCAATTTCAGCACCAGCGGCGATTTCGCCGCGATCTTGCCGGCAATTTCCTTGGCTGCGGTGAGCACTTCGCCTTTCGGCACCACCTTGTTGGCGAGCCCGATTGCCACTGCCTCGTCGGCGGAAATTTGCTCGCCGGTGAACATGATTTCCTTGGCACGGCAAAGTGGAATCTGGCGAATAATCCGTTGGGTGCCGCCGGCGCCGGGGAACAGGCCGAGCGTGATTTCCGGCAGACCCAGCCGTGCAGTGTCGGCGAGTAGGCGGATGTCTGTTGCGAGAATGAGCTCGGTGCCGCCGCCCAGCGCGTAACCGTTGACCGCGGCGATGGTCGGCTTGTCGCTGATCTCGATGCGGCGAAAAACACGGTGTACGGTTTCGGCGAATTCCTGGTAATGGGCCAGCCCTTGTCGCGAGTTGAGGTCGGCGATGTCGCCGCCAGCAACGAATGCGCGATCGCCTGCACCGGTGATGATAATGACGCGCACGCTGCCATCGGACTCAAGTTTGCCAAATGCCGCCTCAAGGTTGACGAGAGTTGGAATGTCGAGAGCGTTCAACACTTTTGGCCGATTGATGGTCAGAAGGCCGATCGCCCCGTCCACCGCGAGCAAAATGCTTTCGCTCACCGTCTCCTCCTTCAAGATATGGCTTTCTTCACGGCCGCGACGATCTTGGCTGCATCGGGCCGGTACCAATCCTCGAGCGCCTTGGCGAACGGCGGCGGCATGAACGGAGCGCCGACTCTGACGATCGGACCATCGAGCTCGTCAAAGCCGGCGTCGGCAACGCGCGCGGCAACTTCGGCGCCGACGCCGAATGCCTCGACCGCCTCATGACAAATGATCAAGCGGTGAGTTTTCGCCACCGAGGCCAGCACGGATGCCTCGTCCCATGGCTGCAATGACAGCAGATCGATCACTTCCGACTCGACGCCGGCTCGCGCGAGATCAGCGGCGGCGGCGAGCGCCACAGGCACCATGCCGCCATAGCTGACGACCGTAACGTCGCGACCTTCGCGGGCGATCCGCGCGCGGCCAATCGGCGTCGCTGTCGGCGGGTCGGGAAGTTCACCCTTCGCTGCATACAACGCCTTGTGCTCAATCACGATGACCGGATCATCGTCGACGACCGCTGCGCGGGTGAGACCGTAGGCATCGGCGACGGTCGCCGGGCAGACGACTTTGAGACCGGGGACGTGCGCCAGCCACGCTTCCAGACATTGCGAATGTTGCGGCCCGGCGTTGATTCCGCCGCCGTGCGGCATGCGTACCATCATTGGCACCGAAGTTTGGCCGCCAAACATGAAACGCACCTTTGCCGCCTGGTTGACCAGAGCGTCCATGATCAGCGTTACGAAATCCATGAACATGATTTCGATGATGGGTCTTAGTCCGGTAAGGGCAGCGCCGACGGCCACACCTGCGAGCGCCGCTTCCGATATGGGCGTGTCGCGGACCCGCTCTGGACCGAACTTATCGAACAGGCCGCGAGTGACGCCGAACGGCCCGCCGGGCTGCGCCACATCTTCGCCAAGCAATATTACCCGCGAATCCGCAGTCAAGGCGTCGCTGAGCGCCCGGTTGATCGCCCCTCCGAACCGGACCTCGGTCATGATACGGGCTCGCGCTCTGGCGAATAGACATCTGCAAACGCATCGAGAGGCGCCGGCTGGGCGCCGGCGCGGGCGTTTGCCACGGCCGCGTCGACGCGAATCTTGGTCTCGGTTTTGATCTCGTCGATGGTCCGTTGCGCAGTACCGACGGCGATCAGCTGCGCTTCGCAGCGCAGCAGCGGATCATCGTGCGCCGCGACCGCGATGTCGCCGGCGTCGCGATATTTCTGCGGATCGCCTTCGAAGTGGCCGCGTACGCGCTTAGTCTGGCACTCGATCAGGCAAGGACCTTCGCCGGCGCGAACCTGCGCGACCTCCGTGCGCGCCGCTGCGGCTACCGCCACCACGTCATTGCCGTCGACCTTGCACGTGCGCATTTGATAGGCGGCCGCCATCCGCTGCGGGTCGGTCGCGATGAGCCGTGCGGTTTCGGTAAATTCCGACCAGCCATTGTTCTCGCACACGAAGAGCACCGGCAGCTTCCACAACTGGGCGAGATTGAAGCTCTCGTGCACCACGCCCTCGCCCAGCGCCCCGTCGCCGAAAAAGACCGCGGCGATATGACCGGTTCCGCGCAGCTTATGGGCAAGGGCGCTGCCGACGGCAATGGGCAGGCCCGCGCCGACGATACCGTTGGCGCCCAACATGCCCATCGATAAATCAGCGACGTGCATCGAGCCGCCACGGCCGCGGCAATGGCCGTCCCGCCTGCCGAAAAGCTCAAGAAAAAACCGATCGAGATCGAGGCCCTTTGCGATCGCGTGGCCGTGACCGCGATGATTGGATGCAAGCGTGTCGTGTTCGTCCAGAGCCGCGGCGATACCGACCGATACCGCCTCCTGACCAATCGCCAGGTGAATGAAACCGGGAATCTCACCATCGGCAAAGAGAGCAGCGAGTCGCTCCTCGGTCTCACGCACACGCCGCATGGCCCGATAGAGATCGAGTAGCTGGTAGGTCGTCGACGGCGCGTCAGTGGAGCCCATGTAACCGCGTTTTTCGGCTCGTCGGCGAGATCAAAATCCCGCGCAGAACGCCCTTTGCAGACTGTCGGATAGTTTCTGAGAAATTCCCGCGACGAGTCAAGACAAAAATGAACTCCGACTCATTGTTCATCATTGGCCATTCAATCTCGATGCGTTGACTGTGTCCAATTTGGCGCATCCAATGATGGCATGCAGAACGTGCAGGCAAAAAACATGACAACTCGCAAAACGATGAAACGCGTGATCAAACCGGCGCTGTCGCGCTTGAAAAAGGCCCGCACGACGCGCGCCGACAAGCTCGCCGCAACTCGTCGCAAATTGATGACAGCCGCAACCGAGATTGTCGGAGAAGAGGGTTACGGTAACGCCTCGGTCGCCAAGATCACGGCGCGTGCTCACGTCGCGCAGGGGACCTTTTATAACTATTTCAAGTCGCAGCAGGATTTGTTCGACCGGCTGTTGCCGGAACTGGGGACGCAATTGTTGGATGTGATCCGCAGCCGCGTCGCCAATCGTCCGGTTGATCTCAAACGCGAGGAAATCGGCTTCCGCGCGTTCTTCGAATTCTTGGCCGGCACCCCGCAATTCTACCGCATCCTCAACGAGGCCGAGACGTTCTCCCCCAAGGCATTTCGCGACCACATGAGCAATATGATCCAGGGCTACCTCGGCGCCCTGCGGCGCAGCCAAAAGCAAGGCGGCCTGTCAGGCTACAGCACCGACGAGCTCGAAGTGATTGTCTGCATTCTGCTCGGCGCGCGCAACTATCTCAGCTACCACTATATGGTGCGCACCGGACACGTCGGTCCGGCACCGGACTGGATGGTGCGCGCTTATATGAAATTCGTCGCCGGCGGGCTGCTTTATGGCGGCACCAGTGGTCCGACCTATCGACCGAAGCGGGTCACGAGCGGCACGGAGGGGGATGCGGGAGCACGCGGAGGCCGGCGCATCGTCGCCGTAAGTGATTCCTGTGCAGAGCTGGAACTCACGGTTCGAGACGACGATTGCAATCCGGCAGGAATGCTGCGCTATGGCGTCCTGGTCGATCTTGCCTCCTCTGCCGCAGAGCGCGTCGAGATCGGAA
>JAKAPE010000355.1 GCA_021811945.1 Pseudomonadota bacterium | reverse complement strand
ATCTCCGATGCCGCGACGACCGTCGACAACGAGGATCGCGAGGTCCTTCGCGAGCGTAGGGTTTTGAAAGCCATCGTCCATGACGACGACACTGGCACCGCTGCGCCGCGCGGCCTTGGCGCCGTCGACGCGGTCCCTGGCGACGATGGTAGGTGCAAGGCGCGCCAGCAACAGCGGTTCGTCGCCAACCTCAGCCGCGGAATGAGCGGTGGTATCGACGCGCATGGGACCGTGCAGCCGTCCGCCATAGCCGCGGCTGAGAAAGAACGGATGCTCGTGCGCGGCGAGGAGAAGGCGCGCCACCGCGAGGGCTGCCGGCGTCTTGCCGGCACCGCCGACGGTGAGATTGCCGAGGCAGATGACCGGCACGCCGACGCTGCGTCCTTTGAAGCGCATGCGCGCAGCCGCCGCCGCGCCATAGGTGCGTGCAAGCGGCGCGAACCAGCCGCCGCTGCCGGGTCGCCACCAGAAGGCCGGCGCTCGCATCAGGCCGTAATCCCGAAAAAGCCTGTCGCGGAGTCGGTCGGCCGCAGGTATCGCTTTGCGGGAAAGATCATGCCCGTGCCATTCGGCGGACCCGTATCCGATTGGGCCTGGGCTGTCGAGAAAGTTCCGCTTGCGAGGTCCGCTTACTGCAGGAGATGTGATCGAAAATCGGCGTCCAGACGGCGAACCGATGACGCCTGAAACAGTTCCATTGGTTGCGTACGTCGTACGTCTGTGGATGGCGATACTGCGAAAGGGAATTTTCTTTTCCCGGATTTTTGCCAGGAGGGTCCCATGAAATCGTGGTCGCGCACGGGAATTCTAGTCTCATTTGTGTTGTCATTCTTCGTTTTTGTGTTATCATTCTCCGTTGTCGAGGCGTTCGCTTACGGAGTGACGACTCGGCGCAATATCGAATACGCAGTGCGCGACGGCGTAAAGCTTTACGGCGATCTCTATCATCCCGTGGTCCGGGAACGCGGCAGGCTGCGGCTGCCGGTCGTGCCGGTCGTGATCGCGGTTCACGGCGGCGGCTGGGGAAGCGGCACCAACGCCACTTACGATCACTGGGGCCCGTACCTCGCCGAAGCAGGTTTCGCGGTGTTCGCAATCGATTACCGGCTGACGAAACCGGGGCAAAAATCCTTTCCGGCCGCTGTCTATGACGTGCGCGCCGCCGTCCAATTCGTCCGCGCCCACGCCTCATCGCTTTCGATCGAGCCAGGGCGGATCGCATTGATGGGCGACGGTGCCGGTGCGCATCTCGCCGCCTTAGTGACGCTTGCCAACGCGGAGCCGCAATTCTCCAGCCAGTACAAGAACGACCCCAATGCCGGCACGCCCGCCAACGTGAAGGCGGCTGTTCTGTTCTACGGCATGTATGATCTTGTGGCGCAATGGCAGCATGATCAGCTGGCGCGGCCGCTCAACCAGATCACCGAGAAGTTCTTAGGAAGCCAGCCGATGGCGAACCGGCGGCTCTATTTCGAAGCCTCTCCCTTGAGTTACGCCACCGTCGGCAGCAACGAGCCGGCTTTCCTTATCGTCTACGGGACATCCGACGAAGTCGTAGATGCGACGCAGCAGTCGCAAGCGTTCGAAGCCGCGCTCCGCCGGGCGCGCTTCTTGGCCCGCAGAATCGAGATTCCAAGCGTCGGGCACTCTTGGGTCTCCGATCCGTTCAACGATCCCGAGAGTCCCAACGCGTATGTCGGCCCGCGTTTGAAGAGATTCCTAGACAAGGCGTTGAAAGGGGCCGGCTCTCCGCCCAGTTGATCTGCGAATTCGATCGCGTCTGCTGCTTTGATGATGCCCTGGACGCTGGGCTCGGTCAACGACATAGCTCTTTGGCGGCAGGAGCCGTCCCAGATCTAGCCTTTCGAGCGGCCCTCAATGATCGCCTCCGGCAATTGTTGACGCGGGATCATTTGCTTGACCGGATTGATCGTCGGGGCGTGCGGCATGCGGGTATAGTTGTTCAATGCTGCAGCGGTGAAGTTCAGCTCTCCGGAGATGCCGCCTTCGGCATCACCGGGGAAATAGAAGGTGTAATCGAGCGGCGCGCCGAATTGCAGGTTGCCAAAATTGATGCCCGGCTTGCCCCAGCCCTGCATCGCCATCATCATCACCATGCAGCGCGTCGATTGCGATCCGGTGGCGGCGCGGCCCGCGCCGCCCCATCCGGCGCCGAGACCGCCTGCGCCGAGATTATAATAAGTCTTCTTTCTGCCCCAAGACCTGGCAAGCGCCCTGGCAACGTGCGCCGGGACTCCGGCCTCATTCTCCTGCCACTCCGGCGTCTTGGGGACGCCGTCCGATTCGCCGAGCAAATAGTCACGCCATTCGGGCAGCCGCCGACTCCAAAACGTCATTGGCGGAACGGATTGCGGATTGGGCGGAAGAGTGCACCCGGAGATCGCCTGGGCCAAACTCCGTTCGGTGACCGAAGGCGCAGGGCTCGCCACGCGTCAGCTTTGGCGGTTGTCGGCAGCGTAAGTCTCCGGGGCGGACAAAATGCAAGTGGCGCGCTCGGAGGGATTCGAACCCCCGACCCTCAGATTCGAAGTCTGATGCTCTATCCGGCTGAGCTACGAGCGCCCAACGGCTTGCCGTTCCCGGGGCACCATAGCGCGTCTTGCGTGCTCAGGGTCAGGAAATATTCCCAGCACCAGCAGAAGATGCTCGGCCTCGCCCGTGCGCTCGTCACCAGCCCAAAATTGCAAGAATTGAAACTTAAGTCAGCTTGCGCAGTTGTCACCGGGGTGAGATAAGGGGTGGGCTAGCGGGCGGCCTGCGCGGTGTTACCGGGCTGGTGCGCCAAACCGCATGGGTCGGCTTCGATGAACACCTTCATTTCCCGTATTGCCGCAGTCGGATTGGTCTTGGGCGCAGGGGCCCTGTTTCTCGCAACGACTTCCAACGCCGGAGTGCCGGTGGTGCCGCTAAAGAGCGGCGCGGCTATCATCAAAGTGGCGCAAGGTTGTGGTCCAGGCCGATGGCGCGGCCCGGCCGGTTACTGTCGTGGCCCAGGCTGGCGCGGCCCGGGGTGGCGCTATGGCCCGGGGTGGCGTTACCGCCATCGATGTTGGCGCGGCGCTTATGGGAGGCTGCATTGCCGCTACTGACGCGGTAGAGCGCGGCCGCCACCTTTTAATGCTGTGACCTGTTCGGCCTCCCCCGCGCTGCGATCTGCGCAGCGCGGTAGGGTTTCATTTATCCTGTTCAACACCGTCCGCATCGCAATCGACGAGACTACAGCGGCTCCGGGTGCGTGTCGGGTGTCCGTCCGCCACCGACACATCTCCACACGCGCGGCCACGCAATTCGCGGCCGGATTCCAACATAAGGGTCCAGGGCTATCGCCTATGACTTTTACCCTCCCCTGAAAGGGGAGGGTCGGCGCGCGAAGCGCGCCGGGGAGGGGTCAAATTGTTTGACCCCCACCCGGCGTCCCATCGGGCGGCGCTTCGCACCGACCCGTTGGGCCGCCGACCTCCCCCTTTCAGGGGGAGGTGGAGGACAACACCGTTTCATATGCGATAGCCCTGACATACAGGGCACGGAATCCAGGTTAACGCTCTTTGAGCTGAAGGATTTGTAGCAGGAACTCCGGGCTCCAACCTGCGGTTTTACGTCGTGTTTTGACGCTTCCCTTATTCTTGTTGGC
>JAKAPE010000072.1 GCA_021811945.1 Pseudomonadota bacterium | reverse complement strand
ATCCGCGTCTTCCAGCGTCGCGCCTACGGCCTGCGCGACCAGGAATACCTCCGTCTCAAAGTCCTCTCCTGCATGCTTCCGCCGCTATGATGCTCCGAAATCACCCACTCGATTCCCGGAAGACCCTCAAGTTTTTCTGCAACTTCTTTGACTCGCAGCTTCATTTGTGGACTGCCATAAATCTGTATGAGTGCTTGGTGCTCGAGGGAGTCTAGCCCAGCAAGTTTTGCCTGTTCCTCTATTAGTCTGAACACTTTTCGAAGGACGAAACGCGCCTGCGCGACACCTTCAAAATAGCGGTGTCTATCATGCACAGTCCTCGATTTAATCGCATTTTTCCGCTTTCTCTCGAGCCTGCCCGCGTCGATGATAATCGTCATGGATATTCCTGCTGATGCCCTTATTCGGATTGGCGGGTTGACATTTGTTGCAATAATAAGGTTATACACTAATATTGTCAAAAATGGTTTCTAACAACTCTTATTTACTTGAAGGTATTGTTTCTGAGGTGCAGAAAAAATCACGCGTGCGTCGCTTTAAGGAGTGATAACACCGCTCGATCGACGACTTCAGGCAGTGGCACCACCGGTCTGGCCGATTCGGTTTGAGACAAGGAGACTGCTCAAATCAAATTTTCGGTACAGACACGGACAATCGTCGATTTCGAAAGAACGCTAAAAGGAAGCTTATATGGAAATGCTTGCAGAGGAAGGCCAGATCTGTGTCGCCGGTACGGCGCTCGAGTATCGATTGATCGGGGCAGTCCCTTCGCGGACACCCACGATTGTCATGTTGCACGAAGGGCTTGGTTCCGTCAGCACGTGGGGCGAATTCCCGCGCCGTGTTTTCGAACGCACTGGCGCGAGCGTATTCGTCTATTCGCGCGCCGGCTACGGAGCATCTCCCCCGGCTGAGCCCGGCCTTCCGATCGACTATGTCAAGCGTCACGCGCTCGACGTCCTGCCGAAAATCTTCGAAGTGATTGGATTTAGCCGGGGACTTCTGCTCGGTCATAGCGACGGCGCCTCGATGGCCACCGCTTATGCCGGGAATGTTGCGGATCCTCGCGTGCATGGTCTCGTTTTGATGGCGCCACATTTTTGCGTTGAGCCAGAAACCCTCGCCGAGATCCGGAACGCACGCAGGGCATTTGAAACTGGCGATTTGCGCCAACGGCTTGCGCGTTATCACAAATACGTCGATACGGCATTTCGGGGATGGAATGATGTCTGGCTCGATCCCAGATTTGCCACGTTCAACCTCAGGGAGGATCTGACCAGAATCTCCGTTCCCATGTTGATCATTCGCGGTGATGAAGACCGCTACGGAACGCATCGACAGGTCCACATGGCCCAGGCAATATGCAAGGGCCCGCTCGAGACCTTGCTGATCCCAGATTGCGGGCACGTGCCGCATCGTGAGAAGCCAGCACTGACCGTCGATGCGATTGCTCGGTTCTACCAACGCGTTTCGCCCGAACAAACTTTAAAGTCACAGCCGAAAACCTAGCGATTGCCCGCGCGCTTTGCCTTCAATGCACGCTCGGCAGCCTCGCCGATCGCAAGCAGCTCATGATCTGCGCCGTCGAACCGCGCTAGCATCAGACCGACCGGAGCCTCTCCATCAGCATGGCAGGGAAGGCTCAAGGCGCAACCGTCGAGGAAATTGATAAGGGTCGGGTTTCGAAGTACCAACAGATTGATCCGGTGGTATAGGTCTTCGTCACGATCAAGACCGCCGATTGGTGGTGCAATGATGGGTACGGTAGGCATGGCTAAGACATCATAACCGCCGACGCGAGATCGGATCGCCCGCATCAATTCGCTTCGCCGTTGCCGCAACCACAAATAGTCAGCTGCGCTCACACTGCGGCCCCTTTCAAGGCGCACTGCCACGCGTGGATCGTACCGATCGCGGGCGCGCCCGAGCAAATCGCGGTGCCAGCTGTAACCTTCAACCGCCGGAAAAGTTGCGACGTCTGCCGTCTGGCCGACGTCGGCAAATTCGGGAACATGAATTTGTGAAACTTTTGCACCGGCATCTACGAGAGCGGCCAATGCGGACTCGAAGGTTTGACTCACACAGGCATCGATATCGTCGAATGCGCGCGTCATTGGTACCGCGATCCGCAGATCCTGCAGGGTCACCGAATGCACGGCTTCACAGGGCTGATCGCTCAAGACTGCATCGAGGATCCGGCAACATTCAACGCTGCGGGTAAGCGGACCAATTGAATCGAGGGATATCGACAATGGCAGCGTGCCCGCGAGTGGAATGCGCGCAGCGGTCGGCTTGAAACCGACGAGCCCGCATAGGGCCGCCGGTATTCGGACCGAACCACCGGTATCGGTGCCAATCGCAGCTATCGCCATGCCATCGCAGACGGAAATTGCCGCTCCGGACGATGATCCACCTGGAATACGACGCGTTGAGCGGTCGTACGGATTCGTCGGAGTTCCAAAGTGAGGATTAAGTCCGAGGCCAGAAAAGGCAAACTCGGTCATGTTCGTTCGCCCGACAATCACCGCTCCAGCTGCACGCAACCGCGAGACGACGACCGCATCGGCTAAGGCCGGCGCGAATTCTGCAAGCACTACCGATCCCGCGGTCGTCGGAATCCCGCGAATATCGAATAGATCTTTGATGGAAATCGGGATGCCTCCGAGCGGCCCCGTCCATATTCTGGCTTGCCGACGTCGATCGATGGCTTCGGCCTCGGCAATCGCCGATTCAGCGAACACCCGCACGAAGGTGCGCGCGCCCTCACCCGATGCTGCCTCCGCGTGGTCGATACAGGCCTGGACAAGCGCCCGGCTGCTGGTGCCACCCGATTCCAAAGCTGTACGTACGGTCGCGATTGTCGCGTTCATGGATGTACCGCCCGCTCAAAGCTGCGGTTTTGCGCCTGCTGCGTTAGACGTAATAATGGATTTCGTACAGCAGACAGCCGCCGACTGACTTGAAGGGGCCGTGCGGTGCTCCTGGTGGACGGCAGGCATACGTCAGCGGGACAAATGATTCGCCACCATTGCCATGCTCGTCATTCCCGACGGTCAAATCGCCGGATACAAGGAACACCTCTTCCCAATATTCGTGCACAAATGGCTTGGTCGTATAAACGCCTGGCTCAAACCTTAGGAGTCTGGTCCGATTGCCTGTTCGGCCGGCTTCATCAAGCGAACCGGCCAGGATCTTCTGCTGAATGCCTCCGGGATAGCCTGCCGGAGTGACCCAGCCAGTCGTCATATCGATCTTCTTGAATTCGTCGTGCAGCTTCGGATTCTTCATCGGTTGAGTTTCCCTGTTTGGTGCGGCGCCTAAGACCTGCCGGGTTACGTTGCGCTGGAAGGCAAGGATGTGCTCGCGCATGGCATTTTCTGCAGCATCCGGCTGCCGGCTCTGAAGCGCAGCGAGGATCGCGCGGTGCTGCGCTAATACACTGCGATGATGGTCCGGATCACGCAATGAAATGAACCAGAAACGGAGCGACCGCTCGTGCAGGCTCCGCAAGACATCTGCCAAGACAGTGTTACGCGCTGCGCGCGCCAAAATGTCATGGAACTCCCGATCGAATAATATCATCTTCTCGACGTCACGTTGATTCGTCACCTTTTCCGAGGCGTCGATAATTCTTTGAAGATGTTGCAGCTCGGAGTCGTCGGCTCGGTCCGCGGCAAGGCGAGCGCAATAGCATTCGGTCACGAGCCGCACATCGATGATTTCCATCACCTCGTCGACGCCGGCCGGAGCCACCATGACACCCTTGCGCGGCATGATCGTTATGAGGCCATCCATCATCAACCGGTGGATTGCCTGATGAACAGGTGTTCGGCCGATCTTCAACTCATCCGAGATCGCCGCCTCACTGAGGACCTCGCCCGGCCGATAGCCGCAGGTAATGATGCGTAGCTTAATTTTGTTATACGCTTGATCAAGCAGTGACTTGACCGGCCGCGATCCCACGAGTGTGCGAACAGACATCGCTTGCGCGGAGGCTGACTGCTTCCTCATGTGTCCTCTCTCACCCCTCCACCGGGAGAACGACAATATCATAGGCGTGAACGATCCGTCGGACGCGGACAGGATCGAATAACTCGAATGAAAACCGCTTTGATGGACGAATGCCTCCTTTTGCCGCCAAGGTCCCACAAAACATCGCCGTCCCTTCGGCCAGCGAGCCGTTCGGCGCAAAACCGGCAATGATCGCATCGGGTGGAAGCATGGCTGCAGCGGATCCCTGCTGGTACAGGCGCCGCTCCCCGCCCTCGGCGATCCAAGAGCGCAGTTCCAACGAATCCCAATGGTCGCGCACTTCATCGAAGGCCCACAGTTCATCGGCCATTGGCTTGTCGCACATTTGTTTGGAGAAGGTGACGCAGTATGTCTCAACCTTTCGGTCGGTGTGATCAGAACCGACGCCGAGCCAAAGCCGCTCCGCGTCGCGGATCAGCACAAGTTCCACCTCGCCGCTTGAGTTCTCGCCGGTCGCCTCGATCTGTGATGACGTGGTCAGCCGCGCGGCCGAGATACGGTAATAGATCGGCGTTGATTTTGGTCGAGCCACGCCTACGGCCTCGAGTTCGGTAATGTGCTTTTCGCGCGCAATCGGATCGCGCCCAGTCCACCCGGCAATCACCGCGGATCGCAGAGGGATTGGTCGGCTCTCAGCTTTGCCTTCACAGTGTGTACGAAAAATCAAGGTCGGCACGGATGACGATGCTTTCATTTCTCACGGCGTCCCGGCCGATGCTCTCTGCTGCGCGGTCTCCAGGATAGCGTCGACCATGCCGACATAGCCGGTACATCGGCAAATATGCCCGCTTAGCATCTCACGAACTTCCTGCTCGGACGGCCTGGCATTCTCACGTAAGAATGCCTCGGCGGAGAGCAAAATGCCGGGCGTGCAATATCCGCACTGCAAGGCATGATGCCTTCGGAACGCGCTCTGTAGATCATTCAGCTTTCCATCCTTGTCAGCGAGGCTCCGTATGGTATCAACGCGTCGACCCGCGGCCTGCACCGCAAAGGTCAAGCAGCTGCGTGCTGGCTTGCCGTCAATCAGGACGGTACAAACGCCGCACACGCCGTGCTCGCAGCCGACATGAACTTCCGGTCGGCCGAGTTCTTGACGCAAAAAATCGCTCAACAGCATGCGTGGCTCAGTCAAGCCGCGCACCTCCTGGCCGTCCAGCGTCATGGTAATGGGGTGGCGTTGCCCCTCTTTCAGCTCGAGCATTTTTTTGCCTCCTCGATGACCTGGCGGCCGAGGCGCCGCACCAATCCACGACGATAGGCGGCGGTGGCATGAGAATCGTCCGTTCCGCCAAGATCCCAAGCTAAATCGTTGAGCGCATCATCGATCCCACTCTCATCTAGCCCAGCCCATTCGCGTACCGTCGGCTTCTCTGCAACTCCACCGACGCCGAGCCGGGTTGTCTCTCCAGACACCATCGCGGCGACGGCGCAGATGGCGAAATCACCGTGTCGCTGCGCCATCTCCGCGAAGGCGTACCCAGCACCGGGCCTGCGCGTGGGGAATCGCACGGCCGTAATCAACTCATCGGGCAGTCGGGCGGTCGTCAACATGCCGATTTGGAAATCGCCACACGGAAGCACGCGCGTGCCGCGTGAAGATGTCACGACAACGCTGCCCCCGAGGGTGGCGAGGCACAGTGGCAACTCGGAACTCGGATCGGAATGGGCGATGCTGCCGCACACGGTGCCGCGACTTCTCGTCTGGTAATGCCCCACATGCGGTAAGGCCGCACTCAACAACGGGGCGCATTCGGCCAGCGTCGGCCACATCATAAACTGCGCCTGCGTCGTCGACGCGCCGACCTCGATTTCACCGTTACTTTCGCGAATGTATGCAAGTGGAGCTAGATCGGAGACGTCGATTAGCGCCTGCGCCTCGATGAGACGCAGATTCATCATCGCTACCAGCGACTGCCCGCCAGCAAGAATGCGTGCATCCTCACGCCATCGTGCTAGCGCCTGCACCGCTTCGTCGATACTCGCGGGCCGCAGATAGGTGAACGATTTCGGCTTCATGTGCCAAGTCCGAGCGCATTGAGCAAACGTCGCCACCAGGACTGCTTACCTTCGCCTGCTGGCGCAGCGCCGCCGGTCATCTCGGCAATGAGACGCTGAAAAAACTGATTGATTAGAACCTTGGTCGCCCCATCGAGCATGCGCCCGCCAACTGCAGCTGCCTTGCCGCTAATCTCGGCGTTGTATTCGTATTCGATCAAGGTTCCGGCGCCCTGCGGCGCCAGCCGCACACGAGCGCTTCCTACAGTAATTCCAAGCGCCCCTTCCAATCCGCCGGATAAAGTGGCAGCGCGCGGCGGATCAAGGTCGGAGAGCGCAACCCGCGCGGCGAAGCGGCCCTTAATGATGCCGACTCCGAGCGAGACGTCGGCACGGTAGCTGTTAGGGGCGACCAGATCGAGGTTATGACAGCCGGGAATCGTACGCTTCAATATCGTTGGATCGAACAGCGCGCGCCACACCACCTCCGGGGCCACCGGAACGGTCAATGTTCCTGAGCCCGCTGTGGCCTTGGCGCCAGCCTTCGGCGCTTTGAGCGACGATACCGGGCGGGCAGCGCGTGGCGGCCTCTCGGTTTCACCCATGAGCGCTTTGACGCGGGAAGGCGTGAGCGGCAGCTTGACGTCCCTGGCTCCGAGAGCATCGGCCACCGCATTAGCGATGCAAACCGGCGTGCTCATGACGTTGCCCTCGGCTAGGCCTTTGGCGCCGAGCGGGGTGAACGGCGATGGGCATTCCATGTGTAGAATGACCGGGCGCGGAACCTCACAGGAGGTCGGGCAGAGATAGTCGGCGAACGTGCCGGACAAAAAGCTGCCGTCGGGGCTGTAGACAAACTCCTCGAGCAGTGCACATCCCACGCCCCAGCCAAACGAGCCATAGATTTGGCCCTCGGCAATCAGCGGATTGAGAATACGTCCGGCGTCATGCATGGTAACGTATTTGTCAATACGGACCGCCCCGGTGTCTCGGTCAACCTCGACGCCGCAATAGTCGAAAACGAAGCCATAGGTCAGCGACGTATTGATTTGGTCGGCGTCGTTCGGCGGCTCCAGCTCTGGCGCCGAGTAGGAAGCGGTTTCGGAAATGCCCGGCGCCATCCCTGTCGGCAGTTCGCCGGGGGACCAGTGCGCAGTGCCGGCAACGCGCGAGAAGCGAATACTGTTATCGGGATTGTCCTTTGCAAATATCTTGCCATTGCCGAATGCGACCTGCTCCGCGGGCACGTTAAGTGTTTGGCTTGCAATTTCGCTGAGCTTCCTACGAATTTTGATGGCGGCCATTTGCGCGGCAACAGCGGTCGACGAGGAGAACCGGCTGGAATAGTTGCCGGTGGCAATCGACCAGGGATCGCGCTGGGTATCCCGCTCCATATTGCAGCGAATATCGTGCGGATCGAGGCCAAGCTGTTCGGCAACGATTTGGCTCAGGATAGTCGCGTGACCCTGGCCCTGCGGCAGACTGTCGGCTGTTACGCTAACCGTACCCAGGCAATCAACATGCACGGTGGCATAAGCAACGTTACCGCCCTTAGGTCCGGCTTTACGCCGTTCCTCGACCGGAACGATCGTGCTAAGATAACCCATATTAGATTGAGCCGGCTCCACCACCGCCGCGAAGCCGATGCCGTAGAGACGACCAGCGGCGCGCGCCTCGTCGCGTTTGCGACGCAGTTCGGCCAAGCCGCCATCCCGTTCAGCCAGTGCGGTACCGGTCTGATAGTCGCCAGAATCGATGAGCGCGCCGGCCGGCGCACGATACGGAAACGAGCCCGCTGGAATGAGGTTTTTGCGGATGACATCGAGAGGATCGAGCCCAAGTTCGACCGCAACTCGCTGCATTAGACGCTCGATCGCATAGTAGATCTGCGGCCCGCCAAACCCACGCACCATTCCGGACGGTGTCTTGTTAGTCATCACCAGCTTGTTAGTGATGCTCATGTCTTTGACGCCATAAGCGCCGGTCATGATGCCATGCTGGCGATAGAGCGGCCCCGGCATGGGCGGACGCAGATACGCACCGTAATCGTCGATCTGCTCAAAACGCAGCGCCGTGACGGTGCCGTCCTTCTTCACAGCAGCCTGTGCATGGATGATGCGGTTCGGCGCCGCGATAGCCGCAGCGAGATGCTCGAAACGATCCTCCACCCATTTGACTGGTCGGCGGGTGCGCCGGGAGGCGACACACATCAACACCACGTAAGGGAAGATTGCCTGCTTCACCCCGAAACCGCCACCCGAATAGGCCGGAGTGCGGATGCGCAGCTGCGCGCCCTGGCAGCGCAGCGCCTTAGACATGACCGGATGGACCGTGAATGGCCCCTGAAAATTGCAGAGAACATCGTAGACGCCCTCACCGGGCTGGTAGTCGGCGACAACAACGTAGCCTTCAAGCGGGGTTTGTGAGTTGCGCGGATAATTGACCGTGAGCGAGACAACTTGGTCCACCTCGGAAAAACGCCGATCAGGGTCGCCATAGGTGAAATGGCGTTCCGAAGGAACATTTGAGCCGACTTTGGGGTGCACCAGCGGCGCGTCTTTCTCGATCGCGCGCAGAGGATCGATGACAGCGGGCAGCTTTCGGTATTCGACCCTTATGTCATCCACTGCGTCCTCAGCGAGGTAGCGATTTTCGGCGACGACGACTGCCACTGCCTCGCCGACAAACCGTACTCGGTCGGTTGCTAGAGACCACTGATCCATCGGTTGACGCAGCACGATGATGAATGGATCAGTGTCCGCTTTGATATCGCTACCGGTCAGCACCACGACCACGCCGGGACGCGCCGCGGCCTTCGAGGTGTCTATGGATAAAATTTCGGCGTGGGCGTGGGGCGAACGCAGAATGGCGGCGTGCAAGGTTCCCGCTCGGACCGGCAGGTCGTCTGTGAAATAACCGCTGCCGGTGAGCAGCGTGGCGTCTTCGACCCGCTCGACTGGACGGCCGAGCCAACGCTGTTCCGGCATCGGTTTCGCAGTCAACGAGGGGCTCGCGGCCATGGGGATTGCAACATGTAATACTATTGTGATATTTCATATATCTTCCACATCCCACGGGATGTCAACTGCGAAATTGATCGATTCCGAGCAGCAAATCTGCGGGCCGGTGGTGTGGCAACGAGGGCAGGAATATGAGTGGGACTAGCGAGAGCGATCACACGGTCGTGGTCGACGAAAGCGTCACTCCCAATACACTTCGCTTCTCCGCTGTCTTCAACGTCGCGGTTCCGTTTATCGACCGGCATATCACGGAAGGACGCGGCAGCCATGTCGCGTTGCGCCACAACGCCGATGAGATCACCTATGCACAGCTTGCTGAGAACGTAAGCCGTGCCGGCAATGCGCTGTTGAAGCTGGGGTTGATTCCCGGCGACCGCTTGGTCATGGCGGCGCTCGACGCACCCATGTTCTTCTATGTCTTTTGGGGCGCTATTAAAGCCGGGATAATTCCGATTGCCGCAAGCACACTTCTAAAACACTCCGATTACCGGTACCTGATCGCCGACGCGCAATGCGCCGGGCTTGTCTACTCGTCGGCTTTGGCCGTGGAAGTGGCGGACGTAGCGCGTTCATCGCCGCACCTGCGCATCGTACTCCCAATTGACGGACCCGAGTCCCTGTCCCAGCTCATCGCCGCCGCCTCGCCAAAACTCGACCCCGCGCCAACGACACCGATGACGGATTGCTTCTGGCTATATTCGTCCGGCTCTACTGGCCACCCGAAGGGCGTCGTTCATGTCCATCGGGACATGGTGATCACCAGCGAAAGATACGGACGCAAGGTCGCGGGAATTGGATCCGCTGACATTGTTTTCTGCGCGAGCAAGTTGTTTTTCTCATTCGGCTTTGGCGGCGGCATGACCTTTCCGCTTTGGGTGGGCGCATCGATGGTCGTACAGCCGGAACGGGCGACCGCCGAGCTCGCCCTTGACTATCTCGAGCGCTCTGGCGCAACAGTATTTTTTGGCGTTCCCACTCTCTACGGCCAGATGGTTCATGCCTATGAAAAACGGCCACGCCGACTCAGCGCATTGCGACGCTGTCTCTCCGCAGGTGAAGCCTTGCCCGCTACGATCTTCAACCGGTGGAAGGAGTTGACCGGCGTATCGATCCTGGACGGCATCGGCTCCACCGAAGTTCTGCATATTTTTATTTCCAACCGGATCGACGACATCCGGCCCGGCACCTCCGGCCGACCGGTCCCCGGCTACGAGGTCAAGATCGTCGGCGAGGACGGCAACGTCGTGCCAAACGGCGAGATCGGTACGCTTTGGGTTGAGGGTGAATCGAACGCCCGCTGCTACTGGAACAACCCCGAAAAGTCGCAAAAGACGATGGTTGGCGCGTGGCTAAATACAGGCGACATGTATTACGTCGACCCTGACGGCTATTACGTCAATGCCGGCCGTGCCGACGATATGCTGAAAGTCGGCGCCATGTGGTGCTCGCCGATTGAGATCGAAGCGAAGCTGCTCGAGCATCCGAAGGTGCGCGAAGCCGCGGTGATAGGTCGACCGGACGAGGATAACCTCATTAAACCGGCCGCGTATCTCGTACTCAGGAATCCCGAGGACGAAAACGACACATCAGTTGCTGAGCTGCAGCAGTTTTGCAAAGAACACCTGGCTGGGTTCAAGTATCCCCGCTGGATCCATTTTGTGAACGAGTTGCCGAAAACGGTCACAGGAAAAATCCAACGCTTCAAGCTCCGTCAGAGCCTGGCCTAGCAGCTCGCAAGCGCCAGAAGATAACTTCGGGATCTAACGGCGACGAGGCGGCTCCAACCGGATCCCGCGCCTAATTACCGGACAAAGAAAGGAAGATTGCAATGACCTTTGAGGCTCCAATTTCGCGCTGGCAGGAACGGATTCTACCTGAATGGCTCGATTACAACGGCCACATGAACGTCGCCTATTTTGTGCTTGTATTCGATCACGGCACTGACGCCTTCTACCCACTTATAGGCCTCGGCAAGCCATACCGCCAACGCACTGGAAAGTCGACTTTTGCCGTCGAGAGCCACATCACCTATCAGCGCGAATTGAGCGTAAATGAGGAAGTCAAAGTCACCACGCAATTGCTGGGCTTCGACGCGAAGCGCATACACTATTTCCACACGATGTGGCACGTCGAGAAGAAGGTGCAAATGGCCACACTTGAGCAGCTTGCTTTGCACGTCGACCTTACCACACGCAAAGTCGAACCCATGCCCGAGGAATCGCAGCGCTTGCTGCGCGAAATGTGGGAGACGCACCAGCATTTGCCGAAGCCAAAAGAAGTAGGAAGCGTGATGAGCCTACAGCCAAAAAAGAAATGATGCAGGCCTCGGGTGCAAAACGTTGTAATTTGGCGCCAACTGCGGCTACTCTGAACGAAGCTCGCACCTTTATTGGGCGGCGGCAGTGTGGGACCCGATTAGTTTGGTCAGTTCGGTCACCTCACCGCGCTCGATCAGAAGCGAGCTGTCGACTATCTTTTCCAAGAGTTTCGGCGTCGATTCCGTGATCAGCAAGCCGAGACTAGGCCGAGTCTGTCGAAGTCGCGCGAGCGTATCGGCATAGGAAAGCGCAAGCACAGGTGCCAGTCCTTGGAATGGCTCGTCAAGCAGAACGTAGCGCGTGCCAACCATTAGCGCACGACCAAGCGCGACGATCTTTCCTTGGCCGCCTGAGAGGACTCCCGCGGCGCGCTTCCGTGTGACCGCGATCTCCGGAAGGAGGGCATAGATCTCGTCAAGGCGGCGTTTACGTTCAAACGCTGCGAAGGACAGAGCGACGGCGGGCAGCAGAAGATTATCTTCGACCGAAACATCCGAGATCAGCCGACGATCCTCGGGCGCGTAGCCGATGCCGAGCCGGGCGCGGTCATGAACTGGCACTGTAGCCAGATCGAAATCGTCGAATAGTATGCGGCCGTCTTCGAGCGGCAGCAGCCCCATGATAGAGCGCAGCGTGGTGGTTTTGCCGGCGCCATTGCGCCCGATCAATACCGTCGTGCGCGACGAAGCTGCTTTCATGCTAACGTCGCGGAGCACAAGTTGATCGTGAAACCTGACCCGGACTTTTTCCAGCCGGAGCATTAGCTGATCCCTATCACACGTTCGAGCACGTGCGAACTGCACAGTATTTCTTGCGGCGGACCGCCCGCGATAACCTGGCCAGCATCCCAGACCAGGACACGGTCGGCGTAGCGTTCAACTACATCCATGTCGTGTTCTACGAACAGCGCGGTGACTTTCTCGGCGCGGAGGACGCCGACGATTGTATCCATGAGCGCAAATTTTTCGGCAGTACTGACCCCACTGGTGGGCTCGTCGAGCAGCAGTAGTCGCGGCTTTAGCGCCAGCGCAATGGCGATGTCGGTGAGTTTCCGCAAGCCTTCCGGCATGTTCGCGGTCGGTCCGTGGGCAATGTCGCCAAGCGACATTAGATCGAGCACCTCGCATGCCTTTTTTCGATAGGCCTCGTGGGCCAACGGCCTAAACGCTTGCCAGATTCCATGCTGTGCGGCGACTGACAACATTACATTCTCGATTAACGAGTGGCCGGTGAACAATTGCGGGATCTGGAATGCCCGGGCGATGCCGCGTCGCGTGATGGTACGGGGCGCCTGGTTCGTAATGCTGCGCCCTTCGAAGATGACACTGCCGCGCGTCGGACGGATATACCCGGTGCAGAGATTGAGAAACGTTGTCTTCCCTGAGCCGTTGGGGCCGATAATGGCGATGAATTCATGCGGATAGATGTCCAGATCGACCCCATCCGCCGCCTTTACCCCGCCGAAGCTGATGTGCAGATCGCGCACCGAGAGGATTGGATTCATAGTCGTGCCTTTCGCATCTTGACGCGCTGGAGCAATCCGTAGAGGCCTTGCGGCAAGAAAAAAATCACGATTAGAAGCGCCACGCCAACGATTGCGTTCCAGGCGTCGGGTACGAAATCGGCCGCGAAAGTTCGCACTAGTTCGAAGAAGAAGGCGCCGATAAACGCTCCGGGCACGCCGCTAATCCCGCCGAGGACGGCGATCAGCACCAATTGGCCGGAGGCCGTCCAATAGGACAGCTCGGGCACGACATGACCGATAGCTACCGCTGTAATAGCGCCGCCAAGACCGGCCAATGCCGCTGATATTGTGTAAACGGCCAAGATTACACCGCGCGCCGAGACACCGAGATATTCAAGCCTCACTTCATTGGCATGGATCGCCGTAAGCGCCTCACCAAGAGGGCTCTTGAGGTACCGATCAATGAGCAACGCCACCACCACCATCAGTGCCACGGCGCTAAATTGCAGAACGAGATCGAATTTGGTGCGGTCGAGCGTCACGCCAAGCACCGTAGGGGTCGCCACCCTCATCCCATCAGAACCACCGGTTAGGTTATAAAGCTTCGAAAGCAGTGTGAAGAACACCATAGAGATGGCGAGATTTAGCATGGCAAAAAATATCGCTCGATAGCGAGCCATAAACGCTCCGATCACCAGCCCCGACGCCATAGTGATCGCGGTCGTGCAGACGAGCAGAAGAAATAGTTCATTCATTCCGACACTGAGCATCAGGAAGGCTGTTGCATAAGCGCCCACCGCGACGTAGAGCGCATGGCCAATTGAAATGAGCCCGCCACGGAGCAACATTGCAACGCCAAGCGCTGCCAGCCCCTTGCCGATGGCTACCGTAATAACGAAGCCCAGCCATGGCACGGCGACCGGCAATGCCATTGCCGCGACCGCCAGCGCGAGAAGCTGCCATACGACCATGTCAAATGCGCCGAAGACCGACGGACCCGAATAGGCCATAAGGGCGCACGAGCAAAACTGCGACCATGACCAGATAAGGGACGACTGGCTGAAATTCCGGCGCCCAATAAATGGCAGAGGCACGCGTCAGTCCGACCAGGATTGCGGCAAGCGCAGCACCTTCGATCTGGCCAAGGCCGCCGATCGCCGCGACGGCGAAGGCGAGCACGATGGCTTCCGCCCCGAGGCCGGGGGCAACGCCGATCATCGGCGAGGCCAACGCACCACCAAGCGCAGCCAGAAGAACGCCGAGCGTGAACGCCAGAACGAATATGCGGCTGACATCGATGCCGATCGTTTGCGCCATCTCCTGGTCGGCTACCACGGCAGCGATCAGCTTGCCAATGCGCGTCTGCCTGAGCATTAGGCGCAGACCAATGCCGACCATGATAGCCAGCACAATTAGCAGCAGTTGATAGTTAGGATACACGATGCCGCTAATGTGGCTGACGCCAAACAGCTGAACCGCCGTGTCCTGAGAATACGGCTCTACGCCAAAGATCAGCTTCTGCATGTCTTCCAGCACCAGGAACAGCCCGAAGGTCACCAGGATCTGCAGCGCCTCCGGGCGCCCATAGGTCCAGCGCAGCAACGTTCGCTCGATCAACGGCCCGAGTGCGACCGCGATCAGGATCGGGCTAAGCAACAAGGCGGCGAGGCTTGCGACAATCCATCCGTGCCCTGTCAACCACATTCCAATCACGACGCTAAGATAGGCGCCCAGCGCATAGAAACTTCCATGCGCGACATTGAGCACTCGAGCGACGCTAAACACCAAAGTTAGGCCTACCGCGACAAAGAAGATCAGCGCGGCATCGACCAATCCGTCGACGATCACGGGTACATAGTTGGCGAACATCGTCCTATTTATAAGAGCCGGGTTTTGGTGCGTTCGCCAACATCGTCGGCGTCAGCTTGCTGATCCATGCGATCGGATCTGTTCCGACCGGGGGTGTTACTAGATTCGCCGGATAGCGAACCATGTTGCCCATGATCGGGAACGGATAACTGGAGCTTTTCTCAGTTACGCCCACGATCTGATCGACAAGTCCGTCATTGTCCTCGCGCAGTGCGAGGGTGCCCGTCAGCGTGTCGACCTTGATCCCCTTAGCCGCGGCAACGAGTTCGTCGCGGGTTGGCCAGCGGCCTTTGTTAGTAGCGAGCGCTTTGTCGTAGACCGCCTTCACTGCGTAGATGGTATTGGCCATCTTGAACGAAGGAAACACAGGATATTCATTGAAACGCTTGCGATAGTCCTCGATGAAGGCTTTCGTTTGCGGATTGGCCTGAGCTGTCGACGACTTCCACCAGCCGTCGCCGATCACGCCGATGATCACACCATCGGGAAGCAAATTGCCAACGCTTTGCAGCACGGATTCACCTAGCGCCAGGATCACTTGGCTGCTGGTGAAGAGTTCGCGCGGAGCGGCTTGCCGCGCGAAGTTTTCCAAGTCCGCGCCCCAAAAGTTGGAGAAAATGACGTCCGGCTTGGCCGCGACCAGACGCGAGATCTCCGTGTTGAAGCTAGGCGAGCCTAATTTGGGATAGAGTTCGGCAACGACTTCAATATCGGGTTTCAGCGCCTTCAGGGTTTGTTTGAAGATCAGCCCGGCGTCACGGCCAAACGCATAGTCCGGATCTATGATGGCTACGGTTTTTACATTCGGCTTTACGGCTAGTAGATAGAGCGCGTCGGCGACGAATTCCGGAACTGTGCTGCTGTTGGTGCGGTAAACGTATTTGTACTTGTCCTTTAGGAAGAGCTGATGGGTGTCGCAATTCCACATAAAGGTCGGCATTTGCAGCTGCTCAGCGACAGGCGCCAGGGCGAGACAATTGGCGCTTGAGAGCGCGGCAATCATGGCTTGGTTATTGCTGTCGGACGCGAGCTTGCGAAATTCGGCAACCACCGCGTTGGTGCCCTGTCCTTCGTCAACATAGATCGGCTTGACCGGTACGCCGCCGATGCCGCCGGAAGCGTTGATCTGGCCGATGACCACGTCGGCGGCGTTTCGCCCCGGCACCCCATATGCCGCGCCGGGTCCGGAGGTAAAGGTGAAGATGCCGAGATCGACCTCGGCAGGCTTACTGGTCTGCGCCGTAGCCGGCGCGCCAATTACGGCGAGCAAGAGCGCCGCGATAATGGAACTTAAGCATTTCATGGTTGGTCCTCCCACTGTGGCGGCGGTCCTGCCGGTCCATAAGCACGAGTCGCCCGCGCCGCTCGGCACTGCCAATACAATTCATGACATCCGAGGCGTTCGTCGTGGAGACGTCGGCAAAAACCCTCTAGCCTAAGGGGTGCACAACCTTTCTGTGATGTCAAGGTGATATTTCAGCGCCGCGAACCCGGGTAGTGTCAATGGACAGCGCAAAAAATTGTATACGAGCACGAAAATGGTCGCCTCTTAGGGCCCGGTCCAAAACAACTGGGCACAGCTAACCTGCCTATCTCGACCGTCGGGATGTTTCGTTCTTGGCCATCGACCCCTAACGTCCGATTCTATAAAAGGGCGCCGGGCGCTTGCCGCCGAACAGCAAAATGATTTTGGTGAACAATTACGGCAAATTCGATTGGGCTGTAGTCAATGATGCCAAAGTTTCAGCGGAGAGAGCCATGAAGGTAGTCGTGAATCGAGCTGTCGGATCCTGCTTCAGCCTAAGCTCCGAAGCGCTTGCTAAGCTGGCGGAATTAAAAGGTCGGGATTCGCGTGAACGCGATCCACGCCGGAGGCAATTTTTATCCTCGGCCGAAGGTGGAAGGCCAGACTGAACGAAATGACAGAGATCTCGTGCGCCTCGTTGAAGAATTCGGCCCAGCTGCTGCCGGTCCAAATGCGGAGCTGACGATTGTTGAAATCCCGGATGGGAGCGCGTGGAAGATTTCTGAGGTTGTTGGCTATGAGTATGTTGTAGTCAATGGCAATATTTCTTAGTCGAGACTTTAGATCAAAGATTTCCGATCTATTGAAATCTCAAAATCGGTCGGCTCAGCCGTCAAGGCGTCACGAAAAACCACAATTGAAGATTAAGGTACCACTTGAGGCAAAATGTCGTCCGCTTGCATTTACCCCCAGCGCCGGCCGTTAGGACACGCGCGTGATGATTCCGATAATGCTCCGGTCAAGGCGCGCGATGCGAGTACGCTGATCGTCTGGCGTCACGGTGTTGAGGGGGCAGAGGTATTGATGGGCCGGCGTTCGCGTAGCGCGGCATTCGTTCCAGGCTTCTTCGTTTTTCCCGGCGGCCGCGTTGATCCCGGCGATTACGCTGTGAGTGCGGCAACGCCGCTCGA
>JAKAPE010000071.1 GCA_021811945.1 Pseudomonadota bacterium | reverse complement strand
GATCTTCTTGCCAGCCTCGACCAGCTCGCCCAGTCCTGCGACGCCGGCACGCGGGTCGTCGTCATCGGGCGCACGAACGATGTCGGCCTCTATCGCGAGCTGATGCGGCGCGGAGTGAGCGATTATCTGATCTCGCCGGTCGGGGCCGTGCAGGTCGTGCGCTCCGTGTGCGGGCTGTTCTCGGCGCCGGACGCCAAACCCGTCGGTCGCATCATCGCCGTGGTCGGGGCCAAGGGCGGCGTCGGCGCCTCGACGATCGCCCACAATATCGCCTTCGCCGCGGCCCGCGACCTGGTGCTCGACGCCGTCGTCGCCGATCTCGATCTCGCCTTTGGCACCGCTGGCCTCGATTTCAACCAGGATCCGCCGCAGGGCATCGCCGAGGCGGTGTTCTCGCCCGACCGCATCGACAATGCCTTCATCGATCGGCTGCTGGCGAAGTGCACCGACCATCTGAGCCTCTTGGCGGCACCGGCAACGCTGGAGCGGGTCTACGATTTTGGCGCCGACGCGTTCGAAGCGATCTTCGACTCGCTGCGCGCGACGGTGCCGTGCGTCGTTCTCGATGTTCCGCATCAGTGGACCGGATGGACCAAGCAGACGCTGATCGGCGCCGACGACATCCTCATCGTGGCGACGCCCGATCTCGCCAACCTGCGCAACACCAAAAACATCCACGATTTGTTGAAGGCGCAACGGCCGAACGACCGTCGTCCGCTCTACTGCCTCAATCAGGTCGGCGTGCCCAAGCGGCCGGAAATCAAGGCCGCCGATTTCGCCAAGGTGCTCGACGACGAGGCGGTGGCGATCATTCCCTTTGAGCCGCAGGTATTCGGCGCGGCGGCCAACAACGGACAGATGGTCGCCGAAGTGGCGGCCACCCACCGCACTGCCGAGATGTTCCTGCAGATGGCGCAGCAGTTGACCGGTCGGGCGGAGCCCAAGAAGCGACGCTCCGGCCTGTTCCCGCCGCTGATCGAAAAACTGCTGCGGCAAGCATAACCATTGTTGGAGTTGCGTATCGTGTTTGGCAAGCGTTCCTCTTCCACCGACACTGCCACCCTCGAACGGAAGCCGTCGGCGCATCCGCCTTCGCCGGCGCCGCCGCTCGCGCCCGCGGCCGCTCCGGCGACGATCGAAAACGGCCGCACACCATTCCCTTCCGCGGGACTTGGCGCCCCGTTGATCGGGTCGCCGTCGCCGGCGAAGGCGGCCGCGCCGACCGCGCAAGTGCAAATCCCCTCGGCGGTCGACACCCGGCGCTCCGATTCCTATTACCAGACTAAGGGCGCCATCTTCGGCGCGCTGATCGAGGCGATCGATCTCGCCCAGCTCGCGAAGCTCGACGCCGATTCCGCGCGCGAGGAAATCCGCGACATCGTCAATGAGATCATCGCAATCAAGAACATCGTGATGTCGATCTCCGAGCAGGAGGACCTGCTCGACGACATCTGCAACGATGTGCTCGGCTATGGGCCGCTCGAGCCGCTCTTGGCGCGCGACGAGATCGCCGACATCATGGTCAACGGTTCGGGCACGGTCTACATCGAGGTCGGCGGCAAGATTCAGAAGACCGGCATTCGCTTCCGCGACAACCAGCAGCTTCTCAACATCTGCCAGCGTATCGTCAGCCAGGTGGGGCGCCGCGTCGATGAATCCTCGCCGATCTGCGATGCGCGCCTGCCGGACGGCTCGCGCGTCAACGCCATCGTGCCGCCGCTCGCGCTCGACGGACCGGCGCTCACCATCCGCAAGTTCAGAAAGGACAAGCTTACGCTCGAGCAGCTGGTCCGGTTCGGCTCGATCTCACAGGAAGGGGCGGAAATCCTCAAGGTGATCGGCCGCTGCCGCATCAACACCCTGGTTTCCGGCGGCACCGGCTCCGGCAAGACCACGCTGCTCAACTGTCTCACTCGCCACATCGACGACGGCGAGCGCATCGTCACCTGCGAGGACGCGGCCGAGCTGCAATTGCAGCAGCCGCATGTGGTGCGTCTGGAGACGCGGCCGCCGAACCTTGAAGGCGAGGGCCAGATCACCATGCGCGATCTGGTGCGCAACTGCCTGCGCATGCGGCCCGAGCGGATTATCGTCGGCGAAGTGCGCGGGCCGGAGGCGTTCGACCTGTTGCAGGCGATGAATACCGGTCACGACGGCTCCATGGGCACCGTGCATGCCAACAGCCCGCGCGAGGCGCTCTCCCGTCTCGAATCGATGATCCTCATGGGCGGATACTCACTGCCTTCGCGCACCATCCGCGAAATGATCTGCGCGTCCGTCGACGTCGTCATTCACGGGGCGCGGCTGCGCGACGGCTCGCGCCGCATCACCCATATTACCGAGGTGATAGGAATGGAAGGCGACGTCATAATAACCCAGGACTTGTTCCTGTTCGATATCCTTGGCGAGGACGCCCACGGCAACGTCACCGGGCAGCATCGCGCGACCGGGATCGGCCACCCGAAATTCTGGGACCGGGCGCGCTATTACGGCGAGGAAGTTCGGCTCAGCGCCGCGCTCGATACCGCTGCCGCCGTCGAGCCGGCGAGGGCGATGAAGGCATGAGCCGCGCGATGGGTACGGCCACAACCGGTGCGGCTTGAACGGGCCTGACATGCACACCTACAGCCTATTTTTTTTGGTGGCGGTCGCGATGGGCGGTGTGGCGTGGGTCTTCCTTTATCCGCTCCTGTCCGGCGAGCGTAGGACCGAACGCCGCGTGGCGAGCATCGCGCGCGCCCAGCCGATGGCGGCGCGGCCGGCCCGTGCGGCCCAAAAGCCGCGGCGCGAGCAGATCGAAGGCGCGCTCAAGGATCTCGAGCAGCGGCAGAGGCAGCACCGGCGTTTGCCGCTTGCCGTGCGCATCGCGCGTGCGGGACTCAATTGGTCGAAACGGCGGTTCGTGCTGACAGCGGTGGTATTCGGGAGCGCCGTGTTCCTCCTGGCGCTGCCGGCACGGCTTGGCCTGGGGCCGGCGCTGGCATTCGGTTTCGCGGCGGGTGCCGGTGTTCCGCTTTGGCTGCTGTCGTTTCTCAGGAAACGGCGGGAAGGGCGCTTCCTGGAAAACTTCCCGGACACCGTCGACGTCATCGTTCGCGGCATCAAGGCCGGGCTGCCGCTGCTCGACAGTTTCCGGCTGATCGCGGCCGATGCGGAGGAGCCGATTCGCAGCGAATTCCAATCCATCATCGATACGCAGGCGATCGGCATTCCGCTCGGCGAGGCCTGCCTCAAGCTCTACGAGGAGATGCCGGTCGCCGAAGCGAACTTTTTCGGCATTGTCATCTCCATCCAGCAGCGCTCCGGCGGCAATCTTTCCGAGGCGCTCGGCAATCTGTCCCGCGTGCTGCGCGATCGCAAACGAATGAAGGCCAAGATCCAGGCGATGTCGATGGAAGCCAAGGCCTCCGCGGCGATCATCGGATCGCTGCCGATCGCCGTGATGGCGCTCATCTATTTCACGAGCCCGACCTATATCGCGCTGTTATGGACGACCCCGCTCGGACGCATGATGCTGGCCGGCTGCGTCATCTGGATGTCGGTCGGCGTCTTCGTCATGCGCAAGATGATCAACTTCGATTTCTGAGGTGGCGATGCCGCTCGATCTCCAGCAATTGCTCGACCCGAGGTTCCTGGCCACGGTGTTCGCCGGGATCGCCGCCGGCGCGACGGTGCTGATGCTGGCCATGCCGCTGTTTTCGAGCGATACGCTCGCCAAGCGCATGAAGGCGGTCGCTTTCGAGCGCGAGAAAATCCGCCAGCGCGAACGCGAGCGGCTGGCGAAGGAAAGCAAGATAGCGCTGCGACAGTCGCCCAAGACCTACATGAAGGCGATCGTCGAAAATTTCAATCTCAACAAATGGCTCGGCCAGGAGGAGGCGCATGCCATGCTCATGCAGGCGGGCTATCGCGGGCAGGCACCTTACGTAACCTACCTGTTTTTCCGCATGGCAATGCCGGTGGTCATGGTCGTTGCCGCGTCGTTCTACATCTTCGTCGTGCTCGATCTCGACCGGCCGCTTCCGGTCAAGGTCGGCATGGTGATCGCCGCCGCCTATTTCGGCGTGCTCAGCCCGAATCTGTTCCTCAAGAACAAGATCCAGCGCCGCCAGTCTTCCATCAGGCGGGCGTTTCCAGACGCTCTCGATCTGTTGCTGATATGCGTCGAGTCCGGCATGTCGATCGAGATGGCGTTGCACAAGGTCAGCGCGGAGATCGGATCGCAATCGGTGGCGCTCGCCGAGGAGCTGACGCTGACGACGGCGGAACTTTCGTATCTGCCCGACCGCCGCCAGGCTTATGACAATCTCGCGCAGCGCACCGGGCTCGAAGGGGTCAAGGCGGTGTGCCTCGCCTTGCAGCAGGCGGAACGCTATGGCACGCCGCTCGGCGCGACGATGCGGGTACTGGCGCAGGAGAACCGCGACATGCGCATGGCGGAAGCGGAGAAAAAAGCCGCCGGCCTGCCGCCGAAGCTAACGGTGCCGATGATCGTCTTCTTTCTGCCGGCGCTGTTCATTGTCATTCTCGGTCCGGCGGCGATACGGGTGCTGGCGCTGCATCACTAAGCATGTTCCGTTCATTCGCGCGCCGGCCGGATTGAAGCTGTTTGCGCGAAGTTGCGGCGAAAGCCAGACTCCTGCTGTTGCGACGACGGGCGGACAAGCGGTCGTCACCGCGGCGCGCGAGCATCTGCCGCAGATAGGCGACATTGGCGGCAGCCTCGTCCGCCGGCAGGTCGGCGCGCGCGACGGCCTCTGCCTCGGCGAAACGGCCCTCCAGGCCGAGCACCAGCGCGAGGTTCTGCCGCACCCGCGGATCGACTGGATGTTGCGCCGCCGCACGGCGCAGCACCGTCTCGGCCTGCGGCAGATCCTTCGACAACGCGTACGAGAGACCGAGATTGGACAGCACCGAAGGTTCATTGGGCGCGATCTTGAGCGCGGTGAGATAATAGCGCCGAGCGTCGGCATGACGACCCATCTGGTCGAGCACGGCGCCCTGCGCGGAAAGGATGCGCCAGTCGGGCTGGTCGGGTGTGTGGGCATGTTCGAGCACCCGCAGGGCTTGTGAATACTCGCCGGCTTCCGCCAGCGCGCGGCCGTATTCGCCGAGCACGGTCTTGTTGTGCGGGTTCTCCATCGCCAGCCGTTCGAGGATGGCGACCGCCTGGGCACGCTGGCCGTCGCCGCGCAGCGCCTGCGCGTAGTTCAGCGCCACGCCGACGTCCGTCGGATTGGCGCGGTATTGCGCGCCGTAGACTTGCACATAATGGCGCCAATCGGCTTCTGACCGTGCGTCGAGCGGCGTGAGCGGCAGCGAGCCGGTCGTCGTTCCGACCTGCGTGGTCTGGCATCCGACCGCACCCGCCGCGACAACGGCGAGCACAGCTGCTGAAGCGAACAGGCGTAGAGAGCGGGATCGGGTCGGGCGCATCTCGATCGCTGCCAAATCGGCGCCACGGCGCTCGGCGCGCCGATGCCGCGACAGAGCCAGCAATAGACTGTTAACCCTAATGAGCGGTTAACGCACCGCGCGGTGTGGTCGGAAACATTCGTGGAATTGCCGCGGATCGAGCATCGCCACTTTGGCGATGACGGCCGCCATTCTGGCGCTCGAGCTTTGCTATGGCTGAGGGGCGACACGGTCCCGCCGCGGCGCCAACAGTGCGAGCAGCCCCTGCAGCAATTGCAGCGGCGTCGGCGGGCAGCCGGCGATGTGCAGATCCGCTGGAATGACGGCGTCCACGCCGCCGACGACAGCGTAGCTGCCGGCAAACACGCCGCCGTCGGCGGCGCACCGGCCGACAGCAACGACCCATTTGGGCTCCGGCGTCGCATTAAAGGTGCGTTCGAGGGCCTCGCGCATATTGCGCGTCACGGGGCCGGTGACCAGCAGTACGTCGGCATGGCGCGGCGAGGCAACGAAGCGCAGGCCGAAGCGCTCGAGGTCGTAAAAAGCGTTGTTGAGGGCGTGGATTTCCAGCTCGCAGCCGTTGCAGGACCCCGCATCGACTTCGCGGATGGCGAGGCTGCGGCCGAGCCGCTGCCGCGCCGCGCGGTCGAGGCTTGCCGCGAGTTCCGCCAGCGCCGCGTTGTCTGCTGTCGGCGGCGTTTCCGTCAGCGGGCGGCGCGTGAGGCTCTCGAATAAGGTCCTGCGCATCAGAGGTCATGTCCGGAATAGGAGCAGTTGAAGGATTTGTTGCAGAGCGGGAAATCGGCGACGATGTTGCCTTCGACCGCGGATTCGAGCAGCGGCCATTGAAACCACGATGGGTCGCGCAAATGACAGCGGACGACAGAGAGCCCGTCGAGCCGTACCCAGGCGAGCACGTCGCCGCGGAATCCCTCGGCCAATCCCAGCCCTTCGCCGTCGCCGCCTTCGAGCGCGGTTGCAACCGGTCCGCCCGGCAGGGTGGCGAGGATCTGCTCGATCAGTTGCAGGCTTTGCTCGACCTCTCGGACGCGAATCCAGATGCGCGCATCGACATCGCCCTCGGTCAGTACGGGAACGGTGAAGTCAAGGCGGTCGTAGGGCGCATAGCCCGGCGTCTTGCGGGCGTCGAAACCACGTCCGCTGGCCCGACCGATGTAGCCGGATGCGGCGAAGCGGCGCACCAGGTCGACGCTGACGACGCCGGCGGCCGCTGTGCGGTCCTGGAGCGAAGCGGTGTTGTCGTAAAGCTCGACGAGGCGCGGAAACCGTAGCCGGATGTCCTGCAACAAGGCCCGGATCACATTTGGCCCGTCGGCGTGAAGGTCCGCGGCGACGCCGCCGGGCACGACGCGATCCATCATCAGGCGGTGGCCGAAGGAGCGCGCGGCTGCGCGCAGCACCTCCTCGCGTAGGACCGCGCAGTGCGCCTGCATGAGCGCAAACGCGGCATCGTTGCAGATGGCGCCGATATCGCCCAAATGGTTGGCCAGTCGTTCCAGCTCCGCCATCAAGGCACGCACATAACGCGCGCGCGCCGGCGCTTCGATCCCGAGCGCCGCTTCGACCGCGTGGGCGAAAGCGATGCCATAGGCGACGGTGCTGTCGCCGGATGCGCGCGCCGCAAGTTGCGCCGCCCGTTCGATCGTTGCACCCGCCATCAGCGACTCGATCCCTTTGTGCACGTAGCCGAGCCGCTCTTCGAGCCGCACCACGGTCTCGCCGCTCGCGGTGAAGCGGAAGTGCCCCGGCTCGATGGTACCTGCGTGCACCGGACCCACGGGAATCTGATGCAGCGCCGCGCCCTCTGCCGGCAGGAACGCGTAGGCGCCGGGCGCAGCCGCCACCGGTGCGCATTCGCCGAGCGGATGCTTTACGTTCCAAAAACCGAAATCAAGCCAGGGCCGCGTGTCCGGCGCGCCGACCGGCTCAAGGCCGCATAGACTGTGGATTGCCCGTTCAAGGCGGATGGCGGGCGGATGCAACGCCCCGACCGATGGAAATTTTCTCATCGGGCAGGCGAGGCTCGCGACCGCGATGTCGCCGCTCGATTCCTCAATGATCGCCATATTCACCATTGGCGCGGCACCGGTATCGCCCCACAGGCCGAAGAGGCTCGCGCGCCCGGCGGCGATGGCGCTCGCCGCCTGGTTCCAAGCCTCCGGCGTAACCTGGTAGCGCGGCCACGGCCGGTGGCCGACCACGCGTTGGCCTTGCGCGAGGATGTCGGCGAGTACGGGCATCGGTTAGCCGAGCAGTCCGGCGACGTTCTGAAACCAGACAACGAGCGCCGGCGGCAGATAAACTCCGGCGACCAGCACCAGCAGAAGATGAGCAAACATTGGAACGTAGGACCCCTGAGCCTTTGCGTTGGCGCCGCGCGGCTCGCCGAACGCGACGCTATTGAGCCGCAGGAACAGTCCCGCCAAGCCGACCAGGAGGCCGAAGACAAGAACCATCGCCAACAGCGGCGCGCGGGCGAAGGTCGAGGTCACCACCAGAAACTCGCTCATGAAAATGCCGAGCGGCGGCAGCCCGGCGATCGCGACGACGCCGAGCGCCAGGCCCCAGCCGAGCGCCGGATGGGTCTCGGTAAGACCGCCCATATCGGCGATGCGCTGCGTGCCCTTGACTTGCGCGACATGACCGACGGCGAAGAAGATTGCCGACTTCGTCAGTGAATGCATGGTCATGTGCAAGAGCCCGGCGAAATTGGCGAGCGGCCCGCCCATGCCGAAGGCGAAAGCGATGATGCCCATGTGCTCGATCGAGGAATACGCGAACAGCCGTTTGATGTCGCGTCGGCGATAGAGCATGAAGGCAGCGAAGACGAGCGAGATCAAGCCGAGCGTCACCATCAGCGGGCCGGGTGCGAGCGCGGCGGTGTTCGCCGCCAGCAGCATCTTGAAGCGCAAGAGCGCATAGAGCGCGACATTGAGAAGCAGGCCCGACAGCACCGCCGAAATGGGGGTCGGGCCTTCGGCATGGGCGTCGGGCAGCCAGGCATGCAGCGGCGCGAGCCCTATCTTGGTGCCGTAGCCGAGCAGGAGAAAGACGAAGGCAAGGTTAAGCAGCGCCGGGTCGAAACCGCCGGCGCGCTTGACCAGCACGGTCCACACCATGGCGTCGAGACCCTCGCCGATGACCGGCCGCGCCGCCATGTACACCAGGATGGTGCCGAACAAAGCAAGCGCGATGCCGATGCTGCCGAGAATGAAATATTTCCACGCCGCCTCCAGCGCCTCGTGGGTGCGGTAGATGCCGACCATGAGCACGGTCGTGAGGGTGGCGATCTCGATCGCCACCCACATCAGACCGATATTGTTGGCACTGAGCGCCAGGTTCATCGCGAACATCAGCACCTGGTACATGGCGTGATAGTAGCGCACGAAGCGCGGCGTCAGCCGCCCGTCTTGCAGCTCGTGGCCGATGTAGCTTGAGCTGAACACGCTGGTGGTGAAGCCGACGAAGGTGGTGAGCACGATGAAGGTGGCGTTGAGATCGTCGACCAGGAGATAAGCGCCAGACCGCGGCCGGACGAAAAACAGCGACAGCGCGAAGAGGAGTGTCAGCGCCGTCGCCGCAACGTTGAGCCGTGCCGTCAGCCGGTAATCGGGCAGTGCCGCCACCAGCGCCGCCGCGGCGATCGGAATCAGCAGCACCCCGGTGAGCGCATCGAACATGATCAGCGCTCTCCGCGGAACTGGTCGAGCGCCTGCAGGTCGACGGAGTCGAAGCGCTCGCGGATGCGGAACAGAAAGATACCGATGACGATGAAGGCGATGAGGATGGAGAAGGCGACGCTGATCTCAACGACGAGCGGCATGCCCCTGGCGCCGGTGGCCGCCAGCACCAGGCCGTTCTCGAGCGACATGAAGCCGACCACCTGACCGACGGCGTTCCTGCGCGTCACCATCATCAGCAGGCCGAGCAGCACCACCGAGAGCGCAAAGGCGAGGTCCTGACGCGCCAGCGACTCGACGCCGTAGGTCGCGCGCAGCGTCACCACCATGGAGAGAGCAACGAGGCCGATGCCGGCGAGCATGGCTGAGCCGACGCCAACCACCTTATCGATCTGGCGATGAATGCCGAGCCGCACGATGATGCGATGGAGCGCGACTGGGATGACGATCGCCTTGAAGAAAAGCGCGATGGCAGCAGTGACATAGAGATGCGGAGCGTCCTGGATGAAGGCCTGCCAGGCGACCGAGGCCGCAAGCGTCAAGGCATGCAGCGCGTAGACGTTGAGCAGCGCGTAGAGCCGATCCTGATAGAGCTCGAGGAAGCTGATCAGCACCAGCGAGCCGGCGAGCAGATGCGCGATGTCGAAATCGATCCGGCTCATCAGAAACTCTCCGACACGAAGCGCAGTAGCGTCGCAAGGAAGCCGAGCATCAAGGCAACGCCGAGAAATTCCGCCACCCGGAACACGCGCATCTTGGCAATCGACGTTTCGAACACGGCAAGCAGAAAACCGCCCACGGCGAGCTTCGCGATGTAGGTGGCAACCCCGATCGCCAACGCCGGCGGCGCGGCGCCGGCCGCCTCGATGCCCCACGGCGCGAACAGGCAGGCGAGCAGCGAGACGTAGAGGATGAGCTTCAAAGCGGAGGAAAGCTCGATCAGCGCCAGATGCCGGCCTGAATATTCGAGCACCATGGCTTCGTGCACCATGGTGAGTTCAAGGTGCGTCGCCGGATTGTCGACGGGAATCCTGCTGCTCTCGGCGATCGCCACCAGGACGAGTCCGACGAATGTGAGGGCGAGCGAAGCGCGCAGTCCGACCTGCGGCGAGGCCATGAATTGCGCGACGGTCGAGAGCTGCGTAGAGCCGGCGATCAAGGCCAGCGTGAACACGATCATCAGCATCGCCGGCTCGGCGAGCGAGGCGATCATCACCTCGCGGCTCGATCCGATGCCGCCGAAGCTGGTGCCGACGTCAAGCCCGCCAAGCGCGAGAAAGAAGCGGCCGCTGCCCAGGAGCGCGATGATGGCAATAAGATCGGCCGACCAGGAGAACAAAAGACCGGTGCGGAAGGTCGGCACCAGCGAGGCGGCAATCCAGGTCGCGGCGAAGACGAGGTAGGGGATGACGCGGAAGAGCCATGAGGCGCTTTCCGCCAGCACCACCTCCTTGCGCGTCAGCCGCACGAGATCGAGATAGGGCTGAATGAGCGGCGGACCTTGCCGCCGCAAGAGTCGCGCCTTCACCTTGCGCACGAAGCCGGTGAACAGAGGCGCCGCGAGCAGCACCAAAAACATCTGTGCGCCCTGGATGAGCAGATCGCGGATCAGGACCATAAAGCAAGCACCAGCAGCAAGGCGACGAGCGCGGCGAAGACCAGACTAAGGAACTGGCGGATGGTGAGAAACTGCAGCCGGTTGAGCCGTTCGGCGCCAAAGCCGACAAAGGCCGCGAGCGGCGCATAGAGTGTCTCCCAGACGGGATCGTGCAACTCGACGGAAAGCCGCGCCGCGCGCATGTCGCCGGGCGGCGGCATCTCGCCGCGCTCGCGGGCGCGGAACACAAAGCTGCCGAATACCCGCCGGATCGGCTGTGCAAAGCTCATCGCCGTGTATTGCGTGGCCGGGCTCGCGTCGGAATAGCCGCAGTCCCAGGCCGGCGCGCGGCGCAGCCTATCGGACGCGAAGCGGTGGATCGCGGAAGCCGCGAGACCCCCCGAGATGATCATGAACAGAAATACCAGCAGACCGTCATAGGAGCTGCGGCTCTGCGCGATCGGCACGATCGAGAGCCATGGCACGCCGATCTGCACCGGCATGCGTGCGCCAATCAGAACCCAAGAGACCGGCGCCAGCGCGTCGATGAACAGGCCGGGCAGGATGCCGGCGATGAGGCACAGCGCCGCCAGGAGGAACATCGCGGCAAGCGAGAAGCCGTCGGTCTCCGCCGCGGCGGCAGCGGCGCTGGTGCGCGGGCGGCCGAGAAAGGTGATGCCATAGGCCTTGACGAAACAGGCGGCGGCAAGCGCCGCCGCAAGCGCCAGCAGCGCGCCGACTGCCGGCACCAAAAGCTTCAATCCCCACGACGGCAGGTGGGGGCTCAATAGGATCGCCTGGAACGTCAGCCATTCGGAGACGAAGCCGTTGAGCGGCGGCAACGCCGAGATCGCGGCGCAACCGACGAGGAAGACAAAGGCAGTCTGCGGCATACGGCGGATGAGGCCGCCAAGATGCTCCATGTCGCGTTCGCCGGTCGCGGTAAGCACCGCGCCGGTGCCGAAGAACAGCAGGCTCTTGAACAGCGAATGGTTGAAGACGTGAAGGAGAGCGGCGGTAAGTGCGAGCGCCGCTGCCGCCGGCATGCCGTAGGCCTTGAAGGCGAGTGCCAGGCCCAGGCCGATGAAGATGATGCCGATGTTCTCGACCGTGTGATAGGCGAGGAGCCGCTTGAGATCATGCTGCATGAGCGCGTAGAGGACGCCAAGCACCGCGGTGATGCCGCCCAGCGTCAGCACCGGGATGCTCCACCACCAGGCTGGAGCGCCGGCAAGATCAAGGACTATGCGGACAAAGCCGTAGATCGCGACCTTGGTCATGACGCCGCTCATCAGCGCCGACACTTGGCTCGGCGCCGCGGGGTGTGCCAGCGGCAGCCAGGCGTGCAGCGGCACGATGCCGGCCTTCGACCCGGCGCCGATCAGCGCGAGAACGAGCGCCAAGGCGCCAAGCGCGGCGGCGGGATGCGTGGCGCGCATCTGCGAGAACACATAGTGGCCGTCGGGTCCGGCGAGCACGCCGAAGGCGAGCAGCAGCGCGAGCGTGCCAAAACTCGCCATGACTAGATAGACATAACCGGCACGCACGTTTTCTGGAACGCGATGATGCGCCGTTACCAGCGCCCACGAGGTGAGCGACATGAACTCCCAGGAGAGCACAAAGGTGAAAGCATCGTCCGCAAGCAGAACAAGCGTCATGCCGGCAAGAAACGCGGCATAGAACGGCAGCACCCGCTGCGGCGCCTGCTCGTGCCGGCCGTAGCCAAGCGCGAACAGGCTGGTGCTCGCCGCGCCGAGATCGACCACAACGAGAAAGAAGGCGGAGAGCGCGTCGAGGTGGAAATGGGCGCCGAGCCACGGCACGCCGAACGGCAGGGTGAGGGTTTGTGGCGCCGCCCAGCCGAGAAGCTGCGTAGCCGCCTCGACGAGCGAGACCGTCGCGATGACGAGGCTGGTGCCGTAAACGATACGCGGCGCCGCGGTGGCGCCGGCGCTTATCGCGGCGATGGCCGCGAGCGCAAGCAATGCGGCGGCGCCGGCAAGCGCAATGACCAGCATTATGCCGCCGTCCTCTTGAGCCGCACGCCGCGACCGCCGCCGTGGCTCGCCGCGTTCTCCACAATGAGCTCGACGCCGAGCCGGTCGAGCGCGGCAACGAGCTTCATCAGCGAGTCGACGTTGCCGCGAATGACGCCGTCGCTCGCTTCCATGCGCTGGATGGTCGGGAGCGACAGCCCGGCCGCCTCGGCGAGCTTGCGTTGATCGATGCCCAGAAGCGCGCGCGAGGCCCGCAGTTGGCCGGCGGTAATCATGATTCGCGTTGAGGATTGATGTTCAGGACGTGGGTTGTTGTGAGTAACGATTCGATTCCGATGCTGCAACGATTATTTTGCATGTCTCCAACCCGTCTTTTGCAGAGCGCCGCAGATTGGCACACGGCTCCGGGCCCGGCCGGGCGTACCGGCGGACGTAAGCAGGGTAGGCGGGCGGCAAGGGTCGTCGAGATCGGCGTCGAGGTTTTCGACCTCGGCGCAGGCCTCGAAGATCAGCTCAGCACGCGTACCGGCTTGCCATCGAGGAAGGCGCGGATGTCCTCCACCATGTCGGCGAAGAAGGCGCGGTAGCTCTGGTCGGCGACATAGCCGAGATGCGGCGTGATAACGACATTGTCGAGAGTGCGGAAGGGATGATCGAACGGCAGCGGTTCTATGTCGAATACGTCGAGGCCGGCGCCCGCGATGCGCTTCTCCCGCAAGGCGGTAAGGAGGGCGGCCTCCTCGACGATCGGCCCGCGCGCGGTATTGATGAGGTAGGCGCCGGGCTTCATCAGGCCGAGCTCGCGCGCGCCGACGAGACCGCGCGTGCGCGGCGACAATTGCAGGTGGATCGAGAGAAAATCGGCGCGGCGGAACAAGTCGTCGCGGCTGACATATTCGACACCAACCTCCCGGCACTTTTCCAGCGTGAGGTTCTGGCTCCAGGCGATGACGTTCATGCCGAGCGCGCGGCCGATCTCAGCGACCCGGCTGCCGAGCCGGCCGAGGCCGAGCACGCCGAGCGTCGCGCCGTCGAGGTCGCGGCCGATCGTCGTCTGCCATTGGGCGCCGGCCTTGAGCCGGGCACTCTCATGGCCGATGTGGCGGGCGAGTTCGAGGATGAGGCCAACGGCAAGGGCTGCCGTGCCATAGCCGAAGGCGGACGTGCCGCACACGACGACGCCCTTTGCCTTCGCGGCGTCGAGATCGATCGAGGCGTTGCGCATCCCGGTGGTGACCAGGAGCTTCAATACCGGCAGCGCCTCGATCACCGCGCGCGGGAAGGGCGTGCGCTCGCGCATGGCGCAAACGATGGCGAAGTCCTTGAGCGCGGCGACGACCTTGTCCGCCGGCCCGAGATATTCGTTGAAGACCTTGATCTCCACGTCGCCTTCGACCTTCGACCAGTCGGCCATGGCGAGGGCGACGTTCTGGTAGTCGTCGAGAATGGCGCAGCGCAGCGGCATGCTTCCTCGTTGCTCGGCGGGGAATGCGCCAAAGGCGCGAGAGAATCTCTCGCTCGCGTCGGCGCGTGGCCTTGCGGGATTCCGGGTCGCGTCTCAGCTTGAATTTAAGGCGCTCGGAGCCGGCCGTCGAGCGCACGCCAAAAAACGAGCGCGTACCGAAAAGCGACGCCCCGGTTCCAACCGAGACGCTACCGGTGCGTTGATTCGCCAGGAGCGAAGGCTTTGGTTACGATTGCCTCTCGGGGGTCCTGCGCCGAGCAGCGGCCGTGCCGAGGGCGATAGGCGCCAGCGACGGCGCCATCCCCCCGTGTTTCTCATGCCATTTCGGGCCCGGCCCGCGCATGTAGTGCAGGTCCGGTCGGTAGGAGGCGGAGGCTTCGCCATAGCTCCGCCGCAACTCGCGAACGACTTTTACAAGGTTACGCCACATGAAACGCTCCCGTCGTGCCTCTTGCCGATGAGGTCATTCTTGGAATCTCTCGGCTTGATCGTGCCTGCCGTGTCGCCAAGCACGCGGCTGAGGGCGCGGCTTTGCCGCAAAGTGTCGGGGAAAAACCATTAAAACTTGGTGCAAAATCGCCGCCCGCGCCGATTGCGCGCCGGCCATCTGCGATCAGGCTTTACCGAGCGTTGCCGCCGACGCGGGGCGCAAAGCAAGCGCCTTGCCGTTCGCGCGCGCGATCGCTACATCAGCGCCGGCTTTCCTGAAATGAGCGTTAGGCAAAAGGGCAGGGCGCAGCAAACATGGCCCGTCAATTCATCTACCATATGCAGGGGCTCTCCAAGAGCTATCCCGGCAACCGCAAGATTTTGGAAAACATCAATCTGTCGTTCTACCCCGACGCCAAGATTGGCGTGCTCGGCGTCAACGGCGCCGGCAAATCGACGCTTTTGCGCATCATGGCCGGGCTGGACAAGGAATTCTCCGGCGAGGCCTGGGCGGCGCAGGGCTCAACCGTCGGCTATCTGCCGCAAGAGCCGCAGCTCGAAGCGGAAAAATCGGTGCGCGAGAACGTCATGGACGGCGTCGCGCCGCAGCGCGCGATCCTCGATCGCTACAACGAACTCGCGGCAAATTATTCGGACGAGACCGCGGACGAGATGACCAGGCTGCAGGACGAGATCGAGGCCAAGGGCTTGTGGGACCTCGACTCCAAGGTCGATCAGGCGATGGACGCGCTGCGCTGCCCGGCGGACGACGCCGAGGTGGTGAAGCTCTCCGGCGGCGAGAAGCGGCGCGTCGCGCTGTGCCGGCTGCTGCTGGAGCAGCCCGACCTCCTCCTGCTCGACGAGCCCACGAACCATCTCGACGCCGAATCGGTGATGTGGCTCGAAGGCCATTTGCGTGGCTATCCCGGCGCCATCCTCATCGTCACCCACGACCGTTACTTTCTCGACAACGTCACCGGCTGGATTCTCGAGCTGGACCGCGGCCGCGGCATTCCCTATGAGGGCAACTACTCTGCTTGGCTGGTGCAGAAACAAAAGCGGCTCGAGCAGGAAGGCCGCGAGGAGGCGGCGCGCCAGCGCACACTCGCCCGTGAGCAGGAATGGATTGCCGCCTCGCCGCGGGCGCGCCAGGCGAAGTCCAAGGCGCGTTATCAGCGCTATGAGGAATTATTGGCGAAGGCCGGTGCGAAGCAGACGCAGACGGCGCAGATCGTCATTCCGGTCGCCGAGCGGCTGGGGCAGAACGTCATCGCGTTCGAGCACCTGCGCAAGGGTTTTGGCGACAATCTCCTGATCGACGATCTCAGCTTCCGCCTGCCGCCGGGCGGCATCGTCGGCGTCATCGGTCCGAACGGCGCCGGCAAGACCACTTTGTTCCGCATGATCACGGGCCAGGAAGAACCCGACGACGGCACCATCCGGATCGGCGAGTCCGTGCATCTCGGCTATGTCGATCAGTCGCGCGACGCGCTCGACGGCAAGAAGACCGTATGGGAGGAGATTTCTGGCGGTCTTGACCAGCTCCAACTCGGCAAGCGCGAGGTGAATTCGCGCGCTTATTGCGCGGCATTCAACTTCAAGGGTGCCGACCAGCAGAAGAAGGTCGGCTCGCTCTCTGGTGGCGAGAGGAACCGCGTGCATCTGGCGAAAATGCTCAAATCCGGCGCCAATGTGCTGCTGCTCGACGAGCCGACCAACGACCTCGATGTCGACACGCTGCGCGCGCTCGAAGAGGCGCTCGAGGATTTCGCCGGCTGCGCCGTTATCATCAGCCATGACCGCTGGTTTCTCGACCGCATCGCGACCCACATCCTCGCCTTCGAGGGCGACAGCCGCGTCGAATGGTTCGAGGGCAATTTCCAGGACTACGAGGAAGACAAGAAACGCCGCCTCGGCCTCGATTCCGCAATACCGACGAGGATAAAGTACAAGAAGTTCAGCCGGTGACGACGCGGCCCGGTGACGCCGTCTTTATTTGACACTTGTCGTCTGCCGCAAAGGGGACCATACTGAGAGTGGAAAAGATCATGTCTGAAAGTATGCCAGCACTCGGTGCCAATCAGCAGTTTTGCCGCAGCTGCGGCAAGATCATTTCAAGCTTGGCGCCAGCATGTCCGCGTTGTGGTGCGCCCACCGGCCTCAGGGCAGTGCCGGCGGGCGCGAGCCCGAAGAGCCGTCTTGCCGCCGTCTTGTTGTGCTTTTTCCTCGGGTGGTTCGGGGCACATCGGTTTTATGTTGGCAAGATCTGGACCGGGTTACTCCAATTAATCACGCTGGGCATCTTCGGTATCTGGACCCTTGTTGATTTCATTCTCATCATCGTCGGGTCCTTCAAAGACAGCGAGGGCAGACCCGTCGTCGTTTGGACCGATTAACGCTCAGCAGCGCACCGGGCGGAACGGTTACGGCAACGCCTGTGCAACGAAGGCGGCAGATGCTTTCGATTGTCGCTTCCACCATTCGCCGCGGCGCTGTTGAGCGCGTGAATCCTGTCCTATATGGTGGGCGGAGGGCCAGATGACCGGCCGAACGCTTTACGAGTACGAC
>JAKAPE010000354.1 GCA_021811945.1 Pseudomonadota bacterium | reverse complement strand
GCCAACAAGAATAAGGGAAGCGTCAAAACACGACGTAAAACCGCAGGTTGGAGCCCGGAGTTCCTGCTACAAATCCTTCAGCTCAAAGAGCGTTAACCTGGATTCCGTGCCCTGGGCATTGCGCCGGAGAATTCAACGATTCAACGCTCGGGAAACGCGCTGAAGCATATCGAGCAAAAGTGCGCGCTCGCCGCGATGCAAGGCGCTGTCCATGGTACGCTCCTGGGCTTCCACGCGCGCGCGCACCTTTTGCAGCAACCCCCGGCCGGCCGGCTGCAGCCAAAGCGCGTAATAACGTCTATCGCTGCGGCTGCGCATGCGGCGCACCAAGCCGCGCTTGACGAGCCGACTGACCGCCAGCGACAGTGTCGATTTGTCGAGCCGATAAACCGCGACGAGATCAACCTGACTGATGCCGGGATTTTCGTCCACCATCGTCAGCAGGCCGTATTCGCCGGGCGTGACGCCGAGGTTCGCGATCGAAGCCGTCAGGTCGCGGAATACGGCTGCCTGCGCCTGTCGGATCTGATAACCGAGATAGCCAAGCAGCGGTCCGAAGCTCATGACCCTGGGCGCTTCCTGCGGTTGTGCGCCGCACTTGGAATTGCCCTCCTTCTTTAAGCGCGGCATGTCACCTCGATAAGCCCCGGGATATCGGCTTCCACCATTTGGCCCGCCATCGCGGCGACCGGCGCTCTTGCGCGCTTTAGGGCCTCCGCGAAGCCGTTCCAGTTCACCTTCGCTTACCGCCATCAGCAGCCCTTCCGAGGTTTTTGCATCCGCCAACAACGACTGTCGCGATTCCGTCGCTCTTGCCAGGGGCGCAGCCTTTAGTTCAATCGTGGGAGCGCTGCCGACGCAGCCGCACGAGCAGCGCAAGAATGCTGACCGCGATGTCGGACGGCGTGTTATCGCCAAATTTGTCCCCAAGCGGGCAGGTGAGCCGGGTGAGGAATGCTTCCTCCACGCCCTCGGCGCGAAGTTCGCGACGTATGATGGCCGCTTTCGAGTCGCTTCCGAGCACGCCGACAAAGGCCACGTCCTTATCCGCCCGGGAGAGCGCCCGCAACACCGGCAGGTCTGTTGCGTGGCCCATCGTCATTACGACAACGAAAGCGCCGCGCGGAATGTCATCGACGCCGTCGGCGAGATCCTTAACCAGCCGCCGTTCCAGCCTTGCGCTGGGCGGCAGGCGGTCAAGCCATTCCGCGCGCGAATCGAAGCACGTGATGCGACATTCCAACTCGATCAGCAGGCGACAAAGCTTCTGGGAGACGTGCCCCGCCCCGAACACGGCGAGGTTCCATTCGAGGTCCGGGCGGAACACCTCGTAAAGCAGGGTCATCTCGCCAGCACAGGTCATACCAACATCCTTGTACAGGTTGACCCGCTCCAGCAGCGTGCGCTGTTTTGAGTCCGGCGCGAGAAGCTCGCGCGCCTTGGCGCAGCCGCGCGCCTCGACCCTGCCCCCGCCGATCGTGCCGCAGATCAGCCCGTCGCGGTTCATCAACGCCTTGGCGCCGATCTCTTGCGGAATGCTGCCTCGCGCATCGGCAACAGTGACGACACAGAACGGCACTCCATCACTATGGAGCCGAATCGCCTCCTGCCACAGATCAATGTGGTTTGCCGTCATGGCGCCATCGCTAGGTTGATACCCGAAAACCAACTTATCCGATTGCAACGGCGCTCGCAATAAATTAGTTTGTTAGGCAAACTTTCTGCGCCATGGGCTTCTGCGGCGCAGGACGGCCGTTTAGTCGACTGCTCGATGACGATGATGCCCGCTGCTATCCCATCCTGCGTTGCTTCTTCCGGAGCCGTCGGCTCCGAACCGATATCGCCGGTCGTGCTCATCAGGGGTGCTGGAGAGATGGCCAGCGCGGTCGCTTGGCGTCTGCGAATGGCCAACATCCGCCGCATCTGCATGACGGAGCTCGACATGCCGCTTTGCGTGCGGCGAACGGTTTCCTTCTGTGCGGCGCTTGAAGGCGGCCGGACTGAGGTGGAAGGCGTCGAAGCGTATGCCGCAAACGGCGTCGCCGAGGTGGAGGGGGCCTGGCGCAACGGCAAAATTGCCGTCGTCAGAAGAAGCCGGTGGAATGAGATCGCCCGCCTTGCGCCCGATGTCGTCATCGACGCAATTCTCGCGAAACGCAACATCGCCACGACGATCGCCGATGCTCCATTGGTTGTTGCGCTCGGGCCCGGCTTTGTGGCAGGGCAGGACTGCCATTACGTGATCGAGACCAATCGGGGACATCATCTCGGCCGCATTTTCACACAGGGCAGCGCGGAACGGAATACTGGCATCCCGGGCGATATCGCCGGGCACACCGAAGCTCGCGTCCTCCGTGCTCCGGCGAACGGCGTGTTTGCGAGCGAGCGAAGAATTGGCGATTGTGTCGAAGCCGGCGCTATTGTGGGGAAAGTCGCTACGACGCCGGTGGTCGCCGCGATCGGCGGTGTTCTCCGCGGCCTCATCCTCCCGGGCACGCAAGTTACCAGCGGCCTCAAGCTGGGCGATATTGATCCGCGGGCACAGCTAGACCACTGCCACGCCATCTCTGACAAAGCCCGAGCTATCGGCGGGGCGGTGCTGGAATGCGTGATGCGCCACTGCAACAAATGATCGCGTAACAAGGAAGCGCCACCGGCTGTGCCGAAGCTCGCCGCCATCGCCGCCTCCTCGCCACATAGCCTGCGGGACAATTGGGGGAGAAGATCGGAGGCGTGGACGTGGAGGGCTGACACTGGCCATTGACGAGTGGGCCGGCGCAACAGGCAGCTTGGCCGGCGCTATTGGCATAGACTTGGTTGTTCGGGCAGCAGAAATTGCTCGGCGCAACCACCGTCTGCCCGGCGGGACAGCTCGAATTGGAGCAGGCGGCGTTTACGGCGATCGCGTTGACGGGGCAACATTGGCCGCCGAGCAGAACCTCTGACCGGGCGCATTTTGGAACGCAGGACTTGCTTTCGCGCCGCCAAACCTGATTAGGCGCGCAAACCGGCCCGCCGGGCCCGCAGATCTGCCACGGCTTACAAGAGAAGGTGGGCGGAGCGCCCGGCGGGGTTCCCGGCGCCGGCGGCAGGCCGATCGCGGTCCGCCCGGCGACGCCATGATCATAGGTTCCGAGATCGACGCCTCTCGCATTGAAGCGATGGATGAGGCTCGCGATCGGCCACACAGAGCATTTTCGTTTCCGGGTCATAGGCCAGTCCCCCCCAGCGCCGCGCCGGAATTGGCCCGCCCTTTAGTTGCGACATTGGCGAACAGGCTGACCCGGCCGGTCGCGCCGTCGATTTTCCAGATCGAGCCCGGCCCGCCTTTCGCGCCCCATAGGCCCGGCATGAACCTGGCGCCGGACGCGCCGACGCGAACGTGACGCGGCCGCCCGCCGGCGGGTGCGCAATGCGGCGACCGGGAAGTTCATCCAAGTGGCGGCAGATGATCACGTGCGGCTCTTCGCGCGGGACTCGTCGCCCTGAGTTGCCCGCGCGAAGCGCGGGCCTCGAAGGACGCGGCCCCGGCGCAATCGAAATCGCTTCGCGATTTCGAACATGCTTTAGAGTCCCCGATAGGGGATCAGGAAACCCCACGCCTTTAGGCGGCTGGGATCGCGGCGTTTCCGGTATAAAACGGCTGCATGGAAGTATACAAGCGGGGCAGCCACACCGTCTG
>JAKAPE010000353.1 GCA_021811945.1 Pseudomonadota bacterium | reverse complement strand
GCTATTCTGCTCCGGCAGGTCGGCGCGGCGGATGCGTACGTCGACGACTCTGATGCCGAACGCCCGCGCGTCACGGTCGATCTCGTCGCGCATCTTCGCCATCAATTGTTCGCGCTTGTCGCGCACGACGTCGGTCAAGGTGGCGGCGCCGAGGACGCGCCGCAGCGCCGAGTTGAGCAGGATCGAAAGCTGCGAATCGGCGCCGGCCGGACCGATGGTCTGATAGAATTTGAGCGGGTCGACGATGCGGTAGCGGGCGAAGGCATCGACAACGAGCCGCTCCCCGGCCTGGTCGGCGCCCGCGTTCGAGCTGATCTGGCTCGAGGCGATCACCTCCTGCGCCGGCGATTCGATGCTGAGGAGGCGCTTGTCGACATAGATCACGCTGTCGATAAACGGCACCTTCGCGTTAAGCCCCGGCTCGGTAATGACGCGTACCGGCTTGCCAAGCCGCACCACCAGGGCCTGCTGGGTCTGATTCACGGTGAACAAGGTGCTGTAGGCGACAATGACTACCAGCGCGAGCACGATGGCGATGGCGCCGCCGGCGAGGCTCAGTTTCATCGGGTTGCTCCCGCCGCGGGGCCGACCGCAGGGCTGGCAGCGGCTGTCGCCGAAGTAGTCGGCGCTGAGGCGGCTGGCGGGCGCGCTCGCGGCAGCTCGGTGAGCGGCAGATAAGGCACCACGCCCTGGCCGCCGGTGTTGATAATCGTCTTGTCGGCGCCGCCGAGAATGCTTTCCATGGTCTCCAGATACATACGCTCGCGCGTCACCGCGGGCGCCTTCTTGTATTGCTCATAGATCTGGAGGAAGCGTGAAGTCCGGCCGCGGGCGTCGGCGACGGTCTGCGCGCGGTAGGCTTCGGCCTCCTGAAGGATCTTTGCGGCACGGCCGCGTGCTTCCGGCAGCACGCGATTGGCGTAGGTCTCCGCCTCATTCTGTGCCCGCACGAGGTCGGAGCGCGCCGCCTGCACGTCGCGGAAGGCGTCGATGACTTGCATCGGCGGATCGACCTTCTCGAGCTGCACTTGCTGCACCAGAATGCCGGTGCGGTAACTGTCGAGGGTCTTCTGCATGAGGTTCTGCACCGCGGTCTCGATTTTCTGCCGGGCGCCGGTCAGGATCGGCTGGATGTTGGAGCGGCCGATCACCTCGCGCATGGCGCTCTCGGCCACCGCCTTGACGGTCCCTCCCGGGTTCTGCACGCTGAACAGATAATCGCCAACGCGGCTCGGGTTGACCCGCCACAACACCGAGAAATCGACATCGACAATGTTCTCGTCCCCGGTGAGCATCAGGCTTTCTTCCGGCAATTCCTGCATGGCGCCGCCCCGGCGCATGTCTTCCGCCGGGCGCATGCCGATATCGGTCTTGTTGATGCGCAGTGCCTGCGGCGTCAACGCAGTCTCGATCGGATACGGCAGGTGGTAATTGAGCCCTGGCTGCACCACCTGCACGAACTTGCCAAAGCGCAGCACAACGCCCAGTTCGTCGGGCTCAACGCGGAAGAAGCCGGAAAAACCCCAGAGCGCGACCAGCACCAGCACGATCAATGCGATGCCGCGGCCGCCGAGGTTGCCGGGCAGGAGACCCCGCAGCTTCTCCTGGCCGCGGCGCAAAAACTCCTCGAAATCGGGCGGCCGCGATCCTTGCTGCGGCGACCCTGAGCCCCACGGTCCCCGCGACCCCGAGCCCCAGGGGCCGCCGGGTTGGTTGCTCCACGGCATTGCTGTCTCCTGAACGCCGGGCCAGCGCAGTCCAGCCCGGGTTCCGGGGGATATAGGCCGGTGCGCCATTCCTTGCAACGCGCAGAACGCGCAGCGATGCCGCGCGCGGTGCACCGTGCGTTTACTCGATCGGCAGGCCGTGCGCGCCAGCCGCCTCCACTGGCGGCGCTTGCCGCTCATAGGTGATCAAGGCGAACGGCGCGTCATCGCCGGCCGCCGGCGCATGCTCCCGGCGCGAGGTTTCCCGCCAGACGGCGGGATCGATTCCGGGAAACACCGTATCGCCTTCGACGCGACAGTGGACGCGGGTGATGAGAAGCCGCGCCGCCAAGGGCATGGCTTGGGAGTAGATTTCGGCGCCGCCGGCGACGACGATGGCGTCGACGCTGCGGCGGAGCGCGTCGCCGCGCGCCGCCGCCACGGCCGCGTCAAGACTTGAAGCCGCCAGGATTCCCGGGGCGGCAAAGGCGCGGTCGCGGCTCACGACGATCGTGGTGCGGCCGGCAAGTGCCTTGCCGATCGAAAGGTAGGTCCTGCGCCCGACGATGACGGGTTTGCCCAAGCTCGCGGCGCGGAAATGCTGCAGGTCCGACTTGAGCCGCCACGGTAGACTATTGTGGCGACCGATTACGCCGTTCTCGGACACGGCGGCGATGAGAAGAATCCTCGGCATGGCGGGCTGCGCTTGCGGCATAAGATCACGGCGAAATGCCTCAATCCTTTTGTCCCGGCAAGCCCTTGATTCACATCAATGGGCGCGCAAGCCGATACGCCGTATAAATTTCCGCGGGAAGAGCGGCGGAACTGAAAGCTCGACGAAAGGCGGAGCCTAGATGGAGCGTGCCAACAGCCGTCGGGGCCGCGATGTCCGCATTACGCCGCTCGGGCTCGCCGGAATCTTGCAGATACCGAAGAATGCCCATGCGCTCGTCGTCTTCGCCCACGGCAGCGGCTCGAGCCGGCTGAGCCCGCGCAACGCATTCGTCGCCGGCGCGCTCAACGAGCACGGCATCGCCACGCTGTTGTTCGATCTGCTCACCCCCGCGGAGGAAGCCGATCGCGCCAATGTGTTCGACATTCCGCTGCTGGCGGACCGGTTGGTCGCCGCGGTGCGCTGGCTCGACGGCGAGCGGTCGGCGGCAAAGCTGCCGCTCGGGCTCTTCGGCGCCTCGACCGGAGCCGCGGCCGCCCTGGTCGCGGCGACGAAGCTGCCGCGCCGCATCGGCGCGGTCGTCTCACGGGGCGGGCGTCCCGACCTCGCCGGGGATGCGCTCGACAAGGTCGAGGCGCCGACGCTCCTGATCGTCGGCGGAGCCGACGTCGGCGTCATCGAGCTCAACGAGGAGGCGCTGGCGCGGTTGCACGGAGAAAAGGCTCTGGAGATCGTTCCGGCAGCGACCCATCTGTTTCCCGAGCCCGGCGCCTTGGAAACGGTGATCGAGCATGCCGCCGCATGGTTTGACGCCCATCTCGCGCCGGCTGCCCGCGGTTAAGCCTCACGCGGCGCGACGCACCAGTTCCTTTGACGTATCTGCGGCGCACTCGTCACCGACCGGCTGTATTGGAACCCGCAGTGTAAAGCGAGTTCCAACGCCAAACTTAGGCGTGACAAACGAATCAGCGATCTGTTTGGTTCTCTTGACTTGCTCGTTTCTGCCGCTTCACGAAAATCGGGACCAGTATTTTTACCGCATCATGGATCGATGTGTCAGGCCAAAGGATTTGTAAAAATCGCACTGCATGCAGTTTCCTTCCTTCGCGGCAACGTCTCCCTGCACCTCGCTGCCGCAAAAGGTGCCAGCCACCAACCAACAGGCTTCGCCGGCATTGTGTGTGTAGCTGGGACATATCCCTAACGAGGCTCCGCCTCAGACCGACGAGGCGTGTGGATAATGTGGCTCCGATCGCCGGTTACATGACGAGCTCTGATAAGACCAGGCTCAAGTTGGACCGCAAGGGTCAAACGCTCCCGCGCGAG
>JAKAPE010000070.1 GCA_021811945.1 Pseudomonadota bacterium | reverse complement strand
TCCGTAAAATGGGCGTTAGCCCCTTACGGGGGACGCCCATTTTACGGAGTCAGTCTATGAAGCAAAAAAAACGGCTGAAGCCTTCCCCGTCTGAAGACGGGGGTTTGAAACCAAAGAAACTGACAATAAAGGCTGTGCCCCGGAGCCTGCGCCGTCAGACATTGGCACGGCTGCTTGCGCCGGAACGGGCGGAAATATAAATCTCTGCTGCTGATGTCACGCGAAGTCGCGAAGACCGGCAGGGCGGCGCACATTGTGGTTGGGCTGCGGCAAAGCGCGATAGCGTGTTAGGCTGCGGCAAAGCGCGATAGAGTGTAGTGCGACATAGCCCAAAAGACAGACACCGCGAAGGCCGCCGCCGGGCGTGACGAAGAAAGCAGCATGAACTGGATCTCCAATGTGGTGCGGCCGAAAATCCGCGGCATGCTCCGGCGCGAGGTGCCGGAGAATCTGTGGATCAAATGTCCGGAGACCGGACAGCTCGTGTTCTACAAGGATGTCGAGGCCAACCAGTTTGTCATTCCCGGTTCGAACTATCATATGCGAATGAGCCCAGTCGCTCGGCTCAAATCGATGTTCGACAATGAGACGTGGTTCGATATCGCCCTGCCCGAGGTGCCGGTCGATCCGCTCAAATTCCGCGATCAGCGCCGCTATGCCGACCGGCTCAAGGACGCGCGGGCAAAGACGGGCCACAACGACGCAATCAAGCTCGGCTACGGCAAGCTCGACGGTCTTGCGGCGGTCGTCGGTGTGCAGGATTTCGATTTCATGGGCGGCTCGCTCGGCATGGCCGCCGGCGAGGCGGTGATCAAGGGACTTGATACCGCAGCGGAGAAGGGCTGCCCGTTCGTGTTGTTTGCCGCCTCGGGCGGCGCCCGCATGCAGGAAGGTATCCTCTCGCTGATGCAGATGCCGCGCACCATCATTGCGGTGGAGCGGCTTAAGGAAGCGCGCAGGCCTTACATCGTCGTTCTCACGAATCCGACAACCGGCGGCGTCACCGCCTCTTATGCGATGCTGGGCGACGTGCACATTGCCGAGCCCGGCGCGCTCGTCGGATTTGCCGGCCCCCGTGTCATCGAGCAGACGATCCGTGAAAAGCTGCCGGAAGGCTTTCAGCGCGCCGAATTCTTGCGCGACCATGGCATGGTCGACATGGTGGTGCACCGCCACGATCTGCGGGCGACCATCGCCAGGCTCTGCCGGCTGTTGATGAAAGCGCCCGTCGGGGCAAGTGCCACCGTTCTTTCTCCGGAAGGCGGGGAGAAACGGACTCGAATCAGCCTGCCGGCGCCGGCGTGACCACGCCGCATCCCATCCTGGCGCGGCTCTTGGCGCTGCATCCCAAGCGGATCGATCTCTCGCTCGCGCGTGTGGAGCGGCTACTCGCCGCCCTCGGCGAACCGCAACGGCGGCTGCCGCCGGTGATCCATGTCGCCGGCACCAATGGGAAGGGCTCGACCATCGCCTTTATGCGCGCCATCCTCGAGGCGGCGGGGCTGCGCGTGCATGCCTACACATCGCCCAATCTCGTGCGTCTCAACGAGCGCTTCCGCATCGGTGCAGTCGGGGGCGGCAAACTGGTCGATGACGGCGAACTCGGCGATGTGCTTGCCGCTTGCGAAGCTGAGAACGGCGACGCGGAGATCACCGTGTTCGAGATCGAGACGGCGGCGGCGCTTCTTTTGTTCGCGCGCCATCCGGCGGATATCGTTCTGCTCGAAGTCGGCTTGGGCGGCCGCCTCGACGCCACCAATGTTATCGATCGGCCGCTGATCAGCGTGATCACGCGCATCGCCATGGATCATCCCGAGTTCCTCGGCGACAGTCTCGAACTGATCGCCGCCGAGAAGGCGGGTATTCTCAGGCCGGGCGTGCCGGCGGTAGTGACGGGGCAGACGCGCGAAGCGTTGGCGGTCATCGAGCGCCAAGCAGCGCATATGCGTGCTCCGCTTTTCATTGCAGGCGAGGATTGGACGGCGACCGAAGAACGCGGCCGGCTCGTCTACCAGGACAGCGACGGGCTCCTCGATCTGCCGGCGCCGAAACTCTATGGCCGACATCAGTTCGAAAACGCCGGCGCAGCGATCGCAGCGCTGCGCGCGTGCGGACTGAAGCTGCCGGCGCCGGCGTTCGAGGCCGGCATGATCCGCGTCGATTGGCCCGCGCGCATGCAGCGCCTGGCGCAGGGAGGTCTCGCGTCGTTACTCCCACCGGAGAGCGAGCTTTGGCTTGACGGCGGCCACAATGCCGACGGCGGTCGCGTCATTGCCGCGGCACTCGCCGACCTCGAGGAGCGCGTGTCGCGGCCGCTTGTCCTTGTCGTCGCCATGCTGGCGACCAAGGACAGCGAAAGCTTTCTACGCAATTTTTCCGGCCTTGCCCGCCGCGTCATCGCGGTACCGATGCATCAGGACAAAGCGCTCTCGCCCGCCGCGTTGGCCGCTATCGCGCAGAGCATCGGCATTCCCGCTATCGCCCGCGACGATATCCAAAGCGCGCTCACGACGGCGGGAAAGCTCGAACTCGCGCCGGCGCCCCGTGTCCTCATCACTGGCTCCCTCTACCTCGCCGGCGAGGTTCTGGCCGCCAATGGCACGCCGCCTGAGTGAAGGCGCAGAAAAAGCGCCAAGTGTGCTACGTTGTTGCGAGAAATGCGGGCTAGCCCATGCTCCTACCGCTCGATAATATTGTGCATCTCATCCAGTCTCCCGGTCAAGAACAACCGCATGTTCTCGATGATCAGCGGCAGGATCAGTTCTTCGTACTCGACGCAATAACTGTCGAGATGCGGCAGGATGAACGCGTTCGGCAGACCCCAGAAGGGGCTGTCGGCGGGCAGCGGTTCGGTCTGAAAGACATCCAGGCCTGCGCCGGCGATGCGGTTTTCGCGCAACGCTGCAATGAGGGCTGCCTCGTCGACGGTCTGGCCGCGACCGGCATTGATGTAATAGGCGGTCGGCAAAGTTTCACGCCTGAGCGCCGGCTGACCAAGGAGATGATCGACCCCGGTCGCCAGGCACTGCACCCATTGCAGTCGCGTGGCGCGGCGAAAGAAGTCGTCTCTCAGCCCGAGGCCGAAGGAGATCAGCACATCGGCCGCGGCAATATCACGCGGCAGCTCGGAAACGTCGTGGGCGAGCAGGAACTGCAGCGCGGGAAACTCCGCCCGCAGCCGGTCGCGATAGATTTCCGCGTGGGCGTCGAGAATGAGAGCTGTGCTGGTATCCTTCGGCTGCGACGGCATCAATTGACATTCCAAAGCATTCACAGCCGGCTTTCTCGATCGCTCTGTTCATCGCAACGAATATGCTCTTCGATCCAAGCGCGAAAGCGCAATGTCAGCGGATTGCAAACGAGATCGGGACGAATGAGCAGATAGTAGCCTTGCAGCCTCACATTCGTCATCAGCAGCTCGACCAGGTTGCCGCGGTCGATCTCATCGCCCGCGGTCAGGCGCGACGCCAGCGCCACGCCCTGATCGGCGAGCGCGGCGTCCAACCCGAGGCTCGCATCCCAAAGAAGCGGTCCGCTCAGCGGCTTGGCGAGCGCGATGCCCGCGGCCTCGAACCATGCAGTCCATTGCTGGCGGCTCTCTTCGTGTATGAGCGGTAGGCCGGCCAGCACGGCAAGGCTTGCCGGAATACCATTTTCGGCAATCCACCGCCTACTGGCGACGGGAAACATGCGCGGCGCAACGAGAGGAATTGCGCCGAACGGAGGATCGCCAAATCCTATCATGACGTCGGCTTCGGACCTTGCGAAGTCGGGCAATCTGTCGATGGCGCGCAAAACAATTTCGGCGCCCGTTAGCGTCTTCTCGATCATCGACAGACGCGGAGCCAGCCACCGCGTGGCAAGGCCCGGCATCGACCATATGCGAAGCATGCCGCGCCGTGACGAAGGCCGCAATTCGAGCGCAGCGGAGGCAATCATCTGAAACGCCTTGGATACCGAAGTGAAAAAGATTTCGCCCTCACGCGTCAGCTTGGCGCCGCGGGGACCGGTCACGATCAACTTTCTCCCCGCCCAAGCCTCCAGGTTGCGGACATGCCGGCTGATCACGGTATGGCTGACGCCGACGTCATCGCCGGCCTTGCGCATGCTCCCGGTCCGCGCTGCCGCCTCGAAGGCGCGGACCATCACCAGCGGCGGCAGCCTTGCAGGATTCGAAAAGTTCCGCCTGCCTAGTTTGCCAGCAGCAGAGCGTTTGTCCTGGAGCGCCATGCCAGTGGGGTTCTTTTGCGCGCCACATCCAGTGGGCACTATAATGCACCACAGTATGTATATCAAGCTCGTACCGGCGCGATTGACATTGGAGAATTTCCGGTCAGATCATCATACTTAGCGGGACGCGGCAGCGGGTGCCGCAGAAGAGGCTGAATCGGCCCAACCCGCGACGACAGAGAGCAAAAAAGAGAGAGAGGCGGACATGACGCGGTCAGCTTTCGTTGCCGGCGCAGTTGCGGCGGGAGCCCTGCTGGCGCTCGCGGGCCTGGACATGGGCGCGCAGGCACAGAACAAGAAATGGTATCCGTTCCCCGTCGAAGAGCACATTCCACCCTTCGACATGAACGGACCTGTCAAACAAGTGATGTACACGCCGCTGCAGAAGGCGGCCAAGAAGTGGAACATCTGCGTTTCCTTCCCCCACATGAAGGACGCCTACTGGCTCGCCGTCGACTACGGCGTTTCTCAGGAGGCGAAGGATCTCGGCGTCGCCATGCATCTGGTGGAGGCCGGCGGCTACACCAATCTGAGCAAGCAGATCTCGCAGATTGAGGATTGCGTCTCGAATGGGGCCCAGGCCGTCGACATCGGGGCCATCTCCTATGACGGGCTCAACGAGACGGTGAAGCGGCTGCACGACAAGGGCATACCGGTGGTCGACCTGGTCAACGGCATGTCTTCAAAGGACATCTCGGCGAAGTCACTGGTTTCGTTCGCGACGATGGGCGCCAAGGCCGGCGAGTACATTGCCAAGCTGCATCCCAAGGGCACGCCCGAGGTTCAGGTGGCATGGTTCCCCGGTCCACCCGGTGCCGGTTGGGTCGAGGCCGGCAACAAGGGCTTCAATGAAGCCATCAAGGGCAGCGCGCTCAAAGTCGTCGCTACCAAGTACGGGGATACCGGCAAAGAGATACAGCTCAAGCTGGTGGAAGACGTGCTGCAGGCTAATCCGAACATCAAGTACATTGTCGGCACGTCGCCGACCACCGAAGCCGCCGTGCAGCTTCTGCGCGAGCGCAACCTTTCCGACAAGATCAGGGTGGTTGCGTATTATTTCACGCCCGGCGTCTACCAGAACATCAAGGCTGGGCGGGTGATGGCGGCACCGACCGATTCGGCCGTTATTCAGGGACGGGTCTCGATCGACCAGGCGGTGCGCATCCTTGAAAAGAAATCCTATCTCAAGCATGTCGGGCCGCAGATCTACGTGATCGACAAGTCGAACATCAACTCGTTCGACTATGCGTCGTCGCTCGCACCGCCGAACTGGCACCCTGTTTTCACGGTCAATTGAGGTCGAGTCCGAGACGATTGACGGTGCGATGGCGGCGGAGACATTGGCGCCGGGTGAGGAAAGCGCGGGTGCGGGCGTGACTGCGCCCGCACCCGTTCTGCAGGCCGACGCCGTCTCCAAAGAGTTCCCCGGCGTGCTGGCGCTCGATCGCGTCGATTTCGATTTGCAGCCTGGCGAGGTGCACGTGCTGTTCGGCGAGAACGGCGCCGGGAAGTCAACGCTTATTCAAATTCTCGCCGGGGTGTACCGTCCGTCCGACGGCAGCATCCGTTTTCGCGGCCAAAGGGTGGTTTTGCAGGGCGTCCATCACGCGCGCATGCTGGGGATCAGCGCTGTATTCCAGGAATTCTCGCTGGTGCCGACGCTGACCGTGGAGGAGAACCTCTTTCTTGGTGCCGAGTTGACTCGACGCGGCTTCATCGACAAGTCGGAGCTCCATCGCCGCGCCGACGGCATTCTCAGACAACTCGGTTTCCCCTTGCGGCCGCAGCAGCCGGTTCACGAGCTGACCCGGGCCGAGCAGCAGATGGTGGAGATCGCCAAGGCGTTCTGCACCGATCTGTCGGTTCTGATCCTCGACGAGCCGACCGCCTCGCTCACCGACCGCGAAGCCGAGCGTCTGTTTGCAATGGTCGAGCAGGCCAAGAGCCGGGGCGTCGGCATTGTCTACGTCACCCATCGGATGAGCGAAATCCGCCGCATCGGCGATCGCATCACGGTGCTCCGCGACGGCAGGCGCATCGCAACGCTCGCCGTCGCCGAGGCCGACGACGAGCGCCTGCTGCAGCTCATGACCGGACGCGTGATCAGCCAGGTTTTTCCGAAGATCGCCTACCGGCCAGGGCGGCTGCTCTTGGATATCTCAAACCTCACCGTCACGGATCATTCAGTCAGGAGTTTCTCGCTCACGGTGCGCGCCGGCGAAGTGGTGGGGCTCGCCGGCCTCGTGGGTTGCGGCAAGTCCGAGGTTGGGCGCGCCTGCTTCGGACTGGAGCGAATCGCGGCCGGCCGCATTGTCTTTGATGGCGAGGACGTAACCGGGCGGACGGTGCGCGAGATACTCGACCGCGGAGCTTTCTATCTACCTCCCGACCGGCGGGAGGAAGGCCTTATCATGATGCGCAGCGTGCGCGAAAACATCTCGCTGCCGTGGCTCGCGGCGCGCGCCTTCTCGCGCTTCGGCTTGCTCGATCGTCGGGGCGAACGAGCGAGAGTTCGGGATCTGGTGCGCCGGCTCAATCTCCGGCCGCCGAACATCGAGGCCGATCTCGAGCGGTTCTCCGGCGGCAATCAGCAGAAGGTCCTGTTGGCGAAGGGGCTGATATCCGCGGTGAAGCTGTTCATCCTTGACGAGCCGACGGTCGGCGTCGATGTCGGGACGCGGGTCGCGATCTACGAGTTTGTCCGCGAACTTTGCCAGGATGGTGCCGGCATCCTTCTGATCTCCTCGGATCTGCCGGAGATTCTGCATCTCACCAATCGGACCTACGTGATGTACCGAGGCGAGCTGCGCGCCGAGCTCGAAGGCGCGCAGATCACGCAGGACCGCGTGCTCTCCAACTTCTTCGAGCGCAGGCAGGCTGCATGATGGACCGCACGGCGCATCGCTTGCTGAGCCTGACGCTTCCGGTGCAGCGGCTGTTCGTGCGCATCGGCGTCCTGCCGTTCCTGCTAGTTGTCGCTCTTATTGTTTTCACATCCCTCTCGCGGCGATTTCTTACTGCCGAGAATATCATCACGGTCGCGCGGCAAGCCACTTATCTGACCATCGTCGCGATGGGGCAGATGCTGGCGCTGCTTACCGGAGGTTTTGATCTTTCGGTCGGCAAGATCGTCGCCATCACCTCGGTGATTGCGGCGCTGACCATGGCGCCGCTCGCGGTTGCCCATCCCGACGCGACCGCGATCACGCTGACCTTGGGCATCTTGGCCGGCATCGCTGCCGGCACGACAGTGGGGGTCGTCAACGGCATCGGCGTCGCGGTGTTTAACGTCTCGCCGTTCATGATGACGCTCGGAACGGCAACGATCACCTTCGGCGTCGCCCTGACATTGACCAGCGGCGTGCCGGTCTATGGCATTCCCGATGCCTTCGGAACGATCTTCAATTTCGAACGCATCTTCGACATTCCGTCCCCCGTCTACGTGACCGCCGGCTTGTTCGTCGTCATGTATGTTCTGCTGAACCGGACGCGAATGGGGCGCTACTTCTACGCGGTGGGCGGCAACATCAAGGCCTCGCGCCTCTCCGGCATCAGCACGCGCTTCTATCTGTTCATGGCGTATGTGCTATGCGGTGCGCTGGCGTCGATATCGGGCGTGCTGCTGACGGCGCGGCTCGAAACCGGCGAAGCCAATATCGGCGCCTCGCTTCCGCTCGATTCGATCGCGGCTTGCGTCATCGGCGGAGTCAGCCTGCGCGGCGGCACCGGGCGGCTGGGCAATGTCGTCCTCGGCGCCATCTTCATCGGGCTGATCCAGAACGGCATGGATCTCGCGCAAATCCAATCGTACCTGCAGGAAGTGGTGATCGGCATCCTGCTGATTCTGGCGGTGGTCGCCGATCAGCTTCGGCAGTTCATAATGCTGCGACTCAAGGAGTGATGTGACGTTGGAAATTGCCTCCGTGGCCGGGGGAGTTCGACGCCCGCGCGGCGGAAGGAGGGACGATGTCGGCCAACCAAGACCTTCAGGCGCGGCGCCAAGCTGCGGTGGCGCGGGGCGTAGCGTCGGCGACGAGCATCTTCGCGGCGAAGGCGCAGAACGCCGAGCTTTGGGATGTCGACGGCAAACGCTACATCGATTTCGCCGGCGGCATTGCCGTGCTCAATACCGGTCACCGTCATCCCAAGGTGATGGCCGCGATCAAGGCCCAGCTGGAACGCTTCACGCATTCCTGCTTCCAGGTGGCGCCCTATGAGCCTTACGTGGCGCTTGCCGAGAAGCTGAACCGGCTGGCACCGTGTCCCGGTCCGAACAAGACCATCTTCCTGACGACCGGCGCCGAGGCGATTGAGAATGCGGTCAAGATCGCCCGCGCGGCGACCAAGCGCCCGACGGTCATCGCCTTTGCCGGCGGCTTCCACGGCCGGACCTTCATGGCCATGGCGCTCACCGGCAAGGTCGAGCCCTACAAGAAGGGCTTTGGGCCTTTTCCGGGTGACGTCTATCACGTTCCCTATCCCAACCGCCTCCACGACATCGAACCGGAAGACGCGCTGCGAGCCCTGGACCTCCTGTTCAAATCGGATGCGGAGCCCGCTCGCGTCGCCGCAATGATCATCGAACCGGTGCAGGGCGAGGGAGGTTTCTATATCGCGCCGTTCGACTTTCTGCGCGAGCTGCGCCGCATTTGCGATCAGCACGGGATTTTGCTCATCGTCGACGAGATCCAGACCGGGTTCGGCCGCACCGGCAGAATGTTCGCGATCGAGCACAGCGGCGTTCAGTCCGATCTCGTGGCGATAGCGAAGAGTCTCGCCGGCGGCGTGCCGCTCTCGGCGGTGGTCGGCCGCGCGGCCGTCATGGACGCCGTCGATCCCGGCGGGCTCGGCGGCACCTATGGCGGCAACCCGGTTGCCTGCGCCGCCGGGCTTGCCGTGCTCGAAGTCATCGAGGAGGAAAGGCTTCTTGAGCGCAGCGCAGAGATTGGCGCGCGTTTGACCGGTCGGATGACCGAACTGGCGGCGCGTAACCGCTTCTCCTGCATCGGCGAGGTTCGCGGACTGGGCGGAATGGTCGCCGTCGAGCTGGTCGAGAACCGCGCGACCAACAGGCCGGCGGCAGCGCTCACCAGGCGCTGGGCGCAGATCTGCGCCAAAAACGGCCTCATTCTGCTGACCTGCGGCATCTATGGCAATGTGGCGCGCATCCTGGTGCCGCTGACCGCAAGCGATGCCGTTATCGACGAGGGCCTCGCCATTCTGGAGCGCTCGCTCGAGGAGGCCCTGGGGAGCTGATGCATGGCGAAACCCGCATGTCGGCATATCCCGATGACCCTTCCATCGCATCATCGCTGTTGGCTAAGATGGCCGACGGCAGTTTAACGAGGACCGTCATGACCAACAAACGAGCCGTGGCGACCGTGCAACTTGAAAATGAGCATGTGCGCGTCACAGAATGGCGTTTCGCGCCGGGCGATGCGACCGGACATCACCGGCATGCCCACGACTATGTCGTCGTGCCCGTCGTCGACGGCGAACTCGAATTGATCGAGTCGGGCAGCCGCTCGAGATCACGGCTGCAACGGGGCAAACCGTATTTCCGCAATGCCGGCGTCGAGCACGACGTCATCAATGCCGGCGGTGCGAACATGATCTTTGTCGAAATTGAACTCAAGGATACCGCCGAGCGGCGATAAGCCGGCGGCATTGTCGCGGTAAGGAGGCAAAGGCGATGGTTGCGGCGAGAAGAAACGCGAAAATCGCGATCAACTGCGACATGGGCGAAAGCTTCGGCCTTTACAAGATGGGCGACGATGAGGGCATGATGCCCCACATCACCATCGCCAACGTCGCCTGCGGTTTTCACGCCTCCGACCCTTCGGTGATGGCGCACACCGTGCGCCTTGCCAAGCGGCACGACGTCCGCGTCGGCGCGCATCCATCTCTGCCCGACCTGCAAGGGTTCGGTCGACGCGAAATGAAGATGCGGCCGGAAGAATTGACTGACTGCATCGTCTATCAGGTGGGCGCGCTCAAGGGCTTTCTCGAGCGCGAAGGCATGGACCTGTTTCACGTCAAGCCGCACGGCTCGCTCTACGGCATGGCCGCCAAATCGGCGGATGTAGCGAAGGCGGTCGCCAATGCCGTCAAGGTATTCGGCGTGCCGGTCATGGGTATGGCCGGCACGTTGCACGAGCGCGTTTATGCCGCTGAGGGGCTGCGTTTCATTTCCGAATACTACGCGGACCTCGACTACGCCGCCGACGGCTCGCTGATCATCACCCGCGAGCATCGGGCCGTCGATCCGCACCACGCCGCCGAGCGCGCGCTGCGCGCCGTGAGGGAGGGCGTCACGCAATCGGTCAACGGCGGCGACGTTCCTGTGCGCGCCGATTGCATCTGCGTGCATTCCGATACGCCCAATGCCGTAGCGGTCGCCCGTGCGGTCAAGACCGCTGTCACCGAATATCTCGCCTAGCCGGCGCTTGCAGAAAGGGGAGGGGAGCAAGGATGGCGCAGCATCGCGTGCTAAGTCCGCTGCCGGGAATTTTCTACCGGCGGTCGGCGCCGGAAAAGCCGCCTTACAAGGAGGACGGCGACCGGGTCGCGCAGGGCGACGTGATCGGCCTGATCGAGGTGATGAAGCAGTTTACCGAAGTTCACGCCGACGCAAGCGGCAGGATCGTGCATTTTCTCGTCGACAACGAGGGAGCGGTCGAGCCCGAACAGCCGCTGGCAATCATCGAAACCGACTAGGCGCTGCGTGTGTTCGACAAAACTCCTGCCAGCCGACGCGAGGCAGACGACGCGGTTCGATTTTTGGAACGGCTGCTTGCGAGTGACGCCCGCGGCAAGCCGAACGAGGGGAAGACCCGGAGGCACGCATGAGGGCAATCCGTTATTCGTTCGGTGGCGACGAACATGTCTTCGCCGAGATCGACGAGGAAATGTCGCTGGAGGCATTCTTCAAGGGCATGGCGATTTGCCGCGAACTCGGCGAACGCCGCATCGCTGGCGTGTCGGAGATCTGTCCCGCCAATGCTTCCTATCTGGTGCGGTTCGATCCGGACGTGATTCATCCCAATACGATGTTGAGCACGCTCAAGGAGATCGAGGCCGAGGTCGGCGGCGCCGAGCTGGAATTGCCGACGCGGATCGTCGAAATTCCCGTGCTCTATAACGATCCCTGGACACGCGAGACGCTGATGCGTTTCCGCGACCGCCATCAGGATCCGAACAGCATCGACCTCGAGTACGCCGCCCGCATCAACGGCTACGCCTCGATCGACGAATTCATCGCCGTGCATTCTGGGGCGCCTTGGTTCGTCTCCATGGTCGGTTTCGTCGCCGGCCTGCCATTCCTGTTCCAGATGGTCGAACGGCAAAAGCAGATCGAGGTGCCGAAATATCTGCGGCCGCGCACCGACACCCCGAAGCTCACTGTCGGCCACGGCGGCTGCTTCGCCGCGATCTATTCGGTGCGCGGCGCCGGCGGCTACCAGTTGTTCGGAATAACGCCGGCGCCGATCTATGACCCGGCGCAGAAACTGCCATATCTGAAGAATTTCATGGTGTTCTTCCGACCCGGCGACATCGTCAAATGGAAGCCGATTTCGCGCGAGGAATATGACCGCGACGTCGAAGCGGTCGAGGCCGGCACATTCGATCTGACCATCCGGCCCGTGAAATTCTCCCTCAAAGCGTTTCACAGCGATCCCGGCGGCTATAGCCGACGTCTGGTGGAGGTGCTCCATGGCCATTGAGGTGATCAAGCCGGGGCTTGCGACCAGCGTGCAGGACGCCGGCCGGCCCGGCTACTACCATCTCGGTATCCCGCTCTCCGGCGCACTCGATCAATACGCCCTGCATGCCGCGAATCTACTGGTCGGCAACGAGGAGGGCGCGGCAGTTCTGGAGGCGACATTGCTCGGCCCCGAACTGCTCTTCCGCGCTCCCGCCATCGTCGCCGTCACCGGAGCCGAGGCAACGCCCAAGGTCAATGGCGAGACGCGGCCGCGCAACGAATCCTTTGCCGTGCGCGCCGGCGACCGGCTCACCTTCGATTACATGAAAGCCGGCGCCCGCAGCTACGTCGCGGTTGCCGGCGGCATCGATGTGCCGCCGATCCTCGGCAGCCGCTCGACCTACGCTCTCGGCGCGCTTGGCGGATTTGTCGGCCGAAAACTGGCTGCCGGCGACGTGCTGCCGGTCGGCAGCGCCGCAGCGTCCGCTCGCCCAGGGCGCGCGTTCGCCGCGGATCTGGTACCGACCTATCCGAAGTCGCTCGAACTGCGCGTCCTGCCCGGCCTGTATTTCCATCGCCTCACCGAGGAGTCGGCAAAAACTTTCTTCGAGGATACCTGGACCGTGGCGCCGGAAGCCGATCGCATCGGCTATCGCTACCGCAAGGGGCGCACGCTCAAGTTTCGCGAGCGCAAGCAGCCTTTCGGTGCCGGATCGGACCCCTCCAACATCGTCGACGCCGGCTATCCCTACGGCTCGATCCAAGTGCCGGGCGGCCTCGAACCGATCATCCTGCATCGCGACGCCGTGTCCGGAGGCGGCTATGCCATGATCGGCACGGTGGTCAGCGCCGACATGGACCGCATCGCCCAGATGCAGCCGAACAACCTGGCGCGGTTCGTCGCGGTGGACATGGACGGGGCGCTCAAGGCGCGTGCCGACTATAGGAGCCGGTTCGCGCGAATGGTCGCGTCGCTGCGCTGACGCCGATCGGCAACTCAAGGCGAGTGAGGCGTCGAGCGGCGGCCCATTGGGCGGCGCTTCGCACCGACCCGTTGGGCCGCCGACCTCCCCCTTTCAGGGGGAGGTGAAGGACAACACCGTTTCATATGCGATAGCCCTGAACATCAACCGTGAGCTCGCCATCGAAAACAATCGCGTCGCCGCCGGCTCGCCTCTACCTCTTCACTCCGCGGCTTCGCGACGTGCCAGCGTTTGCCCGCGTCATTGATGAAGCGATCGACGCCGGCGATGTCGCAGCGGTTCTCCTGCGGCTCGAACCCGATGACGAACGCGCGCTGATCAGCCGCGCCAGGGCGCTCGGCGCCATCGTGCAGCGCCGCGATATTGCTCTTCTGCTCGACGGCCACGTAGAGATCGCGACCCGTGCGGGTATGGACGGCGCCCATCTCACCGGCGTGGCGGCGTTGACCCCCGCACTGGGCAAGCTGAAGCCTGACCGCATCGCAGGCGTTGGCGGACTGCGCAGCCGTCATGATGCCATGCTGGCAGCCGAATATGGCGCCGATTATGTGCTGTTCGGCGAGCCTTCGCCTTATCCGCATGCGCGGGAAGGCGGCGAAAGGGGCGGGCGGCCGCGATTCGCCGCGCTGGAGGAGCGGTTGGCATGGTGGGCGGAACTGTTCGAGCTGCCCTGCGTCGGCTACGCCGCGAGCCTGGACGAGGTTGTGCCGCTGGCACAAAGAGGCGCCGATTTCATCGCGCTTGGTGATTGGATATGGATGCGCCAAGGACAGTTGGACGGGCCTGCGGAGGTGATTGCGGCAGCGACCCGCCGGCTCGCCGCGGCGGCGGGGCAATCGTAATCGTCAACGGGGTCGCGGTCGCGGCAATTCTAGCGCTGGTGGCGATGCTCGGCGCGGCTCCCCGCACGGCCGCCGCGCACGATCCGCTCGCGCCTGCCGCTCATAGCAAAGCGCATCGGCCGAAAGTTAATACAAGAGCGGCAAAAAGCGATGGTTCGGCGCAGGACGGTCTCGGGCAGGCCGATGTTGGGACGAAAGCCGGGGCAGGCACGGCCGAACCCGACCTTGCCTATGGCGCGTTCCAGCGCGGTTATTATCTTCAGGCGTTCGCGCTGGCGACGGAGGGCGTCGTGCAGCAGAGCGACCCGATATCGATGACGCTCCTCGGCGTGCTTTATGCCGGCGGCCTTGGTGTTCCCCGCGACGACGTCAAGGCGGCCGAGTGGTACAGGCTCGCGGCCGAGCGCGGCGACCGCGAGGCGATGTTGGCGTTGGCGCTGTTCCGCCTGAAAGGTCGCGGCGGCCAGGGCGACCGCATGGCCGGAGCCAGATGGCTTGCCGCCGCCGCCAAGCTCGGCGAGCCGGTCGCCGCCTACGATCTGGCGCTGCTCTACATTGAAGGCCAATTGTTCCCGCAGAATTTTGGCCGCGCCGCGCAGCTTCTGCGTATCGCGGCGGACGCCGGCAATCCGCAGGCCCTCTATGCGCTCGGCACTTTCTACAAGGCGGGACGCGGCGTGCCCAAGGACATGCGCGAAGCGGTGCGGCTGTGGGCGAAAGCCGCGATCGCGGACAACACCGATGCGCAGGTCGAATACGCGATCGCACTCTATAACGGCGATGGAACGCCCACGAATCAACACGCCGCCGCCGCCTGGTTCCGCACGGCGGCGCTCAAAGGCAGTGCCATTGCCCAGGATCGGCTCGCCCGCATCCTCGCTACGGGCCGTGGCGCGCCGAAAAGTCCGATCGAGGCTACCAAGTGGCACCTGATTTCGAAAGCCCGTGGCGAGACCGATATCCTGCTCGACGATTTCGTCGCCAATCTCGATCCCTTTAGTCGAGCCGAAGGGGAAAAAGAGGCCAAGGTCTGGCTCGACGCGCTCAAGCACCCGCTGATGTGAAACGCACCTCGTGTGGCGGTTCAGAAGTCCGCATCATTCTTGCGGCGAACTCGTCATGCGGATTTCTGAACCAAAGCCACACGAGATCAATAAGGTGCTCGTATCCTTCGATTCCGAAGTTCGCAAACGGAAGGAGCCGCAAAATGATGCGAACTTCGGAATCGGGACACGAGTTCATTGCAGTGATGCATTGTGCATCGGGTAGGTCAGGGTCGGCACGAACACGATGGCGCCGCCGGTGAAGCGGTCATCGGGGAGGTCGGGTCGCGGAGCGGCGGAAAACGTCATCATCACCGACGTTCGCGGCTCGATGATCAGCGGCGCCAATAAGCGATAGTCCTGGGCTCCCAGTTGGGTAATGGTGAGGAAGCGCGGCACGCTGGGCGACAGCACGATGGCGCGCAACCATGGATTGTCGATGGCTTTGCCGCCGACGGGTGCGGCAAGCGTCCTGTCGGCCACGGTAAGGAGTGCGGCCGGCTGGCCGGCGGCACGCTTTAGTGCGATCGTCAAGTCGTTGCGGCCGGTCGGCGCGGCAGCCACTCCGGAGATTACTGTGGCGCGGGTCGCCACGCTGCCGGCAGCGCCCGCCGCGACGGCGTAGTGCCGCGGCGCCCAGTCGATGGGCTCGGCATAAGCGAGCGTGAGTTCGGGCGGCGCACCATCGGCGCGACTGTCGGCCCGCTGGTGCGCGAAAGCGGCGCGGATCGAACCGGTGTAGTCGGCATCGAGGGCACGGTCGGCGCCGCGCTGCAAGCGGGCGGCAGTGAGGGAGGCCGGTACCACAGATGGTCGCGCGGTCCGCGTGCTGTCCGGCAAGCCCTGCCAATAGCCGCGGGCGCGGATGATCTCATTCGGCGTCAGCGCGGCGACGCGGATTGGGGCTGCTGCGCCGCCTGCCGACGCCGCTGGAAGGGCTCGGGCGGTCATGTGCGTCGCGATGGCGATAAGCTTCGCCTTCTCCGCCGCGAGTTCTTCTTGGTCGCGGTCGAGGGCGGCGACAGCCGTCTTCGCCGCCCCGTGCGGCGGCCTGGCGGCCGCGACACGGGACCGTGCCGGCGCTGGCACCTTTGCCGTCGCGGCAGCGGCGGCCGAATCGTCCTCCCTCTCGTCCTCGTTGTTGCCTAAGCCCAAAAGCCCGGCGAACAGATTGTTGTTGCGATGAGCGCCGCCCGCAGCGGCGACGTCGATGCCGGCGTTGCGCGCCGCGGCGAGCGACATTGGCGATGTCGTGCCCCTGCGCCGCCTGATATCGGCGAGCGCCTGAGCGTAGCCGCGCAGCGGGCGGCCATCGCTGGGGATGAGAACGGTGCGGCCATCCGGGAACACCCGCACCAATTGCGCGTGCGTCATGCGCGGCCACATCCGTACACCCCCGGTATCCATGTGCACGAAAGGCGAGCCGGAGGTCGGATAGAAGCCCACGCCGCCGCGCTGCAGACGCAAACCGATGACGCGCAGTTCCGACAGCGGCACGCCGGGAATGTAAAAATCCATGGCGCGGCCGAGCATATGCTGACTGAAGCGGGCGACGCCGTGGCTGCGGCGGCGAAGCATGGCATTGGTCCGCGGCGAGCGATAGCCGCAAACGACCCAGATCGGCGCCTTCGATCCGGTCTCGCGACGGACTTCCCAGAGCAGATCGATGAGGTGGGGATCCATGCGGGTCGCTTCCCCGCGCCGCCAGTCGCGCAGCAACCAGTCGAGCTTCTTCATCGCCGCCGGGTCGTAAACGCCGTTGCGTTTATAGGTAATGGTGATGTCTTCGCCGGTGTGGATGTGGCGCATCGAAATGGTGCGGGTCTCACCCTCGGCGACCGCGTTCTGCAAGCTGCGCGAACCGAAGAGGAGAACAAGGACGGCGAGGCCGCACGACCAGCACGCGCGCCCCTGCAACAACCACGATATCTTGAGCCGCGCCCTCTCGATCAGCACCGGCCAATCCCGCGTCGACCAAACGCCATTTGCCACGGCCCCGACCGCGGCGAATAACCCTAACGCACCGTAAATTTGGGAAGGGTTAACGCGAACTTGGAAAACCCCGCCCCCGACCGACATAGTGCTAACGGCCCACTGTGGCGAAAAATGGTCGGATTTTCGACCAGCGGGATGCTGCTTGTGCCAGGAGCACGAAGACGCAAGATGGTTAACGGTCGGGGCGGGTCATCAAGCGCGGAGGCGTCTCTGTTTGCACTGCAACATGACGCCCAACCCGCCTGCGCAAATATTGACTTTCGCCCGTCATCCAGAGGTGCGCACCCATAAGCGCGTTTACGCGCGTCTTCGACGCGCTATGGGCGCGCCTCGAAGGATGCGGCCCGGGCGCCAATCGAAATCGGCTTCGCCGATTTCGAAAATGTTTAGTGCTCAAGTCGGCAACAGCCGACTTGGGTGCCGTCGCCCTTCGAGGCTCGCTTCGCTCGCGCCTCAGAGCCTGTGAATCTTTCGCTCATCCGAAATCCGACTGTGGCCGAACGCGCGCCGTTGTGATTCGCTGCGC
>JAKAPE010000069.1 GCA_021811945.1 Pseudomonadota bacterium | reverse complement strand
CGTGTCGGACTGCGGTGAGCAAGCCAGCGTCTCCGCGACCAATCCCGTCACGAACGAGATTGGACAGCGACATCAACAGCAGAAGCTGCTGCTGATCAAAATTGTCTAGAAATCACCCACTCGATTGTGCGATGAGGCGAAATACCAATTCAAGGGTAGAAACAAGTCCGCGAATGCCCGATCAATATACCTGATCGCTGATCTGCCATCTGGCCACATCGAGGATGGATCGGAGGGAAGCGGCTATCCGACGAATATCGCCATTTTCAAGGCCCTTTGCCCGAGCGAAGCGCCTTTAGGAAACGGTCTGACGGCCGATCCATGAAGTTGGGATTCAGCAGCAACGAGTTGGCTTGGTCGAGCGTCGGAGCATGACGGAGATCATGGCGAGACCGATGGCCGTATGGACCATGACGACCGACAGGATCGCGAGCAGGGCGTCATTGCATCCTCGTAAATCTTAACCTTCGGGCGCAGCTTCCTTTCCCCGAACCGGCATGTCCACTTCACCAGCTTGCTGTTGCCCTACGCTTCGAGCGGGTTTTTGGTGATGCCGCCCGTTTCATTTCCTGGAGCGAATCTGGTGGACTGGATGATCGAAATTCCGCTCCTGGAGCCAGCGCGGATGCCCCATCACCCACCCCCATAAGGAGATATTTCCTCCACCTCTCGCCCGGGATTTCATGAGCGGAATTCCACTCGTCGGGCGGCAGGTGTGCATGGATCTTTTGCCCATATCGCTTAATATTCGCGCTCGGGCCTGCCTCGTGGTCGGCGGCGGCGCAGTGGCCGCTCGCAAGGCGGAACTCCTCATGCGCGCCGGAGCGGCGGTGACCGTCGTCGCACCCGCGCTTGGAAGCGAGTTGCAGCGGCACCGGGATGGCGGTCGGCTCTGTCATCGCGCTCGCAAGTTTGTGCCCGAAGATCTGGCGGGCTGCGCATTGGTGATTGGCGCGACCGACGATCCAGCGGTGAACCGCGACATCTCGATGCGTTGCCGGCAGCAGTCCATTCCGGTCAACGTTGTCGACGCGCCGGCTTTATGCACCTTCGTCATACCCTCTATCGTTGATCGTTCGCCGGTTGTGGTCGCGGTATCGTCGGCAGGTCAGTCGCCGGTTCTGGCGCGGCAGTTGCGAGCGCGCATCGAATCGCTCATTCCAAGCTCTTACGGTCGACTCGCTGTTCTGGCCGGGCGTTTCCGCGACCGCGTGAAGCGCCGGTTTCAAGACGTCGTTGAGCGTCGTCGTTTCTGGGAGGAGGTGCTGCAGGGTCCGGTCGGCGAGATGATGTTGGCGGGAAGAGAGAGGGTGGCGACTCTGGCCCTTGAGCTCGCCTTACAACGCGGCAGCGCGGCGGCGCTCTCCAGGGGCGAAGTGTACCTCGTCGGAGCCGGCCCGGGAGATCCTGACCTTTTGACCTTTCGCGCGCTCCGCTTGATGCAGCAGGCGGACGCGGTGGTCTATGACCACCTGGTGTCGCCGCCGATTCTCGACCTTGTGCGCCGCGAGGCGAATCGCATCGACGTCGGGAAGAAACGCGATCGCCACCCAATTCCCCAGGAAGAAATCAATCGCCTTTTGGTGCGGCTGGCGCGCGCCGGCAACCGCGTTCTGCGGCTTAAGGGAGGTGATCCCTTCATCTTCGGAAGAGGCGGCGAGGAGATCGCGTATCTCGCCGAGAAAGGCATCCCGTTCCAGGTCGTGCCCGGGATCACCGCGGCATTGGGCTGCGCGGCCTATGCTGGTATTCCGTTGACCCATCGCGACCTTGCCCACGTCTGCATCTTCGTCCCCGGCCACCTTAAGGAAGACGCCGAGCTTGATTGGCATGGGCTGGCGCGGCCGCGTCAGACAGTGGTGATTTATATGGGCCGCCACAACCTCGAAGCGACCTGCGGCAAGCTGGTCGCCCACGGCCTTTCCGGCGCCACACCGGCGGCTCTGATACAGGACGGCACCCGCGAGGGGCAAAGGGTTGTGGTTGCCGATCTCGCGACTCTGCCGACGCAGGCGCAAGATGCGCCGTTGGACGCGCCAACATTGCTCATCATCGGTGAAGTCGTCAGATTGCACCGCCAGCTTGCATGGTTTGAACCGGCGAATACCTGCGTGCCGCAAGCGGGCTGGGCAGCAGCCGGCTAGGGCATCGCCGCGGGTATCTCGTTAGAGATAGCAAATAAAGGGCCTGGCCTCTCATCGGCGCAGTGTCGCGCGTTGCATTGTTTCACTTAAACTAGGTTCAGATACCGCATTTCTAGGGAGGTTATGGGGCGTCGGCGTGCATCACGCGAGAAGAGCGGAACGACGCCGCCCCGGATAGCGATGATCAGCGAAAAGCCGCAACGCAAAGCGATGGCAGAGAAAGTCCCCGCTACGCCAATGCTGGATCAGCTTGAGAGCGGTCCATGGCCGAGTTTTGTCAGCGGCCTCAAGCGCCTCGCGAATGCCCACGACAAGCCTTACGCCGGCATGATGAAGGGCCTTCTGGGTCAGCTCGAATACTCCTACGAGACCAAGCGCGGTTTTTGGAAGGGAGGAACCATCGGTGTCATCGGCTACGGCGGCGGCATAATCCCGCGCTTTACCGAGCTTCGTGATGAACAGGGAAAGCCCCTGTTTCCCGAAGCGGCCGAGTTTCACACCCTCCGCGTCATGCCCGCGCCGGGAATGCATTATACCACCGACGTGCTGCGGAAGATTTGCGACGCCTGGGAGAAGCACGGCTCTGGACTGATCGCATTCCACGGCCAAAGCGGCGACTTTATGCTGCAGGGCTGCGCGAGCGGGAGCGTTCAGCCCTGTTTCGACGAGTTCAACGAGATGGGCTTCGATCTCGGCGGCGCAGGGCCTGCTGTACGTACATCGATGTCGTGCGTCGGTCACGCCCGCTGTGAACACTCCTGCTACGATGAAGCAAGAGCCCACAAGCAGATCATCAACGCGTTCCTCGATGATATGCACCGCCCCGCGTTGCCCTACAAGTTCAAGTTCAAGTTTTCCGGTTGCCCGAATGACTGCATGAACGCCATCCAGCGCGCCGACATGGCGATGATCGGGATCTGGCGCGATAGCATCCGGGTAGACCAGGACGAAGTTGTCAAATTTGTCCGCAGCAACGGCCGCCAAAACGTTATCGACAACGTGGTGACGCGCTGCCCGACCCGCTCCGTCTCACTCAATGACGATGACACGATCACGATCGATAACCGGAATTGCGTCCGTTGCATGCACTGCATCAATGCAATGACGAAGGCGCTGCGCACCGGGACCGATCGCGGCGTCACCATACTGCTTGGCGGCAAGCGTACGTTGAAGATCGGTGATCTGTTCGGCACCGTCATCGTGCCGTTCATGAAGCTCGAAACGGACGAGGACTTCGCCAAATTCCAGGAGCTTTGCCAGAGAATCATCGAATTCTTCGCCGAGAACGCTCTCGAACACGAGCGAACCGGGGAAATGATTGAGCGGATCGGCTTCGCAAATTTCCTCGCCGGCATCGGCCTTGAGGTCGATCCTCGGATGGTCCTCCACCCCCGCACCAATCCTTACGTCCGCACCGATGGATGGGACGATGAGGTGAAGAAGTGGAAGGAACGACAGGAGGCGTCGCGATGACCGGCTTGTTTGTGATGCCATCCCCACGCGCCGCCGCGGAAAAAGGGGAGGGTAAGTGATGTCCGGCAGCCCAGCCAAGCCGAGAATGCCGGTTGAAAGCGGTGTCCCGGATGCTTTCCAATACATGCATCCGCTGATGAAGAAGAATTACGGCCGGTGGAAATGGCATGATCGCCCGCGCCCCGGAGTTCTGCACCACGTTGCCGAGAACGGCGATGAGATTTGGACAGTGCGTGCCGGAACGCAGCGCCAGATGGACGTGTTCACCGTCCGCAAGCTCTGCGATATCGCCGATCGGTATGCCGAAGGGCATGTCCGTTTCACCATTCGCAGCAACATCGAATTCATGGTCGGGACCGAAGCCAAGGTTCGGCCCCTGATTGAGGCTCTAGAGACGGCCGGCTTTCCCGTCGGCGGCACGGGCAACTCGGTGAGCATGATTGCCCATACCCAGGGCTGGCTGCATTGCGACATTCCCGGAACCGACGGGTCCGGCGTTGCAAAAGCGCTGATGGACGAGCTTCATCAGGAGTTCGTCAATGAGCGCATGCCCAATCGGGTGAAGATCTCAACGTCCTGCTGCGAGACCAATTGCGGAGGTCAGGCTGACATTGCCGTCAACGTTCAACATACCAAGCCCCCGAAGATAAACCATGATCTCGTTGCGAACGTTTGCGAACGCCCGGCCGTGGTGGCGCGCTGCCCAGTCGCCGCGATCCGTCCGGCGGTGGTGAACGGCAAACCGACCCTGGAGGTAGACGAGAGCAAGTGCATCTGTTGCGGTGTCTGCTTCCCGCCGTGCCCGCCGATGCAGATCAATGATCCGGAACACACCAAGATTGCCATCTGGGTCGGCGGCAAGCATTCCAATGCGCGCAGCCGACCGATGTTTCATAAACTGGTGGCGGCCGGATTGCCGAACAATCCGCCCCGATGGCCGGAAGTGGCGGCAACGGTCAAACGAATACTCCGCGCCTACCAGGAAGACGGGAAGGCCTGGGAACGCGTGGGGGAATGGATCGAGCGGATCGGCTGGCCGCGCTTTTTCGAGCTGACCGGCCTTCCGTTCACCCCATACCATATCGACAACTGGCGGGGCGGGCGGGCGAGCTTGAACGCCTCGGCGCACATCCGCTTTTGAGCGAAGTCCGGTGACGGAAACGGGCGATGAAATTCGGCATCCTCATCAACGAAGGTCCCTATCAGCATCAGGCCTCGGATTCCGCCTACCAATTCGCCAAGGCGGCTTTGGCGAAAGGGCATCAGATCTACCGGGTGTTTTTCTATCACGACGGCGTCAACAACGCGAACCGGCTCACCGAACCGCCGCAAGACGACCGGAATGTCACGCAGCAATGGTCGCAACTTGCCGCCGAGCACGGGATTGACCTCGTGGTGTGCGTAGCGGCCGCGCTGCGCCGCGGCATCAAAGACGAAATCCTCGCCCCGCGATTTCGCATCTCCGGTCTCGGCCAACTGGTTGAGACGGGGATTCAAGCGGATCGCCTGGTGGTGTTTGGCGACTGAACGAGGTTGGCATGTCGGCGGATGACGGCGCGGAGGCGGCGAATGAAAGGACCGAACGAAACGTCAAGCGCTTCTTGTTCGTCAATCGCAAGGCGCCGTACGGCACGATCTATGCATTAGAGGCGCTGGAAGTGGTGTTGATCAGCGCCGCCTTCGATCAAGATGTGACCCTGGTGTTTTTGGACGACGGCGTTTGTCAGCTAAAAAAAGGTCAGCAGACGAAGGAAACCGGAATGAAGAATTTCTCGCCGACGTACCGCGCTCTCGAAGGCTATGACATCGAGAAGCTCTATGTCGAGAAGGAGTCTCTTGAGCATCGCGGCCTGACCGCCGACGACCTTTTGGTTCCCGTCAAGGTCCTGACCACCGAAGAGATCGGCGCGCTCATGGATCAGCAGGACATCGTGATTTCCTTTTAGGATTTGGCGCGAGAATGACGATTCTGCACACTATAAATAAATCTCCGTTTCAGACCACTGATCTGGACAGTTGTCTGCGGCACGCGCGCAAGGGCAGCGCAATTCTTCTGATTGAAGACGCCGTGTACGCCGCGATGGGAAATACCGGGATCAGCGAACGGGTCGGAGAAGCGCTGAAGAATACCAATGTCTATGTGTTGGGCCCGGATCTCGACGCCCGCGGTCTGGAGCGGGAGCGCGTGGTGCGCGGCGTCGAGATCGTGGATTACGGTGGATTTGTCGATCTCGCGGTGGAGCATGATCACGTCCAGGCCTGGGTTTGAATTCGCCAGATACGGCATCTTAAGGAAAATTGGGAGAAGCAACGTGACAGCAGCAGTAGCGGTGAAAGGCAAGGATCTGGAAGTGGACGAAGAGGGCTATCTCGTCAAACTTTCAGATTGGAGCGAAGACGTCGGCAAGGCCATGGCGGCCGAGGACGGTCTGGTGTTGACCCCGAATCACTGGGAAGTAATCAACTTTCTGCGTGAGTACTACGACGAGTTTCAAATCGCACCAGCGATCCGTGTCCTCACTAAGGCCATCGGCAAGAAGCTCGGGCCGGAAAAGGGAAGCACCAAATACCTCTATGAACTGTTCCCCTATGGGCCGGCAAAGCAAGCGTGCCGGTATGCCGGGCTGCCGAAACCGACCGGGTGCATCTAACGGGCGCGCCCTGATTCTTGAGTTTCGCCGCTGCACGCGGGGCATGATGGGTGACCGGCAAGCTGCAGAAAGAGCCCAATGCAAACCGTACCGCTCTTGACCGTGATCTGCGCTCTCATGCTGTACGCCGGCGCCGCCGTCTTCTTACTCGGTCTCGGCCACAAGATCGTGTGGTACGCCCGAACTCCGGCCCCGCTCAAGATCCCGACCATGCCGGCGCCGACCAACGGCATCGGTGTCGCGTTGCGCATGGCGCGTGAGGCGGCGCTCTTCGAGAGCCTGTTTAAGTCCAACAAATGGGCGTGGCTGTTTTCCGCCCTGTTCCACCTTGGCCTTCTGTTGGAGGTGTTGCGGCACTTGCGCTATTTCGTGCAACCGCTATGGGGCTGGGTGGTTCTGATCCAACCGGCCGGGCTTTATGGCGGCTTCGCCATGGTCGTCGGGTTGCTGGGATTGCTTGCCCGACGCCTGTTGGTGGCTCGCGTGTACTACGTTACGCAGCCCTCGGACTACCTTATGATCCTGCTTCTTCTTGGTATCGCCGCGTCAGGGCTGTCCGTCACCTATCTCGATCACGCGGATATCGTATCATTCAAGGAATTCATTCTTGGCGTGCTATATTTTGATTGGCAGCCCTTGCCGGCAAATCCTCTCCTCGTGATCCACCTTGTGCTGGCATCCGTGCTGATGGCGGTATTTCCGTTCAGCAAGCTTCTGCATGCCCCGGCGGTTTTCTTCAGCCCGACGCGGAACCAGGTCGATAACGCCCGCGAGCGCCGGCATCTTGCCCCGTGGGCGGCGCGGCTCGAAGCCGGGCTCAACAAATAAAGGCGGAGGGGCCTGAGGGTGGCGAAACCGGATTTCAACGTTCCGCGGCTCGCGGAGTATCTGGAGCCGCCTCAACTCGCGCCTGACGCGATGGCCGGCAGTAAGCCGTTCAAAGCCTCGCGGCAGCACCAAGCGGCACTCGGCTTCCCCGGTGAACTGGTGGAGAACTGGGAAGAGGTCGCGATCGCCAAGCTTGGCGAGTTGCTTGGCAAATACCGCTCTCTCCGAGTTTACCTCGATGGTTGCGTGAAATGCGGCGCCTGCACCGATAAGTGCCACTATTTCCTTGGTACGGGCGATCCGAAAAACATGCCGGTGGCGCGCCAGGATTTGCTGCGAAGCGTCTACCGGCGCTATTTTACGCCTGCCGGAAAGCTGTTCCCGAAACTGGTCGGGGCGCGGGATCTGGACAACTCTGTATTGGATGAGTGGTACAGCTATTTCCATCAGTGCTCGCAGTGCCGCCGCTGTTCGCTCTTCTGTCCCTTTGGAATTGATACCGCCGAGATTTCCGCGGCGGCGCGCGAGATTCTCGACGCAATAGGCGTGGGGCAAAAATATTGCAACGAAATCCTCGGGAAGGTGCACGCCATCGGCAACAATTTGGGCCTCCCTGGAGCCGCCCTGCAAGACACGCTTGCGGGGCTGGAGGAAGACGTCAAGGCGGACACCGGCGTCGATGTCCGCTTCCCGCTTAACGTGGAGGGTGCGGAAGTCCTTCTGATTCCGCCTTCTGCAGATTTCTTTGCCGAGCCTCACGTCGATGGTCTGATCGGCTACGCCAAGGTGCTGCACCAGGCGGGCATCACCTGGACCTTGAGTTCTTATGCCTCGGAGGCCGCCAACTTCGCCATGTTCATCGGCAACTATGAGCAGATGCGCAAGGTCGCGTTGCGTATCCGCAAGGCGGCGCTGGATCTCAAGGTGAAGCGTATCGTGATTGGCGAATGCGGGCATGCGTGGCGCGTCGCCTACAGCTTCTTGAACACACTGGCCGGCCCGTTTGATTTTCTCGACCGAAACTATCCGGTGCCGCAGCACATCGTCGAGATCACCCACGACCTCATTACGCGCGGCGCCATTCGTCTCGACAGAGAAGCAAACGATCACATAAAGGTGACGTTTCACGACTCCTGCAATGTTGCTCGAGCGAGCCGGATGGGAGATCGGCCCGGGGGACAATTTGTGTTGCCGCGCGAGGTGATCAACGCGAGTTGCAACCATTTCCATGACATGGACCCCGACACCATCGGCGAGAGGACGTTCTGCTGCGGCGGCGGCGGCGGCCTCCTCACCGACGATTTATTGGAGCTACGCGTCAAGGGTGCGCTGCCTCGCATGCAGGCTTTGCGGCAGGTCCAACAAGAGCACGGCGTGACGCACATCGCGGCGATCTGCGCCATCTGCAAGAGTCAATTCACCAAGGTCCTGCCCTTCTACGGCTTTCCGATGGATGCTGTGGTGAGCGTCCATCAGCTGGTGAGCAACGCCATCCAGCTCGGAGCGAAGGCGTAGCGGGGGGCCATAGACGCGGGCTTCTGCAGGAAGAAACGAGATCGGAGAGAGAGGGATGACAATATCCGCGGAACGCAACAGCGCAGCGCCGACATTCCGGCGTTTTCGCGATGGCGACAGTACCCCTCGCTCCTGGCGCGAGGTGATCTTTGAAGCGGATCACTCCTACAAGTGTCCAACCTATGTCCAACGCACGCCGCCCTGCCAAGGCGGCTGCCCCTCGGGCCACGACGTTCGCGGTTGGCTATCCATCGCGCGACAGATGGATAAGCCGCCGGGTGCCGGCATGCCGTGGCAGGAATATGCGTTCCGCCGCATGGTGGAGGCCAATCCGTTCCCCTCGATCATGGGCCGCGTGTGCCCCGCCCCGTGCGAAGACGGCTGCAATCGCAACGAAGTGGACGAGTTCGTCGGCATCAACTCGGTGGAGCACTACGTCGGCGATTGGGCAATCGAGCATGGATTAAGGCTGCCGCCACCGGCCGCTGCTACCGGCAAGAAGATCGCGATCGTCGGCGGCGGACCGGCCGGCCTCGCCTGCGCCTATTTTCTGCGGCGCAAAGGCCACGCGGTCAGCATCTTCGAGGCGCACGCGCACCTCGGCGGAATGATGCGATACGGCATCCCGGGCTATCGAACGCCGCGCCATGTGCTCGATGCCGAGATTCAGCGCATCCTTGACATGGAGATAACGGTTGTCACGGGCAAGAAAATCGGCGTCGACATACCGCTCGCTGAGCTTGAGCGCGAGTTCGATGCGGTGTTCATCGGCCTGGGCGCGCAGAACGGCTCGCCCTTGCCGGTGCCAGGCGCGGCCGAAGCGACGAACTGCATCAGCGGCATTGCCTTCCTGAATGCATTTAACGATGGCCGGCTCAAACACGGTGCCGCCAGGGTTCTCGTCGTCGGCGGCGGCGATACCGCGATGGACGTGGCCGCGGTGGCGCGCCGGCTCGGGCACATCGCCCACACGCCTGAGCGTGACCGTCCCGAATATGTCGTGCTCGGGCAAACCGCGCATGATATCGCGACGGTGGCCAGACGCGAAGGCGCCGACGTGACAGTGGTCTACCGGCGGCCGATCGAGAAAATGCCGGCGGCCCGCCAGGAGATCGAGAACGTTCTGCAGGAAGGCGTCAGGATCCGCGGATCGCTGGCGCCCGTCCGGGTAGTGCTCGGCAATGACGGTCGCGCCAAAGCCTTGCGCGTGATCGAGGTCGATTGGGTGGCCGGCAAGATGCAGCCTCGGCCGGGCACCGAGATCGACATCGAGTGTGACCTCATCGTCGCCGCGGTCGGTCAGACCGGCGACTTCACCGGAATGGAGGAGCTCGACAACGGCCGCGGCCTGATGAACGTCGAGGCGGCATACCGCTGGCCGGGCCGGCCTGGCATCTTCGTCGGCGGTGACGTCTTGCGCCCGCACCTCCTGACTACGGCAATCGGACATGCGCGCATCGCCGCCGCATCCATCGATCACTTCGTCTTCGGCCAGCAGAACAAGCGGCCAAAGATCGACGTCGTTCAATTCAGCCTGCTCAACGAACTGCATCAGCGCGGGCTCGAACCCGACGAGTATGATCATCGGCAGCGTTCCGGAACGGCTGAGTCCAATTTTGCCGTCCACAACTTTGAAGACCGCTCCTCAATGCAGATCGTTGCGCATGACGATCTGTTCAAAGCGCACTTTCCGCCCGTCGCGCGCAACAAACGCGTCGAACGCCCAGTTCGGGCTGAAGCGGTTCTCGGCGATTTGTCCGAGCGCATGCGCGGTCTCACGGAGGAGCAAGCGGTCGCGGAAGGCGAGCGCTGCATGAGCTGCGGCATGTGCTTCGAATGCGACAACTGTGTGATCTATTGTCCGCAGACCGCAGTCAAACGCTTCCCGAAGAAGGACCACGCCGTCGGGCGCTACGTCTACACCGATTACGGCATGTGCATCGGCTGCCACATCTGCGCGGACGTGTGCCCCGCCGGCTACATCCAGATGGGCCTCGGCGAGTAGCTGATTATGCGCGGGCCAAACGTTATCTTGTTGCTGGAGATGATGAGCTTGCTTCTCATTGCCGTGGCATGCTCCGGCGGCGCATCGCAGCCCGCCGTCCCGAAGGCCAAGGGCATTCACTGCGTCAGAGACACCGAGTGGATGCGCCGCAACCACATGGAACTCCTGGTGCGGGAGCGCGACGAGACCGTTCATCAAGGCATCCGCAATAAACAGGAAACCTTGCCGGGTTGCATGAGCTGCCATGTCAGTCGCCTGCCGGACGGCCATTTTCCTTCGGTCGCGAGTAAAAAATTCTTTTGTAACAGTTGCCATACCTACGTCGGGGTGAAGATTGACTGCTTCAGCTGTCATACCAATCGTCCAGACGGCGCCACCCCTTTACCAAGAGCTGCAACGAGGGTGGACCAGCTAAGAGCGGCCTCCTTACAAAGATCGGAGACCGCCTTCAAAGCGAAGGAGCCTTGAGGTGACCAGGAGGAAGGCGAAGCGCGAACTCGATGCCGGCCGGCGACGCTTTCTCGGTATGGCTGCGATCGCCTCTTTTGCGCTGGCGCCGGGGGTGCGCTTGATCGGTTCCGCGCAGTCTTCAAGCCCCGCCTCAGCGCGCGCGAACTCGAAGGTGCGCTGGGGGCTCTTGATCGATACCAACAAATGCTCTGAAACCTGCCAAGCGTGCGTCTCGGCGTGCGCATCCTATAACGGCTGGAAGAATGAAGGCCGCCCCACCGACCCGCAGTGGATTCGCAAAGTCGCCATCCGCGATTCGGAAACCGGTCTTGCCCGCACGCTGCCGGTCCTGTGTCAGCATTGCGCCGAGCCGGCGTGCGTCGAAGTTTGTCCGACCGGCGCTTCATTTCGGCGCGCCGACGGCATCGTTCTTGTGGATCGGCATATCTGCATCGGTTGCCGCTATTGCATGATGGCATGCCCATTCAAGGCGCGGTCTTTCGTGCATCAGAATCTGACGGATCAAAGGCCGCAGGCGCCGCGCGGCATTGGAACTGTCGAGGGCTGTACGATGTGCGTGCCACGGATCGACGCCGGTAAAGTGCCGGCCTGCGTCGAAGCCTGTGCGAGAGAGGGGCGAGGCGCCATGACTTTCGGCGACCTCAATGACCGGAACAGCGCGATCCGGCGCAACATCGCCGCCTATTCGACGACACGGTTCAGGGCCGATCTCGATCTCGATCCGAGCGTGCAGTACCAGGGTTTGTGAGAAGGACGGAGGAGCGACAAGCGATGAAGGCGACGCGATGAGAGAACCGCGCTTCCACGAGGTCGAAGGACGCAGTCTCGCCTATTGGGGCTTGGCCGCGCTGCTTGCGGCGATAGTCGCCGCGGGGCTTACGGCCGCCTACTTTATGGAGCATATCGGTCACATTATCACTGGTATGACCAACCAGATCGTCTGGGGCGTGCCGCACGTAGTCGCGGTGTTTCTGATTGTGTCAGCCTCGGGCGTGCTCAACGTCGCCTCGATCGCCTCGGTGTTTGGCAAGGCGCCGTATAAGCTGCTCGCCAGACTTTCCGCGCTGCTTGCGATCGCGCTTCTGATCGGCGGCCTCTCGATACTGGTGCTTGACCTTGGACACCCGGATCGGCTGATCGTCGCAATGACGCATTACAACTTCACGTCGATCTTCGCATGGAACATCTTCCTTTATCTCGGATTCATCGCGGTGTCCGCCGCCTATCTTCTGGTGATGATGGAGCGGCGGTTGAACAGCTATAGCCGACCTGTCGGGATGGTCGCTTTCCTCTGGCGCCTGGTTCTGACCACCGGGACCGGTTCGATATTCGGCTTTCTGGTGTCGAGGGAGGCCTATGACGAGGCGATCCTGGCGCCCCTGTTTGTCGCCATGTCCTTCTCGTTCGGTCTCGCTATATTCATTATCGTGCTGATGGCCGCCTATCGGTGGACGCAGCGGCCGCTTGGCGGGGCGATCCTGGAACGCTTGAGAAACCTCCTCGGGGTATTTGCCGCCGGAGTGTTATATTTTCTGCTCGTTTATCACGTCACCAAGCTTTACGAGGCAAAGCACCGAGGATTTGAATACTTTATTCTCGGCACTGGAGGGATTTACACCCTCCTGTTTTGGATCGGCGCGATTTTCCTGGGCGGCATGGTGCCGATCTTCCTTTTTTATTTGGCGCGCTACAGGCATTCGCGGGCGGCAATCGGCGCTGGTGCGCTTGCGATCATCTTGGGCGGTCTCGCTCTGATTTACGATACGATCATCGGTGCCCAAGCCTACCCCCTCACCATCTTCCCCGGCATGCAGGTCTCAAGCTCGTTCTACGACGGCGTGGTCAACGCCTATACACCCAGTCTGCCAGAGTGCGCTCTCGGCCTCGGCGGCGTGGCGCTCACGCTCCTGATCGTCGTGTCGGCGGTCAGGTTATTTCGCATCCTGCCCGAAAATCTGGCCGACATCGCCTTCGACCTTGATCCTCACGAGATTGGCGCCACGCCGAACCGCGGCGCCCTGTGGGCGCCGGCAGACGGGCGATAGGGAGCGCGAGCGGTCATGGCCCAGGTGATGATATCGGGGCTTCGCAAGTCTTCGGGGAAGACCACGGTCAGCCTTGGTCTTTGTGCCGCGCTTTCGCGCCGCGGCCACGTCGTGCAGCCGTTCAAAAAAGGTCCCGACTACATCGATCCGATGTGGCTTGCCGAGGCGGCCGGTCGGCCGTGCTATAATCTTGACTTCCACACCATGACGCGCCGCGAATTAACCGCAAGCTTCGCCCGTCACAGCCGAGGTTCCGACATCGCCGTCATCGAGGGCAACAAAGGACTTCATGACGGCTTGGCACTGCAAGGCGAAGACAGCAACGCGGCCCTTGCGGGTATTTTGGGCGCGCCGGTGGTTCTCGTCGTGGATGCCGAAGGTACGACCCGGGGGATCGCGCCGTTGATCCTGGGTTGCCAGGCGTTCGCGCCGGATGTCCCTATCGCCGGCGTCATCCTTAATAATGTCGGAGGATCCCGACATGAGGCCAAACTCAGGGCGGCCATCGGGTATTACACGCCGGTTCCGGTCATCGGCGCGATCCCGCGTGACCCTGCGCTGGCAATCACGGAACGTCATCTCGGCCTCATCCCAACCCGCGAGGACGGAAAGGCAAAAAACACGATCGAGCGCATCGCCGATGTTGTCAGCCGGACGGTCGATCTTGATCGTCTGATGGCGATTGCGGAATCTGCTCCGAGCCCGTCAGCATGGGCGCTCGATGCCGACTCCGCTGCCCGTCGCAGCGATGTCCGCATCGCCATCGCTCGCGACGCGGCCTTTGGGTTCTACTACGCTCCGGATATCGAGGGTTTAGCGGCTGCAGGCGCGGAACTCATTGAATTCGATACGCTGACGGATCCTCATCTGCCGGCAGTCGACGGTGTGCTCATCGGCGGTGGCTTCCCCGAGACCCATCTCGAGGCGCTCGCGGCAAACAACAGCCTGCGCAGCGAACTGCGTGCGGCTATCGAGCAGGGCCTGCCGGTCTATGCAGAGTGTGGCGGGCTTATGTACCTATCCCGCAGCCTAAGCTGGAATGGTCGTCATGCAGAGATGGTAGGCGCGATTCCCGCCGATACTATAATGTATCAGCGGCCCGTAGGGCATGGGTATGTGCGATTGCGCGAAACTGGCGCCAGTCCATGGCCGGGACCGCGGGCCGCCAATCTTGTGGCGCACGAATTCCACTATTCCGCGCTCACCGGTATCGACCACGGCGTTGATTATGCGTACGAGGTGCTGCGCGGCACCGGCATCGACGGCTGTCACGACGGCCTAGTCTACCGTAACGTGCTTGCCAGCTATTCGCATTTGCGAGATTCGGAAACTAATCGCTGGACCGAGAGGTTCGTGGCCTTTGTGCGTAAGCACAAGTCCTCGCAAGGCGCGCCGCTACGCCTCGCCGCCGGGGCATAATTGCGGGTGGCGGCCTCGTGGACACTAATGTGGACACTACCGTTCTCCTTGCGAGAGCGCAGGAATTGGGATAGGTCTTTTAGTTGGGCTCTTTTTGTTCCGCCTCCCGCCCTGCGAGCTCGGGATTGAGTTCCGCCGACGACGGCGGAATGGCCGCCGAGGGGCCCTGGGCGATGAGGGGATCGAATCCAGGCGTCCTTTTATGCAGGGCGAAAAAGCGGCCAGGCCGATCGCCAAGCCAATAGGCAGGGGAAGAGAGCAGGCGGACATCGGACTGCGTTTTCCCTTGCTCGCATTCTTTATGGTGCTGGCGCTTCTGGCGGCCCTCCTTCCCTTGGTCGCGGCTTTTCCGGCATGGCGGCCGGTGTTTTTTGGTGTCGATCTTGGTCTGGTTGCGGTTGCGGCCGGCCTTGCGGCCGTCATGGATCTGCGGTTGCGGCGGAACGTTCTGCAGCCTCTGCGGCAACTCGAGGGCTGGGTCCAGCACATGCGCGCCGGCCATCTCACGGTGCGCATTTTGGAACCGCAGGCCGGTGCGTTTGCCGCGCTGGCGCGCGACATTAACGGCCTCGGCGAGACGCTGTGCAAGCTCTCTCAGGACATGGAAGAACGGGCCCAGAAGGCGACCCGGCGCATCGCGCAAAAGACGCGCTTGCTCGAAATCCTGTGCGAGGTTGCCGCCACCGTCAACGCCTCGCGCGACCTCGGCCAGTTGTTGACGAAGTTCCTCGATATTCTGAGTGAATTGCTCGAGGCGCGCGCCGGCGTCGTGCGTCTATTGACCGGCGATGGCCACTTACGTCTGATCGCGAGCAAAGGCTTGGATGACGAGATCGTCGGCCGCGAGCGGTCGGTGGCGCTCGATCAGTGCGCGTGCGGTCTGGCCGCGTCCGGGAGTGCTCTCCAGTGCAGCGATGTCGCGTGTTGCCATCGGGCCCTCGGGCGTCCGATGTTCAATTGCGACGACGACAGCGAGCGCGACATCGAAATGGTGGCGGTGCCGTTATTTTATCGCGGCCGAGTGCTGGGGGTCTACAATCTGTTCATGGAGCGGCCGGTTCAGTTTCCACGCGAGGATTTGAACGATCTTCTGACCAGCATCGGACGTCATCTCGGTACGGCGCTCGAAAAGGCGCGGCTCGACGACGAAGCCAAGCGTCTGATGGTGATGGAGGAACGTACTCTGCTTGCCGACGAGCTGCATGATTCCCTGGCGCAGACCTTGAGCAGCTTGCGTTTTCAAGTGCGCACTCTGGACGATACCTTGCGGGCGGGCGATCAGCCCGCGGCGCTTCGCAGCATCACGCGGATCGCCGGCAGCCTCGATGAAGCTCATAAGGAGTTGCGCGAGTTGTTGGGGCAATTCCGGGCACCGATCGACCAGAGCGGCGTCGTGGCAGCAATAGAAAAAGTGACTTCCGGTTTTGCCCGCGATACCGGCATCGGTATCTTCTTTCAACAGGAATGCCATGGCATCCGGTTGCCGATGAGCATGGAGATGGAGATCCTGCGCATCGTCCAAGAGTCCCTGGTCAACGTGCGAAAGCACAGCCGGGCCGGCCATGTTCGGGTGATTCTCCGTCACGAAGATCCGCAGGATATGTGCTGGGTCCTGGTCGAGGATGACGGCGTCGGTTTCGTCCCGACGGATATCGATAGCCGTCCGGGAGAGCATCTCGGCTTGTCGATCATGGAGGACAGAGCCCGCCGTCTCGGCGGCTCGCTCAAGATCGAGAGTGAAATCGGCGAGGGCACGCGCGTGATGGTGACTTTTCCGCTGCCGCGCGAGGCTCGGAACGCCATTCAGGGCGGCCCGATAGAGGCGCGATGCGCGTCCTAATTATCGATGACCACACGCTGTTCCGGGTCGGGCTCAAGGAGCTGCTTGAGCGACGCGGCATCGAGGTGAGCGTCGTCGGCAACGGCGAGGACGGCGTGCGCCTGGCCGCAGAAATCCAGCCCGACGTGGTGCTCTTGGACTTGCGCATGCCCGGCATGACCGGCATTCAAGTGTTGCAGCGGTTGCGCGAGAGCGGCTTTGCGATGCCGGTGGTGATGCTGACGACCAGCGACGAGGAATGGGATCTGGTGGAGTCGCTGCGCTGGGGCGCCCAGGGATACCTGCTCAAGGACATGGACCCGGAAGCGCTGGTTCTTGCGCTCCACGACATCGTCGCGGGGAAAACCATCGTCACGCCGAATCTAACCTCGGTTCTGGCGAAGGTGGTTCAACGCGGCGGTCCGGACGGACCGCCGCGGCAGCCCCTGTTTGAGAGGCTTACGCCGCGTGAGCTTGAGATTCTGCAGCATCTGGCGCGAGGCCAAAGCAATAAAGTCATCGCCCGCCATTTGGAAATTTCCGATGGGACGGTCAAGCTGCACGTGAAGGCGATCTTGCGCAAGCTCGGGCTGAGTTCCCGAGTGGAGGCGGCTGTGCTGGCCGTGCATTGCGGCCTGAACGCGAAATCCTAACGCGTGATGATTTTGCGTCGAGATCCTAAAGCCGCTCGATCCCCGCGAAAACGACGCGAGAGCGGGGACCCAGGAAATTCCGTTGGATTCCCGCTTCCGCGGGAATGAGCGGCGAATGGACCGCTTGCCTGAACCGACGTCAATTCATCCCGATTCATCCCGCTTTAGCCCTTTGCGGGCGTGAGGCTGGGAGCTATGCTGAAGCTTGGGCGCATTCGGCAATCAGGTAAATCATTGATTCCATTGGCTGACGACGCAGTCCATCGCGAACCAGTCTCGGCCCCAAATTCCCCACTAACAGGGAATTCTACAGGGAATTTAGCGGGATCTCGCCACCTCCCTGCGCATTCCGGTGATCGCGCCCACTCATTCCGACGCATCGCGACCACCCGGTACGATCGATCGCGACCAGTGTGAAGGCGCCGTCAGGTGCATCT
>JAKAPE010000352.1 GCA_021811945.1 Pseudomonadota bacterium | reverse complement strand
TTAGCGCGCTAAGACGCTAAGACGGGATGGCCGCAGGCCACCCGATCGCCAGCGCCGCTCGGCCGTCTTCAAGCCGCTAAAGCTGCGGCAGCAGCGAGATCGGCGAAAATTTTCAATTGAACACGCGTCATTCTCGGGAGTCATGGCCCGCCGGCGGCGAAGCCCGGCAACAAAGACTGCGATTATCGAGGATCGTCGCCGCCAATTTCGTGGGCAGAATGGCAGCGACTATTGCAGAAGTCGATAGCCGAAGGTGTGGCATTCGCCTACACCGCATTGCAAAACCACGGACACGAGGTTGATTGTGCAGATCAGGACGAGATAGATGAGGAGGCCTTGAACCAGCAGGCCGCTGCGTGAGCTTTTCGCCACGGGCGCGGCGGGCGGACTGCCAAGGAGCGCCAACCTCGCTGCAAAGCCGAGCAGCAACGCCAGAGCAATGAAAACCGACCAAATCGGCATGTGAATGCCGAGTATTGCACTGCCGACATATTCGTGCCCGGGACGCGGGAAGAGGTCCAGCAGTGTTTGCCGAGCTGAAATCACGAGTAGCAGGACAGAAAAGATAAGGGTGATGCCAGTGCCGCGCTCTGAACCACCGGAGCGCAACTGCCAAACCAGGCCGAAACAGCAGCCGAATATGGCGAATCGTTGTAGCAGGCAAAGTGGGCAAGGAATCTCTCCGAACGCATATTGCATGACCATGGCGGCCGTCAGGATCGCAGCCAAGATTGCCAGCATGGCGAGCAGAATGAGACGGTCCAATGCTACGGCGATGGGAGCTGTAGCGCGCTGCATTTCCTTCATCACTCAACCGTTCTGAGGGAGCGATAGTCCGGGAGCGATCTCGACCTGGAGCCATGGCATGCGAAAGCCGTACTGCGGAGAGTAGATTTCCCACAGGAAGAGCCACACACCGAGGACGAGCGAAAGGAAGAGGCAAGAAACGGCTAAGCGCCTGTGCCCCAGAAGGTCGAGAACGAACCCGGTCAATAAGCTTGCAAAGACCGCTGCCATCATCGTCACTTCCCCTCGGACGATTTTGATCATGCCGCGAGAGCGGCGGCAAGGCCCTGCAATCCAATCTTGAAGAACTTCTACCGACACTTGCTCTCCGCTGGCAGGCCCAAGATGGTCGCCCTCATTGCCGTCGCCCGCAAAATCCTCACCATCCCCAACGCTGCGCTCAGGAAACAACCACAATAGCAGCCCGCTTGACAAAGAACACAGCTGCTGATGGTGATGGCGATTAGCTTGAACGCGCTGATCGGGCTGTGGTCGAACACAAAGTCGCGCTCTGGCAGGCGGAGATCACGGGACGGGATCGCGAATAGACCGCCTGAAAAGTTGCCGGCGCGCGCGAATTGCCTACTCTTTGCGGCGCCGGATCTTGACGATTTTCTGCTTCCTCAAGCCACGAGACAGCCATGCCGCTGCACCGGAAGGAACACGTAAGAGCCCATCTCGACGACGATCTGTATTGCTTGCCCAGTTTCGACGTGTCGGTGCCGAAATATCGGATTCCGAAAACCGGCATCCGTCCCGATGTGGCCTACGCCATTGTACGCGACGAGCTCCTGCTCGACGGCAATGCGCGGCAGAATCTGGCGACCTTCTGCCAGACCTGGCTGGACGACGAGATCCACAAGCTGATGGACCAGTGTCTCGACAAGAATATGATCGACAAGGACGAGTATCCGGCGACGGCAGAGATCGAAAGCCGCTGCGTGCACATGCTCGCCGATCTGTGGAATTGTCCCGACGCGGCCAACAGCATCGGCTGCTCCACGACGGGCTCGAGCGAGGCGGCCATGCTGGGCGGGCTCGCTTTGAAGTGGCGCTGGCGCGATCGGCGGCGCAAGCAAAGCGAGGAGACTGCCAAGCCCAATCTGATCACCGGCCCCGTGCAGGTGTGCTGGCACAAATTCGCTCGCTATTTCGACGTCGAATTGCGCGAGATTCCGCTCGATCGCGGACGCTTCGGTATCAATGCCGAGGAAGTGCTCAAGCGCGTCGACGAGAACACGATCGGCGTAGTGCCGACGTTTGGCGTGACCTTCACCTGCCAATATGAGCCGGTGGCTGAGATCGCCGAGGCGCTGGACCGACTTGAGCGGGAGAAGCACGTCAACGTGCCCATCCATGTCGACGGCGCCTCCGGCGGCTTTCTCGCCCCCTTCGTGGCGCCCGACGTCCTCTGGGACTTCCGCATTCCGCGCGTGAAGTCGATCAATACTTCCGGCCACAAATTCGGCCTTGCTCCGCTCGGCGTAGGCTGGGTGATCTGGCGCGAGAAGAGCGACCTGCCGGACGACCTCATCTTCTGGGTCAACTACCTCGGCGGCAACATGCCGACCTTCGCGCTGAACTTCTCACGCCCGGGCGGCCAGATCGTCTGTCAATATTACCTGTTTCTGCGGCTCGGAAAGGAAGGCTACCGCCGCGTGCAGCAGGGCTGCTACGAAGTCGCACATTATGTCGCGCAGGAGATCAAGAGGATCGGTCCGTTCGACATTCTGTTTGACGGCGACAAACGACAGGGCATCCCGGCGGTGTCATGGACACTCAAGCCCGGCGCCAAGGCGAAATTTTCGCTGTTCGATCTCTCCGACCGCCTGCGCATGCGCGGCTGGCAGGCTGCGGCGTATACCATGGTGCCGAACATCGTCGACGTGGTGGTGATGCGGTTGTTGTTCCGGCATGGCTTCAGCCGTGATCTCGCTGAGGGCTTCCTCGACGACCTCAAGCGCGCGCTCGATTACTTCGAGACGCACCCGCAGCAGCCGGCGCAGCCGGGCGCTGCGGCCTCAACCCACATTCATCACGCTATGCCGACGGAGAAGCTGGCGGGTTAGGGCGCCTGCGTTTGGACCGACTCTTACTCATCGCCGTTCACGCCGGGTCGTTCGCTGCAGTCTGCGCATTACGATGATGATCGCGATAACGACAGCCGCGGCCAGAACAATTACCGCTAGCGTAGCGAGGCCGGGATGCTGCCCTCCAAACCGACCGGTGCCGAGTGCCATCACGAATAATTCGACTGCGGCGAGGCCAACCGCCGACAATCCCATGGCCGCCCAGAAAAGCCAACCGTAAATCCGCGCGTATTGGTATGCGTAAAGCGCCCATATCGCGACGAGCAGGCTGACGACCGCGAATCCGACGAAGGCACCCATACCGCCCCTCACTGCGCCGCTGAATTTCATTGATCATGATATACTTTAACTGTTCTCAAAAATAGTTCTTCCTCTTCTTGCCAGGACAGCCAAAAGGTCGCGTGAGTGCGAGTGACTTTCAAAGTGAAATCGGTTATGCGGGGGGACCCGCAAATGCGGATCATGCCGGCAACGTACCGTGTCAAAGTCAGGAAAAAGGAGCGGCTTGAAATGAGGAAATGCCTCGTGCTGGGAATTGCGCTGATGTCGCTTGGCAAGGCCGCTTACGCGATTCCGCAGATTCCGGCACAATCAACCCGCTCACTTCTGTACAAGACCGGGTGGACGGACTGTCGGGGCCCGATCGCGACTGAGAAACATCCGATCGTTGGGGAAAACCTCCTCACCAAGATGCGACGAGAAGGAAAGCTGCCGGACAAATTTGTCTGTGGCCGCTGCGAGTATGATCTGGCGGGCGATCCCGGTGCGGCCTATTACGTCAAAAGGTGCCGCTAGTGTGGTGGATTTGACGCTCCGATCATCATTGCGGCAACTCGTCATCGGAGCGTCAAATCCAAAACCACACTAGATTC
>JAKAPE010000068.1 GCA_021811945.1 Pseudomonadota bacterium | reverse complement strand
CCGAAGACTCGCCCGCCGCGAAGCAGCGACAAACTCGCCGACCGAAAACCACGCCATCGCTGACGAAACTTCTCCCCCCGCCCCGATCGGCGACTTACAAAGGAGAGTGTGAGATATCCGGGCTAGTGCGATTGCGGCACTTGCGGCCCGCTGGGCACCGGTTTCGGCGCTGCGCCCTGCAATTGATTGAGCACGCCGTGGCCGCTTCGGCTCAAAGGCGCCTCCGCCGGGTTGGCCGGCGCCTGCCGGGTTACCGGCGCGCCGCCGGTATTGATGATCGAGGCCGGGTGGCGTCCGAGGCCGGCCAACCACGACAAGGCCAGGCTGGTAATGAAGAAACCGGCCGCCAGCACGGCCGTCGTCCGCGTCAGGGTATTGGCCGCACCGCGGCCGGTCATGAAGCCGCCGGTCGAGGAACTGACCAGTCCGCCGTCCTCGGATTTCTGCAGCAGCACGACCGCGATGATGGCGATCACCAGCATGAGGTGGATGACGATAACGACAGTCAGCATCGATGCTATCCGCTTGCGGCTGCGCGGCGGGAACGCCGTCCGCCGGCCGCCTGTGTCCTGCTCTCGATATATAGGAAACCGTCGGCATCACTACATGATCCGCCGGGGATTTTCCACGGCCGTTTGCTCGCCGGATCGCGTATTGACGGTTCCCGCCCGAACCAACCGCAGGCAATCTCGAATTGATGTCTTCGCCCTAACGACAGGCGCTGGCGATCTTCAAAAATTCCTCGGCAACAAGACTGGCGCCGCCGACGAGGGCGCCATCGACATTCTTGACCGCCAGCAATTCCCTGGCGTTCGTCGGCTTTACGGAGCCGCCGTAGAGAATGCGAACCCCCTGCCCGCTCTCGCTGTAGCGGGATTCAAGCCGCTCGCGGATGAAGTGATGCATGGCGGCGACGTCGCCGGGCGTCGGCGTCAACCCAGTGCCGATCGCCCAGACCGGCTCATAGGCGACGACGAAATCTCCTGCGCCCTCCGGCAAAGACCCCTCGATCTGGGAACCGACAACGGCGAGCGCCCGGCCGGCCTCGCGCTCGGCGCGCGTCTCTCCGACACAGACTATGGCAATGAGGCCCGCACGAAAGGCGGCATTTGCCTTTGCCTGCACCACCGCGTCGGACTCGCCGTGATATCTGCGACGTTCCGAATGGCCGACGATCACCGCGGTGGCGCCGGCATCTTTGAGCATTTCGGCGGAAATATCGCCGGTAAAGGCGCCCACCGCCTCGGCGTGACAATCCTGCCCGCCGACGGTTATCGGTGAGCCGAAGGCGGTCGCCGCGAAGCTCATGATCAGCGTCGCCGGCGGGCAGATCACCATTTCGACTTCGGGCAGCTTTCGTGCCCCGGCAATGATTTTTTCCAACTCGCCGGCCGAGCCTCTCAGGCCGTGCATTTTCCAGTTGCCGGCGATCAGCGGACGGTGAATTCTCATGAGAGTCTCAACATCTGACCCCAGTGCATGCGACAAACAGCCGTCACGAGATCTGTTGCAAGCCGAAGCGTCTTAACAGAAAAACGAAAAATAAACCCGTCGGTTGCGGCGCAAGGCAGCGCTCTCTATGATGTTCGTCGACCGTTTGGCGTCCCCAACCCACATTAACTCCAGAGCGCTTGACTGATGCTTCGAGGTATCCGCAAGGCCTCCGCCAATTGGCTCGGCCGCGCCGTGATGGGCGGGGTCATGGGCTTACTGATTCTAAGCTTCGCAATTTGGGGCATCAACGATATTTTCCGTGGTTTCGGCCGTTCGACCCTCGCCAGCATCGGCCATGTCGAAATCCCGATCGACCAGTTCCAGCAGACCTACAACCAGCGGCTGCAGCAAATCGGACGCCAGCTCGGCCATCCGCTCACCGCGGAGCAGGCGAAGGCGTTCGGACTCGACCGGCAGGTGTTGAGCGACATGGTCGCCGAGGCCGGGCTCGATCAGCGCGCGCGGCAGATGGGGCTTGGAATTTCCAACGCCGAGATCGTGCGGCAAATCACCTCCGACCCGACTTTCCGCACGCCCTCAGGCCAATTCGACCGGTTGCGTTTCGAAGACGTGCTGCGCAATGCCGGCTATACCGAACAGCGCTTCATGGCCGAGCAACGGCGGGCGATGCTGCGCCGTCAGATCGTCGGCTCTCTGTCCGGCGATATTCCGGTGCCGAAGGCCTGGATCGCCGCCATCGATGAGTTTCAGAACCAGGAGCGCACCATCCAATACGTGACGCTCGGTCCCGCCCAGACCGGCAACATTCCGCCGCCGAGCGCGCCGGAACTGAGCAAATATTTCGACGCGCGCAAAATCCTGTTCCGGGCGCCGGAATACCGCAAAATCGCGACGGTCCAGGTGACCCCGACGCAATTGACGACGTGGATGGAAATCTCCGATGCCGATATCAAGGCCGCCTACGAGAAGGACCGCAGCCGCTACGTCACGCCGGAACGCCGCCACGTCGAAGAAATTGTCTTTCCGACGATGCGGGAGGCCGAGGCCGCCGACGCCCGGATAAGAGGCGGCGTGAGTTTCGCGGCGCTCGCCGCCTCGCGCGGACTCAAGCCGCAGGACATCGACCTCGGTACGGTGCCGAAGTCAGGCCTCGTCGATCCGGTCGTCGCCAATGCGACTTTCGCGCTCAAGGAAGGCGAGGTGAGCCCACCGGTCAAGGGACGCTTCGGCACCGTCATTCTGACCGTGCTCAAGATCGTGCCCGGGGAAACCAAATCGCTGGTCGAAGTGGCGCCGCAAATCCGCAAGGAGATCGCCGCCCAACGCGCTAAGGCCGAAGTCAACGACCTGCACGACAAGATAGAGGACGAACGCGCCGGCGGCGCAACGCTGGAAGAGGCCGCGCACAAGCTCAAGCTGCCGGTGGTGACGTACGACGTCGACCGCTCGGGCCGCGGTCCCAGCGGCAAGCTGATCAGCAGCCTGCCCGACGCCGGCAACGTGATCAGCGCCGCGTTCGCCTCCGACGTTGGGGTCGATAACGACCCCATCGAGGCCGCCGGCGGCTACATCTGGTACGATGTGGAGGGCGTGACGCCCGCCCGTGACCGCACACTCGACGAGGTCAAGAGTAAGGTAGAGGAGCGCTGGCGCCAGGATGAGATCGAGACGCGCCTGCGAGCCAAGGCAGCCGACCTTGTCGCCAAGCTCAAGGCAGGCAAGGGGCTCGACGCACTTGCCAAGACCGACGATCTGACGGTGCAAACTGCCGACAAGCTCAAACGCGGGAAGGCGACCGCGACGGTCTCGGCCAAGGTGATCGACGCGGTCTTCCACATCGCCAAAGGCAGCTTCGGCAGCGTGTCCGGCGATAAGCCAGGGCAATGGATCGTGTTCCGCGTGACCGCCGTGAGCACGCCCACGCTCGCCGCCAGCTCGCCCGAAGCCAAGCGCATCCACGAGGCGGTGCAGCGCCAGTTGAGCAATGACGTGCTGAGCCAATACGTGGCGTGGCTTGAAAACGATCTCGGCACCAGAATAAATCAGAGAGCGCTGGCGCAAGCGGTAGGCAACGGTGCCCCGGATACGGACTAGCTGGGACTAACTCATACGATCGGTCGAATTTGATTGACCTCCATCGACGGTTCATCGCTTCGCGCCGCCGATCACTGCCGGCCTTTGGTGCCATGATCCATTTCTTTCGGCAATCGCGGTAAGGCTGCTTCGTGAGTCTTGACGCTGAGGACAGAATGCAGATCGAGCCTGCGGCCGCGGCATTTGCCGCACGTTATGCGGCTGGCGAGCCGCAGGTCGTGTGGACGACGCTGGTCGCTGACCTGGAAACGCCGGTCTCCGCCTTTCTCAAGATTACCGGTGCGCGACGCGCGAACGCATCGCCCAAAGGCTCATTGCGGCAAGGTTCCTCACCGGTCAGCTTTTTGCTCGAATCGGTCGAAGGCGGCGAAGTGCGCGGGCGCTATTCGATCATCAGCCTGGAGCCCGACCTCGTCTTTCGTATCCGCGGCCGGCTTGCCGAGATCAACCGCGTGCCGCAGAGCGATGCCGACGCTTTTATGCCGACGCGTGACCCGCCGCTTGCGGCCCTGCGGGCGTTCATCGCCGAGAGCCGCATCGCATTGCCGGAGGCTTTGCCGCCGATGGCGGCGGGCGTGTTCGGCTATCTTGGCTACGACATGGTGCGGCTGATAGAGGACTCGCTGTCGGCGCCCGCTCCCGACTCGATCGGAATTCCCGATGCGGTCCTCGTACGTCCCACCTTGGTGATCGCCTTCGATGCAGTTGAGGATACGATAACGGTCGTTACGCCGGTACGACCGCTGCGGGGGGTGCCGGCGAATGCGGCGCGCACGCGCGCCGTCGAACGCTTGTCGGCCGTCGTCAATGCGCTCGACCGACCGCTCTTCAAATCCTCCGCCGAGAACGACGGCGGACCGCCGGCCGTCGTCCCCCGGTCGAACACTTCCGCAGACGAATTCAGGCGCATGGTGGTGCGCGCCAAGGCGTACATCGCCGCCGGCGATATTTTTCAGGTCGTACTTTCGCAGCGCTTCGAAGCGCCGTTCGGCCTGCCGCCGTTCGCGCTCTATCGCGCGCTGCGGCGAGTCAACCCTTCGCCTTATCTGTTTTTTCTCGACTTCGGCGGTTTTGCGGTCGCCGGCTCCAGCCCGGAAATCCTGGTCAAGGCGAGCCGCGGCACCGTCACCATTCGCCCGATCGCCGGCACGCGGCGGCGCGGCCTGACCCCGCACGAGGACAAGGCGCTGGAGGCCGAGCTTCTTGCCGATCCCAAGGAGCGCGCCGAGCATCTCATGCTGCTCGATCTCGGCCGCAACGATGTGGGTCGCGTAGCCGAGATCGGCACCGTCAAGGTCACCGACCAGTTCTTCATCGAGCGCTACAGCCAAGTGATGCACATCGTCTCCAATGTCGAAGGCAAGCTGCGCGCGGATCGCGATCCGCTCGACGCACTGATGGCGGGTTTTCCCGCCGGCACCGTCTCCGGTGCACCCAAGGTGCGCGCCATGCAGATCATCGACGAGCTGGAGAAAGACGGCCGTTCGCTCTACGCCGGCTGCGTCGGCTACTTCTCAGCCGGCGCTGACATGGATACCTGCATCGTGCTGCGCACCGCGCTGGTCAAAGACGGCATGATGTACGTGCAGGCCGGAGCCGGCATCGTCGCCGACTCCGATCCCGAATTCGAACAACAGGAATGCATCAACAAGGCAAAGGCGCTGTTTCGCGCCGCCGAGGAGGCCAAGCGCTTCGCCAGCGCCGCGCGCCGAGAGTGATAGGCCGACGGCAACAAATACCAACCATGTGCCCGAGTGCGGCCTTCGAAAGACGAACAGCCAAGACAACGTCGCCAATGTGAAGAGGCGTTCATTCGCCGCGGCGAGGCAGGCTCTCGGCTGGAACGATTGACCGGCTCGCGATTTGTCGGAGCAGGCGTCCTTCCCCGCAGTTCGACCGGATCAGGGAAGCCGGCTGCGGCTGTCCCCAAGGGATCGTCTCCGAGCGGGCAACAGAGGAACCGTCGTTGAGCGAGCAATAGTCGGGCTTCCGAGCCGTCATGTCATGGCTGCGCATCCGTTACGCGGTAGCAACCGCCGTTGTCGCACTTTTCGCCTTTACGGCAGCCGTGCTGACGTGGGCGCTTCATAACGTTCGTCTTCCTTCCGCCGCCGAGCTCACGTCGCGACGCATCATCGTGCTGCAGGCAGCGGACGGGAGCTATCTGCTGCCCAGGGGATCCCTGCAATTGCCGCCGGTCGCGGCAAAGGACATGCCCGCCGACGTCGTCAATGCGGTTCTCAGCATCGAGGATCGGCGCTTTTATGAGCACGGCGGCATCAATTTGCCGTCCATGCTGCGCGCGCTCGTGCAAGATTTGGAGGCCCGCAGGATCGTCTCCGGCGGCAGCACGATCACCCAGCAGCTCGTCAAAATTCTCTTTCTCGATCCGCGGCGGACCTACAAGCGCAAGATCCAAGAAGCGGCGATCGCGGTCTGGCTCGAGCTTCATCTGACGAAGGATGAAATTCTGACCGGCTATTTGGACAATGTCTATCTGGGTTCCGGCGCGATCGGCTTTCCGGCGGCCGCAAAGTTCTATTTCAACAAAAACGTCACCGATCTCAGTCTGCCGGAAGCAGCGATGCTTGCGGGAATGATCAACGCGCCCAACGAGGACGACCCGCTCTACCATCTCAAGGCCGCGCGCAGCCGCGCCGCAGCCGTTCTCGACGCCATGGTGGCGAACGGCAGGCTCAGCCAGAAAGCCGGGCTCGCGGCGAAACTGCGTCCGGCGACGCCCAATCCATCGCCAATTTCTCCTCCCTCGACCGGCTGGTTTGCCGACTGGGTCGACGACAAGGCGGTTGCGGCGATCCCCGCCCTTGGCGGCATTGTGCGGGTGCGCACCACCCTCGACCTGCGTCTTCAGGAGTTGGCGGCCAACATCGTGAAATCGACCCTCGCCGAGTACGGCAGTGCGAAACATGCGACGCAAGCCGCGCTCGTGGCGATGCGTCCCGATGGCGCCGTGGTGGCGATGATCGGCGGGCGCAGCTATGCGGCAAGCCAGTTCAATCGAGCGGTTCAGGCCAAGCGCCAGCCGGGCTCCGCATTCAAGCTGTTCGACTACTATGCGGCGCTCCGCGACGGATTTTCTGCCGATGATGAAGTGCTCGACGCCCCGGTCGACGTGAACGGCTGGGAACCCGCCAATTATGCCCTCCGTTATCACGGACGCGTCACGCTCGCCCAGGCGTTTGCCCATTCGCTCAATGCGGCGACGGTGCGCCTGTCACAGGAGGTCGGCATCGGCAAGGTGATCGCGGCCGCCCGCGATCTCGGCCTGCGCGCGCCGCTCACCCCGACGCCGAGCCTTGCCCTCGGTACATCCGAAGTCAGCCTCATCGATCTTACGTCCGCCTACGCCGCGGTTCGCGCCGGCACGGCGCCCGTCGAGCCATGGGGAATTTCCGGCGTGGAGACGGCGAATGACCGAAATGCTCTGCCCCTTGGCCGTCCGGACGACCCGGAGCACACGCTCGGCGCCTATCAGGACGAGCTGATCGGCCTCCTTCAGGGCGTGGTGGAGCGCGGCACCGGCCGGGCCGCGGCGCTGCGGGGTTTTGCCGCCGGCAAGACCGGCACGAGCCAGGACTATCGCGATGCCTGGTTCATCGGCTTCAACGATGCGCTGATCGTCGGCGTCTGGGTGGGCAACGACGACCACTCTCCGATGCGGCGCGTCGTCGGCGGCACGCTGCCGGCGACGATCTGGAAGAGTTTCATGGAGCAGGCGAATCTCACTCCGTCAACAACAGTGGTCGCGCACCGGCAAACGGATCAGACACCGCCGTGGGTCGCCGAGCAGCAGTGGCGGGCGCCATATCAGCTTTTTGACCAGAACACTGCCGGTGCTGCCGCCGCGGCGAGCGCCAGGTGCAACATTTCGGTCTGCGAACGATATTATCGCTCGTTCCGCGCTTCCGATTGCACGTATCAGCCCTACGAGGGCGGTCCGCGCCGACTGTGCCGTCGCCAAGGCGAGAGGACGGCAAGCACGCGGCGCCGCGGACGCGATGCCCCGGCCGCCCCAGCCGCCCCAGCCTTCGACGACCGCCATGTGGACTCCTCTGCGGACACGCCGGACCGCGATGATCCCTCCGTCGGGCCGTTGCCCTACCGTCTCTTCGGCCCATTGTTCGATTGGGAAAGATACGGCCGGTAGTTTCCGGCGGAACATTCCCGGCATTTGGTCCGGCATTTGGTTAGGAGCGATGTGGCGGCGCTGAAAATCGCCGTTCGAACAAAGGCGACTGGTTTGAAGGGATCGACCGCGCCCCGCGCGAATGAATGGATGAGCAACGCGACGGCAGCCGAAGTGGTGTCTTTCTGGCGCGATGCCGGGCCGGACAAATGGTTCGACAGGGACGAGGCGTTCGACCGCGCCGTCAGGTCGAGATTTCTGCCGCTCCACGAAGCGGCGGCGCGCGGCGAACTCGCGGCATGGGAGGCAAGCGCAGAAGGCGCGCCGGCGCTTTTGATTGTGCTTGATCAGTTCCCGCGCAACATGTTTCGCGGCAGCGCGCGCGCCTTCGCGACCGACGCTTTGGCGCGCGCCGTGGCAGATCGCGCGCGCACGCGGCTACGATCAAGCGGTGGAAGAAGAGTTGCGGCCGTTCCCTATCTGCCGTTCATATCTGGACGGCGGAGAGTTCGCGGGGTCGCAAATTGACCCGCGTGCCCTTCACGCCGTTGCGGGAAGGGCGGTCAAATCCCGCGCTTTTCAGCTTGCCTTGCGGCGCGGCCGCCGAGGAGAGCGATGAGGATGCCGGGCACCAGCATGGCCAGCCCGATTTGCCAGAACGGCTTGAGGTCGAATTCGAACTTGGTCGAATCCGCGAAATTGATTGCCGGCGCCGCGCCGAGATATATGCCGACGGCTTGACTGGCGAGAAAGAATACCCCGAACGCCACCAGGAGCCAGCCGGACAGCCGCGCGACGGCATGCCCCCAACCCAACGTCACTCGCGCGAGCGTGGCCAGCACGCCGATCACCAAGAGCGCCGCGCCGGCATACACGGCCGGCAGCATTAGCGGCATCATTTTGACCATCAGATCGAGCATTTATGTGGTCCTTTGCTCAAAAACCGGACGCGCAGCGATGGCGCATCCGGCTTCTCTCATCGGCAGCGCCGCCGGCTCATTTCTGGCGGATGAAATCGCCGCTGGCGCACGAGCCGGCGTCCGTGCAGCCGTTCATGCTCATAGTGTCGGGGCCCTTCATACGTATCTTGGTGTTGTAGATCTCGCCCGAAGCCGGATGCGCAATCCTGGCAGCGAATACTCCCCCGCCCTTGTCCTGGAATTTGGAGCGGATCATTTCCATTCCCACATTCTTGGGGCCGGAAACGACCGTCATGCACATGCCGGCGCCGGATGGATTGGTCGTGCACGGCTTGGCGACCATCGTAAAGTTCATCCATTTCCACGTGCCCGCCAGAGCGCTCGCGTCGAACGCGCCGGCTGGAAGCGAAACGCCGAGCGCCGTCAATAATGCCGCTCCGGCAATGATCTTTCCCCTCCGCATGGACGTATCTCCCTTCTTGCAGTCTCCGTGTTGCAGTCTCCGTGCCGCGCTGGTCGATCCAGCCCCGGTCGCGTGCTGCATGAAGCACTCTAGCCGACATATAACATATTGTGAATACGTTATATGATGGCCGATCCGGGAATTTTCACGCGCCCTTCGTCGGCCCGCCGGTCTCCCGAATTCTCAATGCCGGGGCGACGTCAAACGCCGGTCCAAAATGGTGCTGACCAGACCAACCATGCGCCAGCGCGCCTTTAGATTAGCGGATCATTCCCCGCCGTTCTCTTCCCCCTCTTCGGAAATCCGCTCCACCGACGCCACCTTCTCGCCTTCGGCGGTCGAGAACACGATGACGCCTTGCGTCGCGCGCCCGGCGATGCGGATGCCGTCGACGGGGCAGCGGATCAGTTGCCCGCCGTCGGTCACCAGCATGATCTGGTCGGTTTCCTCGACCGGGAACGACGCCACAAGGCGGCCGTTCCTTTCCGTCACCGCCATGGCCACGATGCCTTTGCCGCCGCGGCCGGTGATGCGGTACTCGTAGGACGAGGTGCGCTTGCCAAAACCCTTTTCCGAGATGGTGAGCACGAACTGCTCGTTCGCCGACATTGCGACGTAACGCGTCTCGCCGAGCTCGATTGCCCCCTCGGCATCTTCGGCGTCGCCGCCATTGGCGAGGACTTCCTCGCTCTCGCCGTTGCCGCCGCGCCGCACGGCGTTGGCGCGCTTGAGATAGGCCGCGCGTTCGTCGGCGGTCGCCTCGACGTGGCGCAGGATCGACAGCGAGATGAGCCGGTCGCCGTCCGCGAGCGCGATGCCGCGCACGCCCATCGAGGTGCGGCCGGAAAACACGCGCACGTCGCTGGCGGCAAAGCGGATGCACTGGCCGGCCGCGGACGTGAGCAGCACGTCGTCGTTTTCGGTGCAGATCTGCACGTCGACGATGGCGTCGCCCTCGTCAAGCTTCATGGCGATGATGCCGGAGCGGCGCACGTCGGAGAAATCGGACAGCTTGTTCCTCCGCACCGTGCCGCGCGTCGTCGCGAACATCACGTCGAGCTTGTCCCAACTCGATTCGTCCTCGGGCAGCGGCATGATGGTGGTGATGTTCTCCCCCTGCTCGAGCGGCAGGATGTTGATGAGCGCCTTGCCGCGCGCCTGCGGCGCGGCCTGCGGCAGCCGCCAGACTTTCTCTTTGTAGACCTTTCCGCGCGACGAGAAGAACAGCACCGGAGTGTGCGTCGAGGCGACGAACAGCCGGGTGACGAAATCCTCCTCGCGCGTCTGCATGGCGGCGCGACCCTTGCCGCCGCGGCGCTGCGCCCGGTAGGTCGAGAGCGGCACGCGCTTGACGTAGCCGGCGTGGGAGACGGTAACGACCATCTCCTCGCGCTGGATCAAATCCTCGTCTTCCATCTCGCCGTCTTGCTCGGCGATCGCCGTGCGGCGCGGCGTGGCGAACTCGTTCCTGACCGCGGCAAGTTCGTCCTTGACGATGGCCTGAATGCGCGCGCGCGAGCGCAAGATGTCGAGATAGTCGGCGATTTCCGCTGCGAGCTTGTCGAGCTCGGCCTTGATCTCGTCGCGGCCGAGCGCGGTCAGCCGCTGCAGACGCAAATCGAGAATGGCCTTGGCCTGCTCGGCCGAGAGCCGCGTTGTGCCGGCGGTCGAAACGCTGTGGCGCGGATCGTCGATCAAGGTGACCATGGCGGCTATCTCGCGCGCCGGCCAGTCGCGGCTCATCAACTGCTCGCGCGCCTCGTTGGCGTCCTTGGCGGCGCGGATCAGGCGGATCACTGCGTCGATATTGGCGACCGCGATGGCCAGGCCGACCAGCACGTGGGCGCGGTCGCGCGCCTTGCCGAGAAGATGTTTCGTGCGCCGATAGACCACCTCCTCGCGGAAGCCGACGAAGGAGGCGATGAGGTCCTTCAGGTTCATCACCCGCGGCCGCCCGCCGTCGAGTGCCACCATGTTGGCGCCGAACGAGGACTGCAGCGCCGTGAAGCGGAAGAGCTGGTTGAGCACCACGTCCGGCACGGCATCGCGGCGCAATTCGATGACCACCCGGTAGCCGTCGCGGTCGGATTCATCGCGCAGCGCCGCAATGCCCTCGATCTTCCTGTCGCGCGCCAGTTCGCCGATGCGCTCGACGAGGTGCGCCTTGTTCACCTGGTATGGAATTTGCGTGAAGACGATCGCCTCGCGCTCGCCGCGCAGCGTCTCGAACTCGTGCTTGCCGCGCACGACGATGGAGCCGCGGCCGGTATGATAGGCCGCGCGGACGCCGGCACGGCCCAGGACGATGCCGCCGGTGGGGAAATCCGGCCCCGGCACGATGGCGATGAGATCGTCGATGGTCAGCGCCGGATTGTCGATGAGCGCGATCGAAGCGTCGATCATCTCGCCGAGATTGTGGGGCGGTATGTTGGTCGCCATGCCCACGGCGATGCCGCCGGCGCCGTTGACCAGGAGATTGGGAAAGCGCGCCGGCAGCACCGCCGGCTCGCGCCGGGAATTGTCGTAGTTGGGCTGGAAGTCGACCGTTTCCTTGTCGATGTCGCTCAGAAGCTCCATGGCGGGCCTCGCCAGCCGGCATTCGGTGTAGCGGTAGGCCGCGGGATTATCGCCGTCGACCGAGCCGAAATTGCCTTGGCCGTCGATCAGCGGCAGGCGCATGGAAAAATCCTGCACCATGCGCACCAGCGCGTCGTAGATCGACTGGTCGCCATGGGGATGGTATTTGCCCATGACGTCGCCGACGACGTGCGCGCATTTCACATATCTCTTGTCCGGCGTGTGCCCGTTCTCGTGTATCGAATAGAGGATGCGCCGGTGCACCGGCTTCAAGCCGTCGCGCGCGTCAGGCAGCGCGCGCGCCACGATCACGCTCATGGCGTAATCGAGGTAGCTCCTCTTCATCTCCTCGGTGATCGAGACGGGGTGAATGTCGGAGGGGCCGCCTCCCGCCGGCGGCGGATTTTCTCGGTCTGTCAAGGCGAGTTCCTAGTGCGAATCTAATGTCATTCTCATAGCCCATCGGGCGCCGCGGCGCCATCTGGATCGGCCTCCGTTATTTATGGGTTTCCCCTGAGATTTCAATGTTCTATACCCAATGCCCGAAATACGCGACGCGGACTATTTTTCTCCCCTGTCGCAACCGGAACGCAAAAGGCGGCCATGCCCCAGGATTTCGCCATTTCGGCGCTACTGACGCTGTTCGTCGTGGTCGATCCGATCGGCCTGACGCCGACCTTCCTGGCGGTGACCGAGGGGTTTTCGCGGACCGCGCGGCACGGCACCGCGCTGCGCGCCAGCCTCATCGCCGGCGCCATCCTCGTCGGCACCGCGCTGATCGGCGATTGGCTGTTCCGCACGCTCGGCATTTCGCTCCCCGCTTTCCGCATCGCCGGCGGACTGCTGTTGTTCGCGATCGCCTTCGAGATGTTGTTCGGCGTGCGCATGCGCCTGGAAGGTCGGGCCGCCGAAGAGGCCGCCGAAGAAAATGCGCGCGATGTCGCCGCGTTTCCCCTGGCCATCCCGCTGATGGCCGGTCCCGGCGCCATCACCGCGACCGTGCTCCTTGCGGGCCGCGCCCACGGCAATCTCATGCTCACCGGTTTGCTCCTCGGCGTCGTGGCGTTGGTCTCGGCTTCTTGTTTCGTCGCCTTCATCTTTGCTGACCGCATCGGCCGGCTCATCGGCAAGACCGGCAACATCGTGCTGTCGCGGCTCCTCGGCGTGCTGCTCGCGGGGCTCGCCGTGCAATTCGTCATCGGCGGCGTCCGCGCGTTTTTTCCCGCCTGATGCGCCGCTAATCGCCCGTTAACCATAACGGCTCATGATCCCGCTCATCATCCAAGGGCATTGGAGAGCGCCATGACTTCATCCGCAATTTCCGCCTTCGCGAACGTTCAGACGGCAAGCTCTCAGCCGTCCCTCGGCGCCAGCCATCACCGCCGCGGCAGCTCGGCGGCGTCGCTGACCGATATCGACGCGCTGGGCTCGAGCGTCGCTTCGTCGCCAAGCTCAACCGGCAAGACCGCCAGCAAGGTCGACGTGAGCGCCTAGACGACCACAAGAGCTCGACCTTGCCGTCGTCGAGATCATAACGCGCAGCCAGGACTGATCCCCCTGATGATGTCTGCGACCACCATGCGCGTGCCGGTAACGCACGCCGCCAACGCGGTCAAAACGCTTTGCTAAAAGCGATGAGATCGCTCACGACAGCCGCGGCTGGAAGACCATCAGCGCAAACACCGCGACCGTGGCGGCAAGCGCCGGCCACACCAGCGCGCTGTGGCGGCGGAACTGGGTGAAATATTCCTTCGGCAGCGGTATGCTCGCGAGCACGGCCTCGCGGGTGAGTTCGCGGATACGAAACTCGAGGCGCAGCGCGACGAGCCATGCGGCCACGATCAGAACATAGAGACCAGACGAAAGCCCCACCCAGAATTCATCGGTCAGCGACAGGCCCACGGCGAAGCCCAGCGCAAAGCCGCTGATGGGCTGCAGCGTCACGGCGGCGATCATCACGATCTTTTCCACATCGACGACAAAGCGCGCCGTCAGCGCCACCACGGAGGTGTTGCCCGAGCGGTGCGCGAACAGCATGAACAGCGCCGTGCCGAGCCAGGTGCCGAACATCGCCGCGGCCGCGACCTCATGCACGAACTTGAAGAAGAAGATGACGTTGTCGCTCATGGCGGTCGGAAGCCGGCTCCCCCTGTGAGAACGCATAGGCGCAGCTCCAGGTCAGACTGACTTAGAGCATGTTCCCCAACCCGTCATTGCCGGGTCAAGTCGCCCTGTCTCCGGCGTCCCCGGGCGAGAGCCGGATCCAGTTCCGGCTTTTATGCCAGCTTGGAACCACGCAGTCTTAAGCCTCTGCAAGACCCTGCAAGCCCCTGTTTCACCTAAGGCAGTGGCGCCTTGCATATCTTGCATAGCTCCCAAGAATTCCTAGATTTGCGATGCGGGGATAGCTGTCCTGCCGGGTTCCTTGGCCTCTCGGAAGCCGGCAGCAGCAAAACAGGTCTGCGGTATGTGCTTTTGTGGGGGCTTCTAGCGAAGCCGTCCTCAAGCCTGCGCGATAACGAATGGATATGCCGGTGATCAATACTACCCACGCCAAGCTTTTAATCATCGGGTCGGGTCCCGCAGGTTATACCGCGGCCATCTATGCCGCCCGCGCGATGCTCGACCCGATCCTGATCCAGGGAATCGAGACCGGAGGTCAGCTAACGACCACTACGGAGGTCGAGAATTATCCGGGCTTCGCCGACGTGATCCAGGGACCCTGGCTCATGGAGCAGATGGCCCAGCAGGCGGCCCACGTTGGCGCCAAGCTCGTCGCCGACCATGTCAACAAGGTCGATCTGGCCCGGCGCCCGTTCCGTATCGAATGCGACTCCGGCGACATCTACGCCGCCGACGCGCTCATTCTGGCGACCGGCGCCCAGGCGCGCTGGCTCGATCTCCCGTCCGAGCAGAAGTTCCGCGGCCACGGCGTCTCCGCCTGCGCCACCTGCGACGGCTTTTTCTATCGCGGCAAGGAAGTCTTGGTGGTCGGTGGCGGCAACACCGCGGTCGAGGAGGCGCTGTTCCTCACCAATTTCGCCACCAAGGTCACGCTTGTGCATCGGCGCGACAGCTTGCGCGCGGAAAAGATCTTACAGGATCGGCTATTCAAGCATCCGAAGATTGCCGTCATCTGGAACACGGTGCTCGACGACGTCCGCGGCAAGGAGAGCCCGCTCACGGTGACCCATGCGCGGCTCAAGAACGTCAAGACCGGCGTCATCGAGGAGCGGCGGATCGATGGAATTTTCATTGCCATCGGCCACAAGCCGGCGACCGGGCTGGTGGGGGGCCAAGTGGCAATGAAGCCGTCGGGCTACATCAAGACCGCGCCGCATTCGACCGCGACTTCGGTACCCGGCGTGTTCGCAGCCGGCGACGTCGCCGACGATACCTATCGGCAGGCCGTGACAGCGGCCGGCATGGGCTGCATGGCAGCGCTCGAAGTGGAGAGGTTTCTCGCGGCGCATGCCGAGACCGAGCCGCTCGTCGCGGCGGAATAGAAATCACTTCTCCCCGCGTGCGGGGAGAAGATGCCGATCCCTCTCCCCGCGAGCGGGGAGAGGGAGAAAGTATTGCTATGGACTGGGACAAGCTCAAGGTCTTTCACGCCGCGGCCGATGCAGGCAGCTTCACCCATGCCGGCGAGCAGCTCGGGCTGTCGCAATCGGCGGTGTCGCGCCAAGTCAGCGCGCTTGAGCAGGAGCTTGCGGTCTCGCTATTTCATCGTCACGCGCGCGGTCTGATCCTGACCGAACAGGGCGAGTTGCTCTACCGCACCGCCCATGACGTTTTCATGAAACTTGAATCCGCGCGCGCGAAGCTCACAGACAGTCGAGAGCAGCCGAACGGGGAGCTGCGGGTGACGACGACGCCCGGCATCGGCATACATTGGCTCACGCCCCGGCTCGGCGAGTTCATCGATCTCTATCCGGAGATCCGTATCACGCTCCTCACCACCGAAGAGGAGCTCGATCTTGCCATGCGCGAAGCGGACGTCGCTATCCGCCTGCGCCAACCGACACAGCCCGACCTCATTCAGCGCAAGCTGTTCGCCGTGCACTTCCATGCCTATGCCTCGCCGGAATATCTCAAGCATTTCGGCACGCCGCGCACGTTCGACGATCTCGACCGTCACCGCGTGCTGGTGCTCGGCGGCAATGTGCCGAACTACCTGCAACGCTCGCGCTGGCTCATTGAGGTGGCGCGCGACGGCAAGGGGCCGCGCACGCCTCACTTGACCATCAACAACATTCTCGGCGTTCTGCGCGCGTGTCAGCGCGGTATCGGCATCGCCATGCTGCCCGACTATCTGGTCGAGGGCAATGGCGGCTTGGTGCAGCTCTTCGCCGACGCCGATCCGATCGCGCTCGACGCCTATTTCGTCTATCCGGAGGAGCTCAAGAGCGTGGCGCGCGTGCAGGCTTTTCGGGATTTCCTCGTTGCCAACGCCCAACGCTGGAACTTTTAGTTGGATCGGCGCTGGTAAGGCAGTCGGCGCGGCGTTGCGGCGCGCGTCATTGCGGGCCAGGCGAAGCGTGTGCCGACAGGTCGCGGATCGTCGGCTGCTCGCCCGAGAGCGGGTTTTTCGGGTCCCAGGCGTAGTGCAATGTCTCGAAGCGCAGCGCGCGCGCGTCGAGCATCAGCACGCGGCCGACCAAGCCCTCGCCGAAACCGACGATCTCCCGGATCACTTCAAGCGCCATGAGCGAGCCGACCACGCCGGCGAGCGCGCCCAAAACCCCGGCCTCGGCGCATGCGGGTACGGCACCGGGCGGCGGCGGTTCGGGAAAGAGGCATCGATAGGTCGGGTTTGGCCGGCCGCCGGCCTCGCGCTCTTTGGACCGCTCGTGGGCGCGGATGGTGGTGAGCGTGCCGTCGAAAGAGCCGAGCGCCGCCGTCACCAACGGCTTGCGGGCAAAATAGCAGGCGTCGGAGACGAGATAGCGCGTGGCGAAATTGTCGGAGCCGTCGGCGACGACGTCGTGGTCGCCGATAAGAGCCAGAGCATTCGCCGCGGTGAGACGGACCTGGTGCTGGTTCATGGCGACGTGCGGGTTGAGCCGGCGGATCATGGCGGCGGCGCTGGCAACCTTCGGCATTCCGATGTCGGCGGTGTCGTAGATCACCTGCCGTTGCAGGTTGGAAAGCGAGACCATGTCGTCATCGACCACGCCCAAGGTGCCGACCCCGGCGGCAGCGAGGTAGAGGAGCGCCGGCGCGCCGAGCCCGCCGGCCCCGATCACCAGCACGCGGGCGCGGCCGAGTGCGGCTTGTCCGGGGCCGCCGACTTCGTGCAGCACGATGTGGCGGGCGTAACGTTCGAGTTCGTTGGCGGTCAGCATGATGCCAAGATAAGCGCGCAGAGACCGACAAACCACTATGCCGCCCCGGTTCTGCGATTGGCCGCCCGTGGGGCCCGGCTAGCTCTGGCGGCGGCAGTGGAGGACGAGGCGCCGATCCTGTCAGCGAGTTCGTGCTGGCACTATATTCGCCGCAGCGGGATCGACCAGGCGAGCCACCCGCCGATGGCGGTGAACGCCGCAATGGTGACGAAGACAGCGCGAAAAGCCTGGCCGATTTCGGCTTCAATGACAGCCTGGCGCGCCGGTGCCAGCGTGATAATGGCGCTCGGACCTCGCTCGATGATGGTGCCGAACAGCGCCGCCGTTTCCCGATCAGTCGCTGCGAGAATCGAGAACAGCACCGCAGCGACTGCAGCCGTCCCGAAGGCGGCGCCGACCGAACGCGAGAACTGCACCATGGCTGCGCCAGCGCCCAACATCCGCTGGCCGGCCACGGCCTGTACCGTGACCTGGACCACGCCCATCGCCGTGCCCATGAACAATGCGGCACCGCCCAGCACCCACGGCAATTGCGACAGGCTCAGATGCGGCACGTAAAAGGCGGTGAAAAGCAGGCTGACC
>JAKAPE010000351.1 GCA_021811945.1 Pseudomonadota bacterium | reverse complement strand
ATTCTCCGCAAGCGCTACTGGGGCCAACATATGTGGGATGTGACCTAAGTCCGCCGGATGGCGGACCAAATCCGGCTTTAAGCCGTAATCCGAAGCCACCGCCTTTAGGCGGTGGAGTGTTCACGTTCCCCGCTTCCCGATGACGCGCCGGATTGGCTGAAGGAGGCGCTGTGATGGCGACCTTCAGCAATAGCTTCGATCTGCGCTGCGTGCCGCCGACCGGGCCTCCGAACATTTTTCACGTCGCATTGAAAGCGGGCGACGACGGCCAGCTCCGCCAAGAACCAGACCGTCGCCGCCCCGACCACGATCATCCCCTTTCACGGAGACCATCATGGCTTCAACGACTCTGACTCTGACGGCGGCAGATGCAAGCCCGCCGTTGCATGCGATCCGTGTTCAAGCTTGCAGCCCGGGCGCAATCCTCGCGCTCGACCTCGGCACCACCACCGGCTGGGCCATGCAGTTCGCCGGCGGCGTCATCGAGAGCGGCACCGTCTCGTTTAAGCCCAGCCGCTACGACGGCGGCGGCATGCGCTATCTGCGTTTTCGCGGTTGGCTCGCCAGCATCGCTGCAGACGCCACAGGCATCGAAGCAATCTACTTCGAAGAGGTTCACCGCCACCTCGGGACCGACGCCGCCCATCTTTATGGCGGCTTCCTGGCGACGCTCACCGCCTGGTGCGAGCAGAACGCGATTCCCTACGAGGGCGTGCCGGTCGGAACGATCAAGCGCTTCATCGCCAACAAGGGCAATGCTGACAAGCAGGCGGTGATTGAAGCAATCCGCGCCCGTGGTTTCCGCCCCGCCGACGATAACGAAGCCGACGCGATCGCGATCCTGCTCTGGGCGATCGAGACGAACGGGGGCGTGTGATGACGCGCGCCCGGCTTCCCGACCGACGCCCAGCCGAAACCTTCGACCTCAAGCACGGCGGGCAGCGGTTCACCGTGACGGTCGGGTTTTACCCGAACGGACGACCGGGCGAGGTTTTCACGCATGGGACCAAGACAGGGTCCACACTCGACGCGCTATTGGCTGACGCCTGCGTCGTCGTCTCTTGCTTGATCCAGCACGGTGCCGAGCCGCGGGAGCTTGCGCGCAGCATGGGCCGGCTCGGCAATGCCGAACCGGCCTCCATCATCGGCAAGGTAATCGATCTCGTTGCTGCAAATTCGCTCCCTCAAGAGACGGAGGCGCGCGCATGACCGGCGAACAAATGCTTCGTTGCACCGCTTGTCTCGTCGCGGATCGGCGCAAGTCCTATGGCGACCCGGCCGCCTCCATGGCCGCCGTCGCGGCGCGCTGGTCGCTCACGCTGGGCCATCCTGTGACGCCGGCGCAGGTCGTGCTGTGCCTCATTGATCTGAAGCTCGCACGGCTCATGCACGATCCGGCACATCTCGATTCCGCGATCGATCTCGCCGGCTACGCCGCCGTGCTGCGGGAGGTCGTGCGATGAGATGCGCGCTTGCGGCCTTCGGCGATCGCGCTTCGCCGGAATTCGTCAAGCGGAACGGCTGGCGCGACCAGAAGATCCTCGTTGTCAGCGCCGACGACGACCGTCTCACCTGGCCGGAGCGCGAGTTCATCCGCCAGATCGGCGAGAAACTCTATGGCAAACGAACTGCGATGGAGGCACGCTATGACTGAATGGACGCGCGAGCAGGTCGAGGAGCGGCTTTGCGAGGCGGCGGACGTGATGAAGCGGCTGCCCGACGTGCGCGTGCCGGGATATTTCAATACGTGGCCAAACTTCCCGCTGGAATTCGCCGATCTCGTCGGCCAGGACCCGCCGCCTTTGCGTCGGCCTCGTCCCTCGCCGGATGCCATCAGCCGCATGGAGGAGACGCTTGGATGGCTCGCCTGGCTCGAACCCGAAGATGCCAGGCTGGTCTGGATGCGCGCGGAGCGCACGCGCTGACGGGCGATCTGTCTGCGGTTTGGCATTGCGCGGGCGACCGCGCATCGCCGCTGGGAGTACGCGCTGTGCGTGATCGTCTGGCGGCTCGACAAGCGCCCACTGCCAAGGAAATGGTCGCGCCGATTCCTGCGCGAGCGCGTGCGCGCGCTGTCGGACGCAGCCTGACGCGGTTCTGCGAAAAATGTCTCACGGAAAAGCACCCGGCGCGAATTTTTTGGATGGACAGTTTCGCAGTCCGATGGGTAGTTTTCCGCCATGCTCGCGCGAGGCGCGCGGGGCAAGTCAGGGCTTTCGGATCACAACTCGGCGCCGTGATCGGCTTCTCAGCGCAACGTGTACCACGTCGTTCGCCCCCCGCCGTGTTTGATCAAATATCCCTTCTCGACCAACTGGCGGAACTGCTGCTTCACGGTATTTCGGCTGGTACCGGTCAGTTTGATGATGGTTCCCGCGCTCACTCTCCCGTGTTCGCGCGCATAGTCGAGGATGCGCAGCGATAGATCGGGCAGGCTTGAAAGGACGAGCTTCTCCCGCTCGATCTTGATAGCGAGCCGCTTCATCTGCTGTTGCAGCGAGCGCAGAAAGAACAGCACCCAAGGCTGCCAGTTCGGATTGGACGTGCGGATCGTTCCCTGGGTTTGGCGAAGCGCCAAATAGTAAGCCTCCTTGCTCTGTTCGACGACGCTTTCGAGCGAGCTGTAGGGCACGTAGGCATAGCCCGCTTGTAGCAACAACAACGTTGTCAAGATTCGGCTGAGGCGGCCGTTGCCGTCCTGGAACGGGTGAATTTCCAGGAACACGACGATGAAGATTGCGATGATCAGTAGGGCATGGAGCCGGCGCTGCTTGCGTTCCGCTTCGTACCACTCGACAAGCTCGGTCATCAGCCGCGGCGTATCGAATGACGTCGCCGTCTCAAACACGATGCCAATCTGCTCGCCACGCTCGTTGAAGGCAGCAACGCTGTTCGGGTTGGTCTTGTAGTCGCCGCGATGCCAGGCATCCTTCTCGCTGTAGATCAGAAGGTCGCGGTGCAGCTGCTTGATGTGATTCTCGGTAATGGTGAGGTCTTGCCAAGCTCGGAAAACAAGCTCCATGACCTCGGCATAACCCGCGACCTCCTGTTCGTCGCGGGTCGCGAATGACTTGATTTCGAGATGGGCGAGCAAGCGCTCAACCTCCCGGTCGGAAAGCTTCGCTCCCTCGATGCGTGTCGAGGAGCCGATGCTTTCAATGGTCGCAACTCGGCGGAGCGCCGAAAGCCGTTCGGGGGCGATCGTTCCAAGCGCGCGCCAAGCCCCTTTGAACTCGTCAATCTGGGCGATTAGCCCGAGGACCTCTGGGGTGATCTGGAGCGTGTCGGCGCGGAGTGTTTGCTGCTTCATGCCCATTTAAATGCCCATTTACGCCCATTTATGCAACCCTCCATTTTCACGCCCAAACACACCCAAATCACATACAAGCCATTGATTTTGCCGGTCTCCCTGGGCCGAAATGGTATGCGGGGGCAACGGCTCGGAATTTCGCCACCGATAGCCGCAAAATCCGAGTTACCAGTTACCACGCGACGTTGGCCCGGTGTGCCCGACAGGCGCGCAACGGCGCGCTTTTTCGCCCGGCCGCCAGGTGTCCCTGCCAGGCACTTCCTCAAACCGGTCGCCACGTCCGCCCGCAGTAATGCGCCGACATAAACCCCATGCCGCAGCGACTGCCCGACGCGATCGAGCGCTGATGGGATGGACGGCCCCCTCCCTCGCGCGCCATGCCAAGGTGGAGGCCTCATGAAAAAGGAGCCATCCACCATGCAAGCCACGACAGTCGGCCTCGACATCGCAAAGCACGTCTTTCAGGTTCAC
>JAKAPE010000350.1 GCA_021811945.1 Pseudomonadota bacterium | reverse complement strand
TCCGATGTACATCGCCAGCGCACAGAACGACAGATCGAGGATACCGATCGCGATTTGGACGAGCGTCAAGGGGCCGCCGGGCAAGGTTACCTGCCAAGCCTCGCGCCCGATCATGCGCGGCTTCACCCAGACCCATGCCACATAGGCGGCGAGCATGCCGAGCACTGCCAGCGCAAAGACGCGGTTGAGCCAGAGCGGCAATTGATCGATCGCGCGCGCCGCCTGCGGCGCGTCAAGGACGCCGAGGCCAAGCATGGCGGCGTTGCCGAGCCAGAAAGTAAGCCCGGCAACGAAGCAGATCTTGGTGACCTCGATGACGCTCAGGCCCCAGGCCGAATAGATGTGATAGCGCACGGCGCCGCCCGAAAACACGCTGGCCCCGACATTGTGCCCGACAGCGTAGCTGGTGAAGCTTACCAGCGCCGCGACGCGATACGGCACCTCCGTGCGGCCGATCGTGCGCAGGGCGAAAAGATCATAGAGTACGAGCGTCAGATAGCCGGCGGCGACGAACAAGCCGGCCATGCCGAGCGTCCGCCGGTCGGTCGCCGCGATGGCGGCGACGACCTCATCGACGTTAAGGCCGCGCAGCGTGTGATAGAGCACCGCGGCAGCGACGACGATGATAGCGAGGCTAAGCGCCACGCCCAGCCGATTGATGCCGAACTTTCCGCCCAAGACAGGCACGGTCCGGCGCAGTCGTTTCAACATCCCGCGCTCCAGACCGGATGCTCGTGCATTAATCGACCATTTTTTTGCGCCCGCGGCGCGCGTCGAGTCCAGTAGCAGATGCCACGTCCAGGCGCGAGTACCGCGCCGAGGCCCGGCTCTACGCCGGCGGTTTGGCGGTGCCGATCGCGACCCGACATGACAACGGGCGAACTGGCGTATTGGCGAAGGAAAATGATCTGTGGCTAACGCAGGGCAAAAATCGCCTGACCATTTGCCAATTCGCCGGTCGCCCACCGCAAATCACGCTGGCAGTGGCTTGCCCTTGGTTTCCGGCAGGAATGGGACGAGAGCGAAGCCGAGGACGTAGATGAACGAGATGATCATGGCGGTGCGGCTGTAACCACCAAAGGCGACGATCAAGGTTCCGGCGAACAACGGGCCCAGGAAGGCGATCAACCGCGGCGCGTTGAAGGCGAATGCGATGCCGGTTCCGCGCGAACGCGTCGGGAAGAGTTCCGGGAGCCACACCGGCATCCAGCAATACTGACCGAGCGTGAAGAAACCATTCCCCGCGGCGGCCAGCAACAAGAGATGCAGACTGTGCGTCCACAAGAACAGTACCGGCGTGAGGAGCCAAGCCGCGGCATAATAGAGCATCGTGATCGGCTTGCGCCCAACGGCGTCGGCAATAAAGCCAAAACTGACGTAGCCGAGAATGGCGCCGAAATTGTAAGCCATGCTGGCGTAGCTTGCCCATTGGTGCGGGGAAAGGTGCGCCTTTGCGGCGGTCGTCGCGATATAAGGCGGCACCCACGACGAGATGCCCCACCACGCGAGCGTCGTCGACAGCGACATCAGAAAGACCAGTATGGTGCGGCGGCGGGTTTCGGGCTCGACGAAGAGGTCGGCGACGGTGAAGCGTGTGAAGGCGCGGTCGTCGGCCGCCAGCACAGTCCCACTCTGCCGTCGGCCGCGCGCCTGCCGCCGGCGTGCATCGACTTCCTGCCAGGACGGCGACTCCTCGATCGAGGCCCTGATCCATAGCGTCAGCGCAGCCGGCAGAATGCCGACCAGGAACATCAGTCGCCAGGCGTTCGGTCCGAAACCGCCGAGGTAAAGCCACACCAGCGAGGCGAGGAAGAAGCCGAGGCCCAGGCCGCACTGCATCAGGCCTGCGCCTTTGCCGCGCGCATTCTTCGGCCACAGCTCGGCCATGATGGAAGATCCGGTCGCCCATTCCGAGCCGATCGCCATGCCGACGAGGAAACGCAGCAGCGCGAACGAAATCCAGTTGAACGACAGCGCGGTCAGCCCGGTCAGGATCGAGTAGGCGAGAATGGCGAACATCATCGTGCGCTTGCGGCCGATGTAATCGGCCAGAATGCCGCCGGAGAGGCCGCCGATGGCCCAGCCGACGAGCGTGATCGCCACCACCGCGCCGGCATAGGCAGGAATGCTCTTGAATTGCACGGGAACGAGCAGGGTGTGTAGAGCCGGGACGAGCGTGAGGAACAGCGCGTAGGTCTCGAACCCATCGAATAGCCAACCGAGATTTGCGGCGATCAACGTGCGCCATTGGACGGGAGTGAGCGCCCGGTACCAGGACGCCGGCACGGCAACGACGTCGGTCATCTTTGCCTTCCTCGGCCCGACATTCGGCGGGCGCTTCTCTTCCGGCGCAGGTCAGCCGCGCCACATCGGTATCTCTCCATTCAAGCCTATCCCACGAATCTCGCCTGGTCACGGCGTCTTGGGACAGGCGTCTTGGGACACGCGCCGCTTGGGACACGCGGCGCTTGGGACACGCGCCGTCGGACAGATGTCTTGGATATGTCTTGGATAGAGGTCTCGGGACAGGCGTGTTGGCGCAGGAGTCTTGGGATAGCGCCCATCGAAATCAACGCCCATCCGGTTGGCAGCGTTGTGAAACTTGTTGTTGACGAACACCGCGCTGCCCGCTTGGTACGGCCAGTGATTTCGCAAGGAGGGACGCCCGATGACCAGAAACAAGCCGCCATTCCGCGCCGACGTGGTCGGCAGCCTTTTGCGCACCGCACCGTTGAAGGAGGCCCACGCAAAGCGGGAGAAAGGCGAGATCAACGCAGCCCAGCTCAAAGAGATCGAGGACCGCGAGATCGACAAGATCATCAAGAAACAGGAGGAAGCCGGGCTCAAGGTCGTCACCGACGGCGAGTTTCGCCGCTCGTGGTGGCATTTCGACTTCTACGGCATGCTCGACGGCGTGCAAATCCAGGAGCTCGATCACGGCATCCAGTTCCACGGCGTGCAAACCAGACCGCGCGGCGTCCGCATCCACGGCAAGCTTGGCTTTTCCAACCATCCGATGCTCGATCACTTCAAGTTTCTCAAGGCGCACACGCGGGTGACGCCGAAAATGACCATCCCAAGCCCGACGGTGCTGCATTTCCGCTTGGAGCCCAACGCGGTCGATACCAAGATCTATGCCGATCGCGAGGCCATCTTCGACGACCTGGCGAAGACGTACCGGCAAGCGGTGCGCGCCTTTTACGACGCCGGCTGCCGCTACCTGCAGTTCGACGACACCGCTTGGGCCTATTTGTGCGCGCAAGCGGAGCTGAAGAAGGCGCGCGAGCGCGGGCTCAAGGCCGAGCGTCTGGCGCAGGATTATGCCGGTATCATCAATCAGGCGCTCGAGGGCAAGCCGGCCGACATGGTAATCACGACCCACGTGTGCCGCGGCAATTTCCGCTCGACCTGGATCTCCGAGGGCGGCTACGAGCCGATCGCCGAGATCATGCTGGGCACGCTCAACTACGACGGCTACTTTCTCGAATACGATACCGAACGGGCCGGCGGCTTCGAGCCGCTGCGCTTTCTGCCCAAGGGCAACAAGATCGTCGTTCTCGGCCTCGTCACCAGCAAAACCGGAACCCTGGAAAAGAATGACGACATCAAGCGGCGCATCGAGGAGGCGACCAAATATGCCGCCCTCGATCAGCTTTGCCTCTCCCCGCAATGCGGCTTTGCCTCGACCGAGGAGGGCAACGTGCTCTCCGAGAACGAGCAATGGGCGAAGCTGCGCATGGTCGTGGAGTTGGCCGACGAGGTGTGGCGCTGAGGCGCGATTGACCATATCCGCTCGTCCACAGAT
>JAKAPE010000349.1 GCA_021811945.1 Pseudomonadota bacterium | reverse complement strand
GATCTTGCTTTGCAGGTAGTGAATACGATGCGCACCCGTACAGATCGGACTGACGGTGGTTTCAAGAAAGCTGGACGGCAAAAATAATCTGGTCCCGTCTTCGCGGATCGGACCAGTGGAACTTCGAGTTGGCGGCGCGGTTCGTGGTGCGCGCTGCTCTTTGGATGACGAAATCAAGCCGTGGACGGCCGCGGCCAGGTTTCGGCCAGGTCGGCCATGACGCATGAAATTTGTGCGCGGTCAAATTACAACGGTTGACGTGATTCCCAACGAACCCGCCATCACCCCCGAACTCGTCGTCGCGCACGGCCGCAAACCGGGCGAGTACGCGCGCATCATCGGGCTCACTGGCGGCGTGACGGCGCTTCTGTGGTGTGACGACGGCAACTTTGCCTCTCCCCTTGAGGGGAAGGCAAATCGGCGGAGCACATGCTCCGCCGACTGGAGGGTGGTGTTGCTTATCACCGCGCGGGAAAATCGACCCTCCTCCCCAACCCTCCCCCTCAAGGGGGGAGGGAGTACACACAGATGATTTCAAACGAACCCGTCATAACGCCCGACCTGATTGCCGACCACGGCCTGACGCGGGACGAGTATGACCGCTTGGTCAAGCTCATCGGGCGCGCGCCGACGTTCACCGAGCTCGGCATCTTCTCAGCCATGTGGAACGAGCATTGCTCGTATAAGTCTTCGAAAATCCACTTGCGCACGCTGCCGGCCAAGGCGCCCTGGGTGATTCAGGGGCCCGGCGAAAATGCCGGGGTAATCGACATCGGCGACGATCTGGCGGTGGTGTTTAAGATGGAGAGCCACAACCACCCGAGCTTTATCGAGCCCTACCAAGGCGCGGCGACCGGCGTCGGCGGCATTTTGCGCGACGTCTTCACCATGGGGGCGCGGCCGATCGCCTGCCTCGATGCGCTTTCCTTCGGCGATCCGGGCCATCCGAAGACGCGCCGCCTCGTCTCCGGCGTCGTTGCCGGCATCGGCGGCTACGGCAATTCTTTCGGTGTCCCGACCGTCGGCGGTGAAGTGCGTTTCCACCGGCGCTACGACGGCAATTGCCTGGTCAATGCCATGGCCGTGGGTATCGCCCAGAAGGGCAAGCTCTTCTATTCAGCGGCGTCGGGCGTCGGCATGCCCATCGTGTACCTCGGCTCGAAGACCGGGCGTGACGGCATCCATGGCGCCACCATGGCGTCCGCGGAGTTCGGCACCGACGCCGAGGAAAAGCGCCCTACCGTCCAGGTGGGCGATCCGTTTTCGGAAAAATTGCTGCTCGAGGCGTGCCTCGAAATCATGGCCAAGGGCTGCGTCATCGCCATTCAGGATATGGGAGCGGCCGGCCTAACCTGTTCGGCAGTCGAAATGGGCGCCAAGGGCGATCTCGGCGTTACGCTCGATCTCGACAGGGTGCCATGCCGCGAGACCGGCATGAGCGCCTATGAAATGATGCTCTCGGAGAGCCAGGAGCGCATGCTCATGGTGCTCAAGCCGGAAAAGGAGAACGAAGCCGAAGCGATCTTCCGCAAATGGGGACTCGACTTCGCCGTGGTGGGAGAGACCACCCCGGCCAAGCGCTTCGTCGTCCGCCACGGCGGCGACGTCATGGCCAACCTGCCGATCAAACAACTCGGCGATGACGCGCCGATCTATGATCGTCCATTCACTGAACCCCAGAAACAGCCGGTCATCGATGCCGCTTCGGTCAAAGCGTCGATCGGCATTGCCGACGCGCTGGAGCGGCTGATCGGCTCACCCGACCTTTGCTCGAAGCGTTGGGTCTTCCAACAGTACGATCACGTCATTCTCGGCAACACCGTGCAGCGACCCGGGGGCGACGCCGCCGTGGTGCGGATCAACGATGGGCCCAAGGCGCTGGCGCTCGCGTGCGATGTCACGCCGCGCTATTGCGAAGCCGACCCGTTCGAGGGTGGCAAGCAAGCCGTCGCCGAAACCTACCGCAATCTCACCGCGGTCGGCGCCAGTCCGCTTGCCCTCACCGACAGCCTCAATTTCGGCAACCCGGAACGGCCGGAAATCATGGGTCAACTGGTCGGCTGCATCCGTGGCATCGCCGAAGCCTGCCGTGCGCTCGACTTCCCCGTCGTCTCCGGAAACGTCTCGCTCTATAACGAGACGAATGGGCGGGCGATCCTGCCAACGCCCACCATCGGCGGCGTCGGCCTTGTCGAGGATTTTGCCCGGTCGATGACGCTTGCTTTCAAGGCCGAAGGCGAGGCGATCCTGCTCATCGGTGAGACGCGAGGCTGGCTCGGCCAATCGCTCTATCTGCGCGATATCTGCGGTCGCGAGGCGGGCGCCCCGCCGCCGGTTGACCTCGATGCCGAACGCCGCCACGGTGATTTCGTCCGGGCGCTCATTCGCGCGCGCTTGGTGACGGCGGCCCATGATCTCTCCGACGGCGGCCTTTTGATCGCACTCGCGGAAATGGCGATGGCATCGGGCATGGGTGCCGTGCTGGAAAGCCATCCACGGCTTCCGCCGCATGCCTTTTGGTTGGGCGAGGACCAGGCCCGCTATGTCATTACGGCGCCGCGCGCTGACGACGTGGCCGAACGGGCCAGGGCAGCCGAAGTCCCGCTGCTGCGGCTCGGCACGACCGGCGGTCGTGTCCTGGCGATTGCCGATGAGCGGCCGCTGCCCGTGCGTGATCTCGTCAGCCGCTTCGAGCACTGGCTGCCACACTACATGGCTGAATCTGGCTGATGCCGCTTGAAATCGGCGCCGACTGGGGACGGATCGGCGTTATCGGTTATTCGACATCTACTTATGCGGCATCTTTTCACGGTTTCGCCAGAATGCGGTGACAATCGCCTATTTCCAGTGCATTGTTGACGGAGGTCAAGTGCAGGCGGTTTTGATGGCGTACGGATGTGTCGATGGGGGGGCAGACAAAGCGCTCACGGCGCTCGATGAAGATGTGGGAGAAGGTGCGCCATGCCCATGGCAGCGAGCGACATCGAACGCTTGATCCGGGCCCGCATTCCGGACGCAAAGGTGACGATCCGCGATCTCGCCGGCGACGGCGACCATTACGCCGCAACCGTCATCGCCGAATCCTTCCGCGGCAAGTCGCGTGTGCAGCAACACCAGATCGTGTACGAGGCGCTCAAGGCCGAGATGGGAGACAAGCTGCACGCCTTGGCGTTGCAGACCGGAACGCCGGAGCCATGAGCGGATCCGGGCTTGAATTGTGAGCATTGGGCTTTGCAGGCGTCTTGCGCTACATATATTGCAATCTGGGAACCAAAAGTCGGCGCCGGAAGGTTCAGCCGGCGCTGCCAAGAAGGAAAGCAAGCCGCGATGTCTATCGAGCAATTCATTCGCAATGAAGTGAAGGCAAACGACGTCGTTCTGTTCATGAAGGGTACACCGCAATTCCCGATGTGCGGCTTCTCCGGGCAAGTGGTGCAGATCCTCGATTATTTGGGCGTGTCGTATAAGGGGCTCAACGTTCTCGAAAACGACGAGCTGCGTCAGGGGATAAAGTCATATTCCAACTGGCCGACCATCCCGCAACTCTATGTCAAAGGCGAGTTCGTCGGCGGCTGCGACATCATTCGCGAGATGTTCCAGGCGGGCGAACTGCAATCGCTCTTCAAGCAGAAGGGCATTGCGGTCAAGGAGAGCGCGGCCGCATCTTAATGTTACTGTGTCACAAAGTTTGGCGGCGCATTCGTCTTGCGATTGGCGCCGCGCAACATGGACATCGCGGCAGTCTGCGCACGAGAGCGGCGATCAGTCGCCGGCGAACGGTGGCGATCGAGTTTGGCATGTGCCGT
>JAKAPE010000348.1 GCA_021811945.1 Pseudomonadota bacterium | reverse complement strand
AGAACAGCGGATGCTGGCCATTCTTGCGATAACGCATATAGTAGGCGTGCGGCCCATCGACCGCGGGCACGGTGGAGTCGTCCTCTTTGACGCGGCCTTTCATCTCGGCAAACAGCACGCGCTGCAGCGGCTCGGTCGCGGCGAGAGAGCGCGCGCAGTACTCATTTTCGGCTTGCAAATAGGCGCGAATCGCCGGATCGAGTTTCTGCGGATCGCGCATGACTTCCTGCCAGTTCGCGGCTTTGAGCCAGGAGAACTCGTCAACGAGGCGGACACCGTGCAGGGTGCGCACGCACGGGCGCTCTTCCGCACGCGGTTCATCCGGCGCGTTTACGAGGTTTGCCGGCGGCGAGGATGGAGGCGTCATAGCTATCGCTCAATCAGCCTTTGGCAAAAAGATCTCTGGCGCATGCAACCAGAGATTGTTTCGCGGATCGAGGGTCGTTCTTTGGCTAGTTAGCATAATTGATTATTTCAACGCCCGCGAAATTCTGTATACAGCGCAAGAATAGCTTGGTTATTCACGATAGATTCGCGATAGAGCCGGCAAGTACACCGTTTATTCGTTTATTTGCTTTAGTTGCTGATATGTTATATGCGGTAAACCATGTCGAGCTTTCGGCATTGTCGTGGCGCAAAGAGGTGATGCGCCGATTGGCGATGCGACGGCCGGGCGGGGCGGGGCGGGGCGAGACGACGGACCATGGACCGGACCGGAGAGCGGACCTATGGCTGAGAATTCGGGGCAGACGAGCTACATTGCCCTAACGGCGAACATTGTCTCAGCCTACGTGAGCAACAATTCGGTGCCGAGCAGCGAAATTGCCAATCTGATCGGGCAGGTGCACTCGGCTTTGTTGCGGGTTTCCGGCGGCCATGCCGCGGCGCCAGCCGAGCCTCTCAAGCCGGCCATACCGGTAAAGAAATCGATCACTTCCGATTATCTGGTCTGTTTGGAAGACGGCAAGAAGTTCAAGTCGCTCAAACGTCACTTGCGCACCCAATACAACATGACCCCGGACCAGTATCGGGAAAAATGGAGCTTGGCGCCCGATTATCCGATGGTCGCGCCCAATTATGCTGCGGCCCGCTCCCAACTCGCCAAGCAGATGGGGCTCGGCCAGCAGCGCCGTCGCCGGCGCGGCTGACGTCTTTTCTATCGCTAATCCGTCCGAGCCGTTTCAGGCTCGGTTGAATTGACACGTCATTGCGCGGAACCGCCACGGGGCGACGCCCCATTCATTCAGGCACCCGCGTGGCGATAGTGACCGCGGGAAGCGGCGGCGCCGCACTGACGCGCCTGCGCACTCGCGCGATCACGTCGCGGAACATTTTTGGCGTGAGCACGCCTGTATTCGTGTTCAGCCGCGAGCAATGGTAGCTGTCGAAAAGCGTAACCTCCCCGAGCGGACGGGCTGAACCGTGGGCGAAGCCAAGGCTCGACGGCCGGCCGCCGAGGGCGGCGACCGTGGTGTCGTGCGCGATGCGCCCAAGGGCGAGGACGACGGAAAGGTGCGGCATTTCGGCTAACGTGGCGGAGAGGAAAGGCCGGCAGGTTGCGATCTCCCTGGGCGTCGGCTTGTTTTCTGGCGGCACGCAGCGCAGGGCATTGGTGATCCGGCAATCGAGGAGGCTGAGGCCGTCGTCCGCACGCGCCTGATAGCGCCCCCGGGCAAATCCAAATTCCAAGAGGGCGCCGTAGAGCAATTCACCGGCATAATCTGCGGTAAATGGCCGCCCGGTGCGGTTGGCGCCGCGCAAGCCTGGGGCAAGGCCGACGATGAGGAGGCGGGCATCGAGCGGCCCAAACGAGGGGACCGGCGCGTTGAACCAGTCTGGCTCCCGCTCTCGCCAGGTTTTGCGAAAAGCGACAAGGCGCGGGCAGCGCGGACAATCGCGGCCGGGTTCGCTGCTCGGTGGCGCCATCGCCGCGCGTTCCTTCCAGCCTTTCATTCCTCGTCGAATTCGTCTTCGATCTCGACTTCCACGCGCTGGGCAGTGGTGCGCTGGAGAAATTGCGGTGTGTGGCGGGGCTCGCGCGCCTCCCGCACCTCGCGCGACTCGCGCATGGGGCGCTCGGCCGGGTCGCGGCCGATCTTGGCTTGCAGTTCGAGGATATCGACGAACTGGTCGGCCTGCCGGCGCAACTCGTCAGCAACCATCGGCGGCTGAGTGGAGATGGTTGATACCACGGTGACACGCACGCCGCGCCGCTGCACCGCCTCGACCAACCTGGTGAAGTCGCCGTCGCCGGAGAACAGCACCATCTGATCGATGTGCGGCGCGAGTTCCATGGCGTCGACCGCAAGCTCGATATCCATGTTTCCCTTGACCTTGCGTCGGCCGGTCTGGTCAACGAACTCTTTCGTCGCCTTGGTGACGACCGTATAGCCGTTATAGTCGAGCCAGTCGATCAGCGGCCGGATCGAGGAATATTCCTGATCTTCGATCACGGCGGTGTAGTAAAAGGCGCGCAAGAGATAGCCGCGTGACTGGAACTCGCGCAGCAGGCGCTTGTAGTCGATATCGAAGCCGAGCGACTTTGCCGTTGCGTAAAGGTTGGCGCCGTCAATGAACAGCGCGATCTTCTCGATCTGTGGCGACATGATCGTCTTCCTTGATGCGTCTCTCGTGATAAAACCGGATGAGCCGCAAAATGGACACGGACTTTCCGGCGTTCTTCAAAACAGGCTTATCGCCGCCGGGAACTTTCGACGGATGCAATACCGCCGCAGGCAGGCGCGTTCTCGGCCGTTCCCACTGCGGCACGCCGTCGCGCGGCGACAGCGAAATTACGGCTCTGCGCCGCAACTTGTTCCCGCGTCTGCCTAACAGAGCCACACGCGGACGCCAAGTTAAAATAGTGTCGAAGGCGAAAAGGGCGCAGCCGAAGAACGCTCAATCCGGGTTGCCGACGCCCTTGCATCCGGCGCGCAGGGACGTTACCTAACGCCACGCTGCGGGACTGGGTTCCCTTATTCCCTTACAGCGTCCCATCGTCTGAGCCTTGCGGAGTGGCAGCCATGGCCCGTGTTACCGTTGAAGATTGTGTCGACAAGGTCGAGAACCGGTTCGATCTGGTTCTGCTCGCGAGCCATCGCGCGCGCATGATCTCCTCCGGCGGCCAGATCGCGGTGGAGCGCGATAACGACAAGAATCCCGTGGTGGCGCTGCGTGAAATCGCCGAGCAGGCGATCTCGCCCGAGGACCTCAAGGAACAACTCATCCATTCGCTGCAGAAATACGTCGAGGTCGATGAGCCCGAACCGGAAGGCGTGCCGCTGATCGGCGCCCCGGGCGCGGGTGTCGACGCCGACGATACGGAGATCGCCCCCGACCGCATGAGCGAAGAAGAGCTGCTCAAGGGTCTCGAAGGTCTCACGCCGCCGGAGAGCCAACCGGATCTCGACAACGGCGAGGAAGAGGACTAGGCGGATCGGAGTGCTGGCTCGGCGCTCGCCGTTCAGCCGACCCTCGTAAATAAAGGGCGGTCTTAAGCAATCACTTAGTTGTAAGATCTAAGATCTGCTCCGTGATTTTTTCCCGGGAGCCCCGACCAGAGAGGCGGCGGAAGAGTCGCCCGTGCCTCGGTTGCTGCTGCCTTAAGCCGCCGGTTTTTCGATCATAAAGTACGCACTTTGTGCATTGCCTGTGTGGTGGCGGTGGTTTGGCCGGCTCGGTGGGCCGCAAATACACGGCTCGGAAGTCAGGTTAACGGGCAATTTCGGGTGATTTTGTATTGACTGGAGGATCGTGATCCCGTTGGCGCTCTGATTCGGCATGGAGCGCGATCATGGACGCCGTCGCTGTCACGATCCCA
>JAKAPE010000347.1 GCA_021811945.1 Pseudomonadota bacterium | reverse complement strand
GGACATGACGCTTCGCTTGGACAACGCAAGTGCGTTGCCCACATGCCCACGGTCTCAGCAGCAGCAGGCAGACGATCGAAAATGGGCCAAAAGTACCCACTCGATTCCCTGAAGACCCACTATTTTATCACGATGTAACGGCATCGCAAACGAGGCGCGAGCAGTCATGAGAATCATCTGCATCGGCGGCGGGCCCGCCGGCCTTTACCTCGCTCTGCTGATGAAAAAGCGGCATCCGGCCTACGACATCAGCGTCGTGGAACGAAACCGGCCGTACGACACGTTCGGCTGGGGCGTGGTGTTTTCCGATCAGACCCTGGACAATCTGCGCACGGCGGATGCGGAGACCCATGATCAGATACTCCAGTCGTTCAACCACTGGGACGATGTCGACGTCCATTTCAAGGGCCGCACCATCACCTCGGGCGGGCACGGCTTCTGCGGCATCGGCCGCAAGCGGCTCCTCAACATCCTGCAGGCGCGCTGCGAGGACCTCGGCGTCGATCTGGTGTTCGAGACCGAGGTCAAGAGCGACGAGGACTTCGACGCCGATCTGATCATCGCCTCCGACGGCATCAACAGCCTTATTCGCAACAAATACGCCGCCACCTTTCAGCCAGACATCGACGTCGGCAAATGCCGCTTCATCTGGCTGGGAACGCACAAGCTGTTCGATGCCTTCACCTTCGCCTTCGAAGAGACCAATCACGGCTGGTTCCAGGCCCACGCCTACAAATTCGACCAGGACACTTCGACTTTCATCGTCGAGACGCCGGAGGACGTCTGGCTCAAGACCGGCCTCGACAGAATGAGGAGTGAGGATTCGATCGCCTTCTGCGAGAATCTTTTCGCCAAGTACCTCGATGGCCACAGGCTGATGTCGAATGCCGCCCACCTGCGCGGTTCGGCGCAATGGATCAAATTCCAGCGCATCGTCTGCAAGACCTGGGTGCACCACAACGGCCGCGCGCCGGTGGTGCTGATGGGCGACGCCGCCCATACCGCGCATTTCTCGGTCGGCTCCGGCACCAAGCTCGCTTTCGAGGACGCCATCGAGCTGGCCAACTGCCTGCAGGCCGGCCGCAAGGTCGGCAGCAGCATGACGGATGTGCTCCGCAAATATCAGGAGGTGCGCAGCGTCGAGGTGGTCAAGATCCAGAACGCCGCGCGCAACTCCACGCAATGGTTCGAGAACGTCAAGCGCTACACCCGTTTCGACGCCGAGCAGTTCGCCTACAGCCTGCTCACCCGCTCGCAACGCATCTCACATGAGAACCTGCGCCTGCGCGATTGCAGATATGTGCGAGGCGTGGAAGCCTGGATCGCACAGAAGAGCGGACTCGGAAACAAGCCGGTCGCGCCAATGTTCACGCCCTATCGCGTGCGCGGCCTCACGCTGGCGAACCGCGTGGTGGTGTCGCCGATGGCCCAGTATTCCTGCACGGACGGCACACCCGACGACTACTACCTTGTGCATCTGGGCAGCCGCGCCCATGGCGGAGCGGGACTGGTCTTCACTGAGATGACCTGCGTCTCCGCCGATGCGCGCATCACGCCCGGCTGCGCCGGTATGTACAAGCCGGCGCACATACCGGCGTGGAAGCGCATCGTCGATTACGTGCACTGCCGCACCAAGGCGGCGATCGGCATCCAGCTCGGCCACGCCGGACCGAAGGGCTCGACGCAACTAGGCTGGCAGGAAGAAAACGAGCCGTTGCCGACGGGCAACTGGCCGTTAATCGCGCCTTCGCCCATCGCCTACGGGCCAAGCAATCAGATTCCGCGGGCGATGACGGCCGCGGACATGGAACGGGTCAAGGGCGACTTCGTGCGCGCGGCGCAATGGGCGGAGGACTGCGGCTTTGACTGGCTCGAGCTGCATTGCGCCCACGGCTATCTGCTCTCCGCCTTCGTGTCTCCTTTGACGAATCGGCGCAGCGACGAATATGGCGGCTCGCTGCAAAACCGCTGCCGGTATCCGCTCGAGGTCTTCCGCGCGCTGCGCGCCGCGTGGCCGGCCGACAAGCCGATGTCGGTGCGCATTTCCGCCCACGACTGGGCGCCGGGCGGCAACACGGCGGACGACGCGGTCGAGATTGCCCGCCTGTTCAAGGACGCCGGCGCGGACATGATCGATGTCTCCTCCGGCCAGACCACCCGCCTCGCCCAGCCGGTCTACGGGCGCATGTATCAGACGCCGTTCGCCGACCGTATCCGCAATGAAATGGACATTGCCACGATTGCCGTCGGCGCGATCTTCGAGCCGGACCATGTCAACAGCATCATCGCCGCCGGCCGCGCCGACTTGGCGGCGCTGGCGCGGCCGCATCTTGCCGATCCGTACTGGACGCTGCATGCCGCGGCGCAGCTCGGCTATCGTGACATCCCCTGGCCCGAGCAATATCTTGCCGGCCGCGACCAGCTCTACCGCAATATCGAGCGCGCCGCACTGATGGCGCAGGAAAGGCCCGAGGCCAATGGCTAATCTCTCCGGTCAGCACGCCATCGTCACCGGCGGCGGACGCGGCATCGGCGCAGCCGTCGCAGAGGTTCTTGCACAGGCGGAAGCGCGCGTCACGCTGATGGGCCGCAACCGCGACGCCCTGCTGACGCAAGCGGCCGAACTGCACTCGCCCGCCGGCGTTCAGGCGGTGGAGGTCGACGTCGCCGAACCCGAATCTGTCGAGCGCGCCTTTGCGCGCGCTGCGCAAGAATTTGGGCCGGCGGCGATCCTTGTCAACAATGCCGGCCAGGCTGCCAGCGCGCCGATCGGCAAGACCGACATGGCTCTCTGGCAGCGCATGCTCGGCGTCAACCTGACGGGCACATTTTTGTGTGCGCGGGCGGCGCTGCCGGGCATGTTGGCGAACGGATACGGCCGTATCGTCAACGTCGCCAGCATCGCCGGACTCGCTGGCGCGCCCTACATCAGCGCCTATTGCGCGGCCAAACACGGCGTCATCGGGCTGACCCGCTCGCTCGCTCTCGAGCTCGCGCGCAAGAACATCACGGTCAATGCGGTCTGTCCGGGCTACACCGAGACCGAGATGGTGCGCACTGCCGTCGCCAACATCGTTGCCAAGACCGGTCGCAGCGCCGACGAAGCAAAGGGGGAGCTGACCCGGCGCAACCCCCAGGGCCGCCTCGTTCAGCCGCGGGAAGTGGCAAATGCCGTCCTCTGGCTGTGCCTGCCGGGGAGCGAAGCGATCACCGGCCAGGCGATTTCCGTCTCGGGGGGAGAGGTGACGTGAGAACACGCAAACCGGGGCGGACCCTGGCTCTCGCCGTTGGCGGAAGCGATCTGGAGACGCGAGTCAACGACGGGCACCATCAGGCCTTGAAGCTTTGGCTGCGGCTCCTCGCCTGCACCAACAAGATCGAGAGCGAGATCCGCGCGCGGCTGCGCGGCAAGTTCGGTACCACGCTGCCGCGCTTCGACCTGATGTCGCAGCTTGAGCGCAATCCCGCCGGGCTGAAGATGAATGAGCTGTCGCAGCGGTTGATGGTAACCGGCGGCAATGTCACCGGCATCACCGACCAATTGCAGGGGGAAGGTCTGGTCGTGCGCGCCTCCGATCCTAACGACCGCCGCGCCCATACGGTGAAATTGACTGCCGAAGGCCGTGCCGTGTTCGCCAAGATGGCGGCGGTTCACGAGCAATGGGTCATCGACCTGTTCGACGGATTGAATGCGGTGGAGAAAGATCAAATCTCAGGGCACGGAATCCAGGTTAACGCTCTTTGAGCTGAAGGATTTGTAGCAGGAACTCCGGGTTCCAACCTGCGGTTTTACGTCGTGTTTTGACGCTTCCCTTATTCTTGTTGGC
>JAKAPE010000346.1 GCA_021811945.1 Pseudomonadota bacterium | reverse complement strand
GGGGGTCAAACAATTTGACCCCTCCCCGGCGCGCTTCGCGCGCCGACCCTCCCCTTTCAGGGGAGGGTAAAAGTCATATGCAATTGCCCTGCTGCGGCGCCGAAGGCGCCCTTGACAGTCTGATTTGCTCGGAAAAACGGTAGCCGTTGCGATCAACGGCTTTTTCCGATCGCTGCGGGGCGCAAAGGCACATTTCGCTCGACGAGCTTTGACTTTAGCGGCGCGCCCGCGCCTGCCGTCGGGGGGTTGTCGGCGGTTTTGCCGGCGGAACCGCTTCAGGTTTCGGCGGCGCCTCGGCCGGCGTCTCGGGCGCTTCCGCTTCGCCTAACCGGGTTCGGCCCACCCCGAGATAGATCAGGATCGGGGAGGCAATAAACACCGAGGTATAGGTGCCGACGAGCACCACGCCGAACATCATCGTTGCCGTGAAACTATGGATCGCCTGGCCGCCGAATACCAGCAAAGCGAGCAGCGACAGCGACACCGTGAGGTGGGTCACGATCGAACGTGACAGCGTGGCATTGACCGACGCGTTGAGCAACTCCGGCATCGGCATGCGCTTGTAGCGGCGCAGCATCTCGCGGATGCGGTCGTAGATCACCACCGTATCGTTGAGCGAATAGCCGAGAATGGTCAAAAGCGCCGCGATGCTGGTGAGGTCGAAATCGATCCGCGTGAGCGACATGAAGCCGACGGTGAGCACGAGATCGTGCACATTGGCGATCATGGCGCCAAGCGCGAACTGCCATTCGAAGCGGAACCAGAGATAGACGAGGATGGCGCCGATCGCCAGCACGAGGCCGATGGTGCCGTAGGACAGAAGCTCGGTCGAGACGCTCGGCCCGACCACTTCGACGCGCCGGTATTCGACGGCGTTGCCGAGCGCATTGCGAACCTTTTGTACCGCGACCTGCTGCGCCTGGTCGCCTCCCGGCTGTTCCGAGATCCGGATGAGCACGTCGTTCGGCGCCCCGAACTGCTGCAGCGAGAAATCGCCGAGACGCAGCGTGCCGATGGTCGCGCGCATCTTGGCGAGATCCGCCACCGGGGCCTTGCTCTCGACCTCCATCAGCGTGCCGCCGACAAAATCGATGCCGAAATTGAGCCCGTGATAGAAGTAGAGCAGAATCGCCGCGATCGACAGCATCGCCGAAATAGGAAAGCTGATGCGCCGGAAGCGCATGAAGTCGAATCGGGTATTGTCGGGGACGATGCGAAGCAGGCGCACGGATTTTCTTTCAGATTTGACTAAGGTCACACCTACAAATTCGTTCGTTTAGATGCGATTTTGCGAAGTTGGATCGCTTGGTGCCCTCGATCGCAACGGCTACAAAACGCTCCGAACAAATCAGGGTGTCAAGGGTGAAACCGCTGCGCGGCGTTGAACGCGCTCTTGACACCCTGATTTGTTCGGAAAAATGGTAGCCGTTGCGATCGAGGGCTTTGTCCGATCGTCTCCCGGCTACGGGACAATGACGTGTTTCGTACATTCCGATCGAACCACTTAGGACTTTTGACCTCTAGAGCGGCACCGTGCGCGGCCGCCACAGGCGCACCCAATAGGCAACGATCAGCCTGGTCAAGGTGAAGGCGGTGAACAGGCTAGTGAGAATACCGACGCCGAGTGTCACCGCGAAGCCGCGCACCGGTCCGGTGCCGATATAGAACAGCACTGCCGCGGCGATGAAGGTGGTGATATTGGAGTCGAGGATGGTGGCGAGCGCGCGGGAAAAGCCGGCGTCGATGGCGTTAATCGCGGTGCGGCCGGCGCGGACTTCTTCGCGGATGCGTTCGTAGATCAGCACATTCGAGTCCACGGCGATACCGACAGTGAGCACGATGCCGGCGATGCCCGGCAGCGTCAGCGTCGCGCTGAGCATCGAGAGCACGCCGAAGATCATGGCGATGTTGACGGCGACGGCAATATTGGCGAACAGCCCGAACAGGCCGTAAGTCGCCAGCATGAAGAAGACAACGAGTGCCGCGCCCATGTAGGCGGCATGCTCGCCGGCACGGATCGAGTCCGCTCCGAGGCCGGGCCCCACGGTGCGCTCCTCGGCGACGGTGAGCGGTGCCGGCAGGGCACCGGCCCGCAGCAGGATGGCGAGATCGTTCGCCGACTGGACGGTGAAATTGCCGGAGATTTGCCCGGAGCCGCCGAGAATGGGCTCGCGGATGACCGGCGCCGAAATCACCTTGTTGTCGAGCACGATGGCAAACGGCTTGCCGACATTGCGCTGCGTCGCCTCGGCAAACTTGCGCGCCCCGACCGAATTGAACCGGAAGGTAACGATCGGCTCGCTCGATCGCTGGTCGAAGCCGGGCTCGGCGTCGACGAGATCGGCCCCCGAAACAAGCACGCGTTTTTCGATCAGAAATTTCTCGCCCTTCGAACCCTCAAGGATCTCCGAACGCTCCGGCGGATGCGTCGCCTCCGCCTGTTGCGCCGTCATCGACTGGTCGACCATGCGGAAATCGAGCTTAGCCGTCTTGCCGAGGATCTTCTTGAGCCGCGACGGGTCCTGCAGACCCGGAACTTGAACGAGGATGCGGTCGGTACCTTCGCGCTGGATCGTGGGTTCGACGAGGCCGAGCTCGTTGACGCGACGCCCGATGATCTGGATTGACTGATCGACGGCCTGCCGGACGCGCTCGGTCATGGCGGCGTTCGACGGCGTGAGGGTGATGAGGCCGGCATTCTCGGAGATATCGATGCTGCGCTGTCCCGAGGCGCCGAGGATGCCGGACAACGGTTGCGACAACCCGCGCAGCCTCTCGAGCGCCTTCGCGACGTCGTCAGGACGCGTGATGTGCACCTGAACGCTGCCGCTGCGAACGGCGCGGCCGGTGAAAGGAATGCGCGCGTGGCGCAAGAGGCGCAGCACGTCCTCGTCGATTACCTGCAGCCGCTCCTTGCGCACGGCCTTGGTGTCGACTTCGAGCAGTAGGCTCGATCCGCCCTGCAAGTCGAGACCGAGCACGATGTGGCGCTGCGCAAAAGATGGCCAGTGGCCGAGCCTGCTCTCGGAGAAGAAGTTCGGCAAGGCAAACAGACACACGATGAGCGCCGTGAGCACGATAGCCGCCGCCTTCCACCGCGTGAAAAACAACATGGGTTTCGGTCGTCCTCGTTACGATCGCGCCGCTTTTCGCAAGGCGGAGGGAATACGAAGCACGCGTTATCGGCCCGTGCTTTCGTCCTTCACCGGCTCGCCCTTGGCCCGCACCTCGCTGACCATCGAGCGCATCTGCCGCACCCGCACGCCGTCGGCGATCTCCACCTCAATCTGGTCGTCGTCCACCACCTTGGTGACTTTGCCGACAAGTCCGCCATTGGTGATCACGGTATCGCCCCGGCGCAGCGCCTTGACCATCGCCTTGTGCTGCTTCACGCGCTGCTGCTGCGGGCGCAGGACCAGGAAATACATGATCACGACGATCAAGATCAGCGGCAAAAGCGACGTGAGCATGCCGCTTGTGTCGCCGCTCAGCCCGAACGGATTGCTTTGCGCAAATGCGGGCGTAAACAACATGGCTCCTCCGTGGACCGCTTGGCGACGCGTCGGCCGCACGACGAAGGCCGATTTTGCGCGGGAAATCGGCGCGGACTATAGCTGCCGTTCTCCCAATTGCAACGTTGCCGCCCGTGTTATCTCCTGCACCGGCTTGGCGCAGACGAGCGTGCTTGCGGCAGTTCCGCAGCCCAGCTAAGGGGAGACGGACCATGCCGCGCTCTCGCTCGAACCTCACAGGCACGCTCCCCCACGCGACCGTCGCCGCAGCCGAGGGTCGTGTTCCCCATCAAGAAGCGGCCGAAGACGCCCTTAACCGCAAGATCGG
>JAKAPE010000067.1 GCA_021811945.1 Pseudomonadota bacterium | reverse complement strand
ATGCTGTCGTACCCTACTGCCTAGGCGGCCGCCAGCGTCGAGCCGGAGCCGGCGAATGGGTCGAGTATAACGCCCTGACCGAGAGGCAAGGCGGCGCGGACAATGGCCCGTAAGAACGTTTGCGGCTTCAACGAAGGATGCGGCGCGATCTGCTTCTCGGTCCTGGGTGTCGGCTGCGATTTGATTACATCGCCGAACGGCCGTTCGTCCGAAGGCCGACGAAAACCTCCCGTCTTCCACCGCCGCAAATTGTCCTGCGCTCGACCGTCGAGCGGATGACGCAAAACGATCCATGGCTCGAACATCGACCGCGGCATCACGCTTACGCCCGCAAATTCCTTATGAGCATTCTTGGGTCGATCGCCGCCGCGCATGGTCATGACAAGACGCACGATCTGGCCGCGCAACTCCAAACCGGAGTTACTCATCGCGCTGGCGACAACGTGAGCGAGCAGTGGGTTGCTCGCCACGATGACGTTGGCGCCCGGAACGGTCACGCGAAGGATGAGTTGGCCGAACTCCCGGAAAAATTCATACAAGACTTGCCGGTCGCCCTCGTTCAAGACAGTGAAGCGAGGCAGAGGTGAGCGTTGATGCCCATCGAAGGATGGGGGAATGCGCCAAACACCTCCGCGTCTATTGCGCAACTTGGCTTGCTCGATCTGCGAATATTCTAGAAGTCCATATGGCGGATCGGTGACGACGGCATGGATGGATCGCGGTTCACGCGCCCGCAGCCAGTCAAAACAGTTGGCCGCGATCACTCGCGCCCGATCAATCACATGCTCTGTGTCAGATGCTTGCTCCGCCGCGCGATCACGGGCGGCGCGCAGACGATAGTAACCGCGCGCAGTCCTTTCAAAGAGATCAGGGGTGTTGAGATTGAGATAGGAGCGAACCGATGAGGCCGGAACGTGATCGCCGAATTGCGCGGCGATCGCCTCTCGAATTTCAGCGACGGATGCATTTTCTGCGGCGCCAAGATAGCGAATAATCGAGTCGCGGATGAAACCCGGTGCCGCGCGCTGGTTCATCGTTTCCCCCAGGGAAGAACAAAAGGAGTACACGATGGACGTCCAGACGTCAAGCTTCTACTGGAACTTCCCACCGGTCGTCGCGGTCTCGGCTTTGGTGAAATGGTGCTAGCCTGACGCTCGTGCCAGGGATCGGTGTTGCAGATCGGCATGGCATCAGAGGACGGACGACGGATGACAGAGGACGGAAGCAGTAACGGCAAATCTGTCGTCCGTGGTCCGTCATCTGTCCTCTGCTCGGCGCAACGCGTGGATGCTGAACAGGCCGTCGCTCCACGCCTTGAGCGGCGACCAGCCGCTGCCGCGCGCCAGCGCCTGGAACGAGTCGATCGAGTATTTGTAGCTGTTCTCGGTGTGGATCGTTTCGCCGGCGCGGAACTCGACGGCGACGCCGCAAAATCTCGCCTTCTGCCGCCTGGTGCTGGCAAGGTGCATTTCGATGCGGCTCCTTTCCGCGTTATAGCAGGCGTGATGCTCGAAGGCGGCCAGATCGAAGTCGGCGCCGAGCTCGCGGTTGATCCGCGCGAGCAGATTGAGATTGAATTTGGCGGTAATGCCCTCCGCGTCGTTGTAGGCGCGGTAGAGCACGTCCGACGCCTTGACGAGATCGACGCCGACGACAAACAGCGAACCGGCGCCCAGCATGCGGCCGACGTGGCGCAAAAACCCTGCCGCCTCGTAGGGCTCGAAATTGCCGATCGTCGAGCCGGGGAAAAAACCGACGCGTGGCATCGCCGCGATGGCGGCCGGCAAATCGGCAGCGCTGGTGAAATCCGCGACGATCGGGTGCACCGCCAGAAGCGGCAAATCGCGGCGAAGCTGCGCCGCGTCGCCTTGCAGGAACTCCCCCGAAATATCGATCGGCACATAGGCCTCGACGGTTGCCGCTGCGCCGAGCAGGATGCGCGCCTTGCGGCTCGAGCCGCTGCCGAATTCGATCACGGCGCAACCCGGCGGAAACGGCGCCGCCATCGCCGGGGCGTTGTCGGTCAACAGCGCAAGCTCGCAGCGCGTCGGATAATATTCCGGCAGGCGGGTAATCTGGTCGAACAAGGCCGAGCCCGCTGCATCGTAAAAATATTTCGGCGGCAGCCGTTTGGGCTTGGCGGTGAGGCCGGCCACCACATCGGCGGCGAATGCCTCCGCCGAGAGCGAGGGCGCGGCCCGACGCGCGGCTTGTCTACGGCCGCTCATGACACTGCTCATCGGCGCCGCTCAATGTTCGCCAAACTCCGCCAGCCGCAATCCGCTGAACTGCCAGCGTGCCGACGGATAAAAGAAATTGCGATAAGTCTTGCGCGCATGGCCGGCCGGCGTCGCCAGCGATGACCCGCGCAGAACCATCTGGTTGATCATGAATTTGCCGTTGTATTCGCCGAGCGCGCCGGGCGCGGCGCGGTAACCGGGATAGGGCGAATAGGCGCTGCGCGTCCATTGCCAGACATGGCCGAAGGCGTCCGCGAGCGCATCGCCTGCCGCCGCCACTTCCCATTCTGCTTCGCTCGGCAGGTGCTTGCCCGCCCACCGCGCAAAAGCGTCGGCTTCGTAATAGCTGACGTGGCAGGCCGGCAGCGCCGGATCGATGGCGCGCAACCCGCCGAGCGTCATGGAGAACCAGGCGCCGTCGCGGCAGCGCCAATAGCCCGGCGCAGTCCAGCCCTGCGCCTCGACCTGCGCCCGCCCGTCCGACAGCCAGAGGCTCGGCGTCGCGTAGCCGCCGTCGGCCATGAATTCGAGCCAGTCGCCGTTGCTGACGAGAGCGCGCGCGAGGCGAACCGGTTCCAGCAGCACCCGATGCGCCGGCCGCTCGTTGTCGAAGCAGAAGCCGGCCCCATCGTGGCCGATGACATGAATTCCGGCGACAAGCGTTTCAACAGATTCTCTTTTGTCGGCGGCCTCCTGCGGCGGCCAGCGCCAATCCGCATCGTAGACCGGATGCATCTGGTTCTGCGCGAAAGCGTGAAGAATGTCGGTGAGCATCAATTCCTGATGCTGCTGCTCGTGATGAAGCCCCACCTCCAGAATCGGAATGACCGCCGCCAGATCGCGCGTCGTCTCGATCAGCGCGGCGACGGCGCCATCGACATGGGCGCGGTAGGCGGTCGTTTCGGCGACACCCGGCCGCGTGATCAAGCCGCGCCGCGGCCGCGCGTGGCGCGGGCCGGCCGCCACATAATAGGAGTTGAACAGATAGGCGAAGCGCTCGTCGAAAACGCGATAGCCGGGCGCCGACGGGCGCAGCAGGAACTGCTCGAAAAACCAGCTCACATGCGCGCGATGCCATTTGGCCGGACTGGCGTCGGGCATCGATTGCACCACCTGATCCTCGGCGGAAAGCGACGCTGCGCGCCGCTCGGTCTCGGCGCGCACGGCGCGAAAAGCATCGAGCCAGCTTTGCCGCGTCTCGCCGCCGGCCACCGCGAAAGCGGCATTAGCAGACGACTCATGCAAGCTGACGAGTGGCAAAGCAGCGGCAGGTGGCATCATGAGGTCCGCAAAAAAAGGCAGGACGGAGTGGATGTCAATGGTTTGTCAAAGGCTGGAAAGTCAATCGATGCAACGCGCGTTAGTTCCCTGCCCTTTCGTGCGAGGACAATATCGTGGCGGCTGCCCGCCAATGGGGATTTGAGCGGAACAACGACTTTGCCGCAAGGGGGTTGAAAGGGGATTGACGCCGGCGCGAAACGATTTACGGACTATCGCTTTGGGCATTGCGGCGCCCGGATGCTAACATGTGTGAAAATCTAGACTTGAGGCTTCGGACGGTGTTGGCCGAAATCGCAGATTGCCTTGCGTCTGACGGCGGCGAGTTTGGCGAGCGGGCCGAACATGTCAAGGATGCGAAGCACCGCCTGGGGCGGCGGCCCTTCGGGCCGTCCTTGACAGGTTCGGACCCGGCTCGCCGATAATGTCCGCCGCGAGACGCAAGGCTAAGTCCGACGCTGTCTGTCAACCGGACTCTGAACTTTCACACGACATGCGAGCGCTGCAATCGACAGTGCGCGCGAGCAGTTCGGTGTGACGGAGCCGGCAGAGCAGCAAAGGCGAAGAGAAAATCACATGCCAAGACGCGCATTGAGCACCGCGGCATTATCGATTGCAATGGCAACGATGGCATTTGCCGCCGGCGCCGCACCGTCGGCGCGAGCCGCGCCGTGCCGCACCTCGGGCAGCTTCGCGGCTTGGCTCGCCACCTTCGAACGCGAGGCGACAGCAAACGGCATCTCCGCGCGCACCATTGCGCGGGCCGCGCCCTACCTCACTTACGATCAGCACATCGTCAATATCGACCGCGGCCAGCGCGTCTTCACCCAAAGCTTCCTGCAATTTTCCGGCCGCATGGCCGCCGCCTACCGCATCCGCCGCGGCGAGGCTTTGATCAAGACCTATGGCGCGGAGTTCGCGCGCATTAAGCGGCAATACGGCGTGCCCGCCCCGGTGATCGTCTCGTTCTGGGCGCTGGAAAGCGATTTCGGCGCCAACATGGGCAAGTACCGTTCGCTCAGCGCCATCGCCTCACTCGCCTACGACTGCCGCCGCGCCGACAAATTCCGCCCGCAGCTCTTCGACGCGCTGCGCCTCATCCAGCGCGCCGATCTTGCGCCCGACGAGATGATCGGCTCCTGGGCCGGCGAAGTCGGGCAGACGCAGATGATGCCGTCGGAATATTACCGCTATGCTGTCGACTACGATGGCGACGGCCGGCGCGATCTGATTCACAGCGTGCCTGACATGCTGGCATCGACGGCGAATTATCTCGCCGGCCTCGGCTGGCGGCGACGCGAGCCGTGGCTCACCGAGGTGCGCGTGCCGACGAATTTGCCGTGGCAAGAGGCGGATCTCACGATCGAGCTGCCGCGGGCCAAATGGGCGGCCTACGGCGTTACGCTCGCCGACGGCCGGCCGCTCCCCACCGACCAACTTCCCGCCTCGCTGCTGCTGCCGATGGGCCGCTTCGGGCCGGCGTTCCTGGTCTACAAAAATTTTCAGGTCTATCTGCAGTGGAACAATTCGTTGGTCTATTCCACCACCGCGGCCTATCTCGCCACCCGCATCGCCGGCGCCGCGCCGTTGCATCCGGGTGCGCCGCCGGCCGGCCTATCGTTCAGCGAGGTCAAGGAGCTGCAGCGCCTGTTGGCGCGAGCCGGCTATGACGTCGGCACCGTCGATGGTTTTCTCGGGCTGAAAACGCGGCAGGCGGTCAAGGCCATGCAACTGAAATACGGCCTGCCCGCCGACTCCTATCCGACGCCGGCCCTGCTCGCGCGCATGCGCAGCGCGCGGGCCTCGGCGGCAGGTTCGCTGCGCTGAGCACCTCGTCCGCCTGGGTAACTTCGGATTAGACGAGCCGCCATACTACTACCGACTTTCGTTGTTGCGTGATTCACCTCTCCCCGCACGCGGGGAGAGGGAGTCAATCAATCGCCGCGCGTACCACTCTTCATTGATTCCGGATACTGGACGTTCATTCCGGATACTGGACGTTCATTTCGGCGCCTTTATCGCACCACCAGAGAGCCCCGCGTCTGTTGGTGGAAATCGTCGAAAAACTCGTAGCTGCCCGACGACAGCGGCCGCACGTTGACGACGCCGCTGCTGCCGCCGGTTATCACCTTTTCCACGCGCAGCGAGACGCTTTCGAATTCCATCGGCGTCGAGTCGAGGTTGGTGACCTTTATCGTCAACGGCCGATTGGCGGGTGCGTGCACTTCGGCCGGCCTAAAATGATGGCCTTTGACTGAAATCGCGACCGCGGCGGCCTGCTCCGCGTGCAAGCCGGCGCCGGCAACCATCATCGTCATCGCCGCTGCTGTTGCTCCGGCGATCGACCCGATGCGACTGCGCTGAATGTTCATCGATGTCTCCATCTGTTCCTGTCGTTTGACCAGCTTCGCCGCAGGGGCGCCAGCGGCTGTCGTCGCCATGTTCGCCGCGCCCAGTCAGAACTCGAACTCAAACAGCAGCCGTGCCCGCTGGCGGGAAAAGTCTGTCAGGTCGAGATTGCCTGCCATAGCGCCGACTTCGCGGCCGGCGACCTGCGTTTCCCACGCGGCGCTCACCGCCACCTTGGGCGCGATTTGCCAGTAAAAAGTCGGACCCAAATAGAGCGCATCGCCGGTAAAAGCGTTGAAGCCTATTCCCTCATAGTGCTGCAGATACCAAAGGTCGGCTCCGATGACGACTTTCGGAATGATCTGATAAGCGAGGGCCGACGATATCCCCCAGGTCGATTCTTTGTCCCACAATCCAAGATCGCCACGCGTCGTCTCCGGCTCGTACAGCAAATTAGAGCCGAAGAACAGCCGGTTCTTAATCAATTCGGCATCGGCTTCGAGCCGGGTTTCAAGACCGTAATTCACCACGCTGGCCCCGGTCATCTGGTCGAGACTGTGAAATGCCGGCTCGAACGAGGCGGTGACGGCGACCGGCGAAGGCCCGCGGTCGATCACGACGGACCGCACGTCAGCCTCGAACCCGTTGATGCCGACCATGCTGCGATCGCCAACACCGGGCACGCTTTTGATGTCATAGGCGGAGATCGTGGGACCAAGCTCGATCTGCATGTACTGGGTCGGCGTATACTCATACTCAAGCTCGGTTTCGGCCGCGGCATAGTGGCCACCGCGCTTGCCGAAATCGGCTTCGGTCGCCGGCTCGAATGCTTTCTCGCCCTCCTCGCCGGTCGCCGACCCGATCGTGAAATATCCGAAAATATACTTGGTGTCGAGTTCGTGAAATTCGCTCGCATCCTGCGCCCGCGCCGGGACGACGCTCAAAGCCGTGGCAGTCGCGGTGGCGAGCCCAATAATTGTTAGGCGCGGCATCGCCGTACCATTCGTCTGCAGTGTCGGCATGACTTCTTCCTTCGGCATGACTTCTTCCTGTTGAACGCACGCAAGCGGCCGCTCGCCGCCGCAGCAGGCATCTAACAAATGATCGATGGTTGCCGATGTCAAGGAAAACCGCGATTTACCAATAAGTTATACGAGTTCTAACCTGGGATTGTTGCGAGAGATTCCAAACTGCGAGCAAACTGAATTTTAGAACGGCTTTAAACATCCGGAATTTGCTACGGCCAAAAGGACAATAGCGGCGATCTGCCATCAAGAGGAAATGCGCGATTATTGGCGCAGCGCGGCGATCGGCTTAAGGCGGCGCTCGGGCGGCGCTGCGGAAATCACCGCTAGCGAACCGGTGGCGGACTCTTGAATCTTTGGCCGGATGCTACAGCTCGACCAAATCGGCGCCGATGGCGGTCGAGCGGTCGTACCTAACGGGTGGGTTGTGCAGCACAGCAAATTGGACGTCTCTTGATCATGCGGGCGCAACCGCTGCCGCCGTTCCCGACGAGCATGCCGCAGCGACGGCTCGACCTCACCGCGCCGATTCGCTTTTCGCTGCGCCGAATGCTTTTCAGTCGACTCAGTCGCCGTTGCCGGGCGGGCGCGCATAGGGCTCCGGCGGCGCCACTAAACCGCTGCCCATGAAGCCGCCGAAGGCCGGCGCCTGCGGGCCTATTATCGGACCACCTTCGCCGAACTGAATCGTGCCGCGACCGAGGTTCTTGACCTGCTGGCCCGGATCGGCATACCTCGCGCTGCCGTCAGTGCTGCCCGCACCCAGATTTTCCAAAGTGAAAGCCTGCGCTGAAGGCGCGGCCCATGGCAGCATGAAGAGGGCCAACGCCGCCGTGGCGAAACCGAGGAATGCCATCCGTAGTATTCTGCGCAGCCCCATGATCCCTCTCCCCTGGCGCCGATTCGATCGAACCATGCAGCTTACGGGCAAGCGACGCCAGCGTCATTGCCGGAACATTACCGAACGCTCATGATCGTTTAGCAAACTTGGCGCGCCGTCTCAAGCCGCCGCAATGCCCGATACCCTGAACAGGAGGGAGTGATGCGCAGCAAGCCGTGTCTGACTTTGGCCGAGGTCAAGCAAATGCTGGCGGCGTGCGAAGCCGAAGCCGTCAAGAACAACTGGGCGGTGGCGATTTCGATTGTCGACGACGGCGGCTTCCTGCTCGGCTTCGCGCGCATGGACGGCGCGCCGACCGTTTCCGCCGAAGTTTCCTTGGGCAAGGCGCGCACCTCGGCGATGACCAGACGGCCCAGCAAAGTATTCGAGGACCGCGTCAAGGAGCGCCCGGCTTTCGCCAGCTTTCCCGCCGGCATTTTGATCCAGGGCGGCTTGCCGATCATGCACCAGAACGAATGCGTGGGCGCCATCGGCGTGTCCGGTGTGCAATCGCACGAGGACGAGCAGATCGCTCTCGCCGGGATCAAGGCGCTCGGCTAGAGCGGATTCCCGTCGATCGCAATGACGGTTCAACTTGGGCGGCATCTGCTCTAAGTGTGGTGCGCCCTCGAAGGACGTTTTTGAGTAAGGAAGGAAGACGATGATTGCGGTGGTAGGCGCGACTGGAAATACCGGGCGGGCGGTGGTCAAGGAGCTTCGGCACTTGGGCCACGAACCCTTGTGCATCGTGCGCAACGCCGAGAAGGCGCGCGAGGTCCTGGGCACTTCGGCCAAGACCGCGGTCGCCGAGCTGACCGACTGCGCCGGACTGGACGAGGCGCTGCAAGGCATCGAGAGCGTGTTCGTGGTTACCGGCCACAATCCGCAGATGGCCGAGCAGCAGAACAACGTGCTCGACGCGGCTCTGAAGGCAGGCGTAAAGCACTTGGTGCGTGTGTCCGGCGGCCGTGCCGTGGTTCGCCCCGATTCGGGATCGGTGGTCGGGCGCGGCCACCATGCCATCGAGGAGAGACTGCGCCAGAGCGGCATCGGCTGGATCATCCTGCGCCCCGGCCTGTTCATGCAGAACGCCTTCACCCAAACGGCGTCGATCAAGAACGACGGCAAGATCGTGCTGCCCTTTGCCAATAATCTGCCGGTCGCTCTGACCGATGTGCGCGACACCGGCGCCGTCGGCGCCCGCATCCTCGTCGATCCCGCCGCGCACGTAGGCAAGACCTATGAATTCACCGGCGCGTTGACCACCTACGGCGAATTCGCCGAGGTATTTTCGCAGGTGCTGGGCCGCAAGATCACCTATGTCGCGGCGACGATCGCGCAGGCCGAGCAGGCCATGAAGGCGCGCGGCATGCCCGACTGGCTGGTGACGCACCTCGTCGCCATGGCCAGGGTCGCCGCCGAAGGCGGATTCTCCAACGAGAACATCGGGCCGATCCGCACCATCGTCGGGCGCGACCCGATCACCACGCGGCAGTTCGTCGAAGATTTCAAGAGTTTATTTGTTTGATTTGTTTGATAACGATCCTCCTCCGCCCCGCTTTGCTTGGCGGGGGAGGATGAAAAATCATTCCAGCCCGCTGGCGCGGGCCTGGTCGCGCGCCATCACCGCCCAGTCGTGCTCCCCTTCGCCGTGAGCCACGGCGCCGATGAGGCGGTCGCGCCAGACATTGCCGCTGGGGAGCGGCACGCCCGCCGCCTCGGCGGCGGCGAGCGCGAGATTGGCATCCTTCAGCCCCAGGATCGCGCGCTGACCCGCGGGCAGATAGCGTTCCTCGACGATGAGCCTGCCGTAGGTCTTGTAGGCCGAGCAGGCAAAGAGACCCTCACTCAAGACCTGGTGGAGCACGCCGGGTGCCACCCCATACTTGCGCGCCAGGGCAAAACCTTCGCCCATGGCTTCGATGGCGCAGCCGAGCACGAAATTGTTGGCGATCTTGATCGCCGCGGCGCCCGCCGGATCGGCGCCGGCCTCGACGAGGCGTCCGGCGATAGCGGCGAAAAGCGGCCGGCAGCGTTCGATGCTCTCCTTCGGCCCGCCGAGGACCATGCCGGCCTCTCCGGCTGCGACGATTTCCGGGCGGCCAAGCATCGGGGCAGCGACGAAAACCTGTCCGACCTCGCCGTGCAGGGCCTTGAGCTTGTGGATGGCGGCGACGCCGTGGGTGCCGGCACAAATGTGAATGCCGCCGCGCGGCAGCGATGCCAACAACCCGCCGGGCTCGCTCACCACTTCCAAGACCGCGGCGTCGTCGGCAAGCATGGTGAAGACCGCCGCGCCGTAATTCGCCGCCGCCGCGATGGAGGGCGCCGCCTCGGCTCCGGACGCGACCAGCGCCTCTGCCTTCTCGGCTGTGCGATTATAGACGCCGACCTCGTGCCCGCCTTCGACAAGACGGCGGGCCATTGCTGCGCCCATGCGGCCAAGCCCGATGAATCCGACTCTCACGATACCGCTCCGTCAAGCCAGGCGGCCGCGCACCCAGTCCAGTTCGCGGCAGACATAGTCGACGATGTCGCCGGTCTTCAGGTTCTCCGGCAGCACGTCCCAGGTGTAGGTCTCGATCTCGAGCTGCCGCGACAGCGGCTTTTTCTTGTGAAAGCGCAGCGCGTCCTCGATGGCGAAGCGCGTGGTGCGGAACGGGCCGAGATCGTCGAGAAAGACCGGCACGTGAATATGGATGCGCCATTCGCGCGGTCCCGGCGCCTTCTCGTAGGCCGCGATGGCGTCGTCCATGTTGAGAAAGCGGTTGAGCTTGCCGTCCTTCTTTTCCAGCGTCTGCGTCAGATAAATGGTCTTGGCATAGCGCTTGAGCGCCTCGACCGCCGACGGCGTCACTTCCGGCACGTGCAGCGCTGCCGCCTCCTGCAACTTGAAGATCGGGATGCCGGCATCGACCAGTTTTTGCAGCGCCTGGGAAATGTCTTCGTATTCCACCGCCTGATGGCAGATGTCGAAGACGATGCCGAGATGCCGGCGCAGCGCGTCATGCGCCTCGGAGATCGGAAGGTGCGCGAGACCGGCGAGCTTCTCGGCGGCAGTCCCCGAGTACAGATGGTGCGTAAAATAATCGATCGTCTCGTCGGTGGTTTCGAGAAAGCAGAACGGCTCCGGCTCGAGCGCGAGCTGGACGCGGCGCCCGGTGCGAGCTTCGAGCTCGATCAGATGGGCGACGACGCGCAACACGTGGTCCGTATAGCTCGCGACTACGGCGTCGGCGGTCACCCGCGGCTTGAAGCCGAGCGGTGCGCTCTGGATCGACGGCGCAATGCCTTTCGGGCAGACGTCAGCGAGCACGTCGGCGACATTGATGGTGTAGCGGGTGCGCTCCTCCGAGCGCCAGTCCGGCTCGTAGACCTGTTCCTTCACCACCGTCCCCTTGAAGGCGCCGTAGGGAAACGCGTTGGCGGTGTAGATGTACATGTCGTTGTCGCCAAGAAACTTTTTCAGCTTCTCGCGCTCGGCCGCACGGCCGGCAAGCGTCTGCGCCGTGCTCGCCGACAGGCGTATGCAGACGCCGAAGGCGCGGTTGCGCGCGAAGCGCTCCTTGACCCTCGGCAGATAGGTGACGAGGGAGTCCCATAGCTGCTTCCAGTCATCGGCCGGATGCACGAGCGTCGAATAGGTCAGATGACCGAGGCCGTTGCCGAGATCCATTTCCGGTTCCTCTATTAGATTCCGTCACCCCGAGAGCATGTGAACAAATCTTCGTTGTCCGTCGTTCTGAGGCGCTCGCCGACAAAGTCGGCAAGCCTCGAAGGATGCGACCCGGACGCCTCGGCCGCATCCTTCGAGGCTCGCCATAGCGCATCGAAGACGCGTGTAAACGCGCTTATGGCTCGCGCCTCAGGATGACGGAAATGGCATGAGGCTCGCAACCCGCCGCTCGTGTTGCCCTGTTTGCTCACGCGCTTTGAGGAGTCCGGATGACGGAATGTAATTCAGTGTCGCTCATCACGCCACTTGCTCCACCTTTCCCGACGCCGCCGAGCGGATGATGGCCTCGGTGGCGGCGACGCCGTGAACGACCTGATCGAGCGGGATCGGATAGGCGGGGCCGCCGGCTGCCGCCCTGGCGAAGGCTTCGAGCGCCGCGCGCGTGACGTCCAATGCAGCCGCCTGCCACACCTTGCCCTCACCCTTGGGCGGCTGGAACTTGCAGGTGCCGAACAGCCGCAGCCGCCGCTCCTCCGAAGAGGCGCCGGCAACGTGGGTCAGGCCCTCCAGGCGCAGCCAGCCCTTTGAGCCGAACACCTGGAAGCTGAAACCCGCGCCGGTCGTCATCATGGTGCCGAGGTAACCCGACATGCCCTCCTTCATGCGCAGCAGTATCGAAGTGGTATCGTCGGCATCGATCGGCGCGGCGCGATGGAAGCTTTGGGCAAAGGCGTGGTCGATCGGCCCGCACAGGTCGATCATGCCGTCGATGGCGTGGACGCCCATGGGCATCAGGCCGCCCAACGGCGTCTCCGATTTGTCGGCGCGCCAATGGGCGGGATTTATGAACAGCAGGTTGGGCGACGTCATCGTCGCTTCGACGTGTAGGATGGTGCCGAGTTCGCCCGAACGGATCATGTCGCGCAGCCTGGTCATCTCCGGATGGAAGCGCCGGTTATAACCGACCGCGAGCGTGATGCCGGCCTTGCGCGCCGCGGCGACCGCATCTTCCGCCTGCCGCGTCGTCAACGTGAACGGCTTTTCGCAGTAGACGTGCTTGCCGGCGCCGGCGGCGGCGATCACCTGCGCGGCATGCTGGGAATGCGGCGTCGCCAGAACCACGGCATCGATTTCCCGATCGGCGAGGATCGCCTCGTAATTCGCCGCAAGGCGCAAATCCTTGGTCTTGGCAAAGCCCTCGACCTCCGGCGTGACTGTGCGGGTCGCGCCGGCGACGAAACGGATCGCCGCGCTGTTCTGCGCCGCTTCGACCAGCGTCTTGCCCCACCACCCCAGTCCGACAATGGCTGCCTTGATCATATGGCGAATCTCTCGGTTTGCGTGAGGCGGGTCAGCCGCAGGCGCAACCCGCCGAGTTGTCGCGAGCTGACGGTGGATCGCGCTGCGCTAACGCCCTGCAGCTCGATCCAATTACTTTGGCCAATTACTTTGGCCAATTACTTTGGCCAATTACTTTGGCCAAGTCAGCACGGCGAGGGCGATGCAGGACAGCATCCAGAACACGCAGTACTCCGCGCCGCCGATGACCCAGATCCATTTCCGCGTCACCTTGTAAGTCGCCGCGCCGGCGACGAACAGATGGAAGGCGGTGACGATGGCGACATAAGGCGTATAGATGGCGAACACCAGCGCGATCGTCAGCAGCGTCTCGATCGTGGCGGAAATGTACATCCAGGTCGCCGGCGGATTGAACTTGGCGGCCTTGAAGAAGTTCAGCGTCGCCGGCTCGGTGAACTTGCCGACGATGTGCGGGATGAGGAACAGCCCGCACATCAGCCGCAGGATATTGACGCCGTCGGTGAGATCGAAGTTGTGCAAATAGCCGGACATGGAGCCACCCCTCTTTATCCCTCTTGCAGCATGCAGTGCGAATGCGCAAACACCGATCAGACGGCGAATACCTGATAAACCGGCCCCTCCGGCAGACGGTGGCCGATGCCCATGCACAGAACATTGTTGAGCCACCCGTATTTTTCCGATGCCGTCTCGAACGATCCCGTGATGCGCAAGTAATAGTCGGCCGGGCTCACCGCCTCGCCGCGGGCGATACGATCGAGCACCGCCTTGGGACCGTGGCGCAGGCCGCGATAGGGCATGCCGATGATGTGACCGTCGTCGGTCTTGAGCACGATGCGCACATCGAGCATCCAGGCGCCGTCGCCGGGCCGGATGGCCTGCCAGTCGCTGCCGCCGGGAAAGAGCGTGCCGCGCAGCCGTTCGCCTTCGAACCGGCCGCCGGTGATGACGCCGACGCGGCGGTCGACGCCGGGCGCCTTGCCCACATTGATCGCCGGCGCCACGTCGAGCAGCAGAATGAAGAGCGGCTGCGGGCGGAGCTCCTTCATTTCCGGCGGCAGAATTTCCGACAACGGACGTGTGGCGGGCACCGGCAAACCTCCTTTTCTCGATGCGCCGCGTCATGCGGACAGCAGCGACACTCGCCAAACTCGCCCCCTTGGTCGAGCCGCAAGGTCGCCGGGGCGCTGATTGAAATAGACGTTGTGCTGCAACATATCGGATGATAATTCAAACCGAGACGCTACGTCAGCGGTCCAGCTCCTCATAATAACGGAAGATGCCCCACTGGTTGAAGGCGATGCGCCGGTCCGAGGCGAGATAAGCCTTTATGCGGGGGCGCTTCGCCACCCGCTCGCACAGCGCGATCAGGCTCGGCACCTTCTTCTCGAAGCGCTTCATGCGCCTGGGAAAGGCGTAGCGCAGCCCTTCGACCGTCTGGAACAACGAGAGGTCAACGTAGTTCACGCGCCGGCCGACCATGAAACGACCGCCGTTCCCTTGCAGCACGCGTTCGAAATAGCCCAGAAAGTTCGGCACGCGATGGCGCCAGAAAAGCTCGGCGCGCCGGCGCGCCTCCGGTCGCTGCTCCTCGAAATAGAGCTCGGCGGAAATCGGATGATGGGTGTCGTGAATTTCGACGACGAAATCGGAGATGGTGAGCTGCAATTGATGCGCCCACAGCCGTCCCGCCTCGTCGCGCGGCGCGAGATTGAGGCGCTGACCGAGATAGAACAGAATTTCCGCCGTCTGGGCGATGACCAGTCGGCCGGCTTTGAGGAACGGCGGCGCGAACGGCGGGCGCGCCCCGCCCTTGCCGTCGAGGAGCCGTTGCATCGCCGTCATGCCGCGCTTGCCCTGGCGCGCCACGTCGACATAGTCGGCGCCGGCCTCTTCGAGCGCAAGCCGTATGAATTCGCCACGCCCCTGAATCATCGGCCAGTAATAGAGATCGTAACGCATGGCCTCAGCCCCTCGCCGCCCCATATTGCTGGTCGGTGACGGGCTCCAGCCAATACTCGGCCACGGAGCGGCGCGACGGCCGCGAGCCACCGGGATGGATGTTCATGTCTTCGTCTCCCTTCGACCGCCCTAACATAATGGAAATCCGGCGGCGATAGAGTCACAATCAACTCGGCTTGTCGCAGGAGGGCCACAGTCCGCCGCTATAGGAAGCACACGCGCGCACGGTCGAACGCTGGGCCGCTTAGAGGACGTTTATGCCCGAACTCATACGCCGGAGCGCTGGTCGTCTGCTGCGGCTTCTCGTGGTCGCCGGCTCGGGCTTCATGCTCGTTGCCTGCAGCAATTGCGACGTGCCGAACTTCTTTCCGACAAGCGCGCCGCACGCCTGCCACGGCGGCCCGCCGCCGGCGCAGTAGACGTTTCTCCTCTGCAACACGGGGAGGATAATCGGGCCAGAGCGCGTTCCGATCGATGCGTCATTGCGAGCGAAGCGCAGCACCACCATCAAACTCAAGCATCAACCTAACTTGATCGACCTGCTCCAACGGAGCCAGGGCGTTTCGTGCCGTCGATCGCGGCCGCGTTTCGGCGTTCCCAATAACACCGCCTTTATGTGTTCGTCGCCCGTGAGACCCTCAAAGCAGCTTGGGTCGCGGCGCTTACCGTCCGGCCGGCCACTTCGAGCCGGACCCGTTGGCTCCTCGCGAGGACGCGGCTGATTCAAACCGAGTAGAAAACCCCACTACGCCGCCAGCGTCTCCTTTACGGCTTCGACCAGCTGCTTAAGCGTGAATGGCTTTGGCAGGAACGCGAACCGACCGTTCTCCGGGAGACGCTTCTGGAAGGCGTCCTCGGCATAACCGGAGACGAAAATGATCTTCAGGTCCGGATCGCGGCTGCGCAGCTCGCGCGCCAGCGTGGGCCCATCCATCTCCGGCATGACGACGTCGGAAACCACCAGATCGACCCGGCCTTCGGATTTTTCCAGGATGTTGATCGCCTCGACGCCGTTGCCGGCCTCGAGCACGGTATAGCCGCGCGAGGCGAGCCCGCGCGCATTGAGGCCGCGCAGTCCCTCCTCGTCTTCCACCAGGAGGATGGTGCCTCGGCCGGTGAGATCGGCGCTTGCGGCGCGCTTGACTTCGGAGGTCGCCGCCAACGCTTCGACGATCGCCGGCACCTCGGGAACGCCGACGGCCTCCGGCATTTCGTTTCCGCCCATTCGCCCTGACATTACCTCGGTGCCGCGCGCGTCCTCGGCGGCGGCGTGCCGGGGCAGGAAGATGCGGAAGGCGGTCCCCTTGTGCTCGGCGGAGTCGGCAAAGACGAAGCCGCCGGTCTGTTTGATGATGCCATAGACCGTGGAGAGTCCGAGCCCGGTGCCTTTGCCGACCTCCTTGGTGGAGAAAAACGGCTCGAAGATCTTGTCCATGATCCCGGCCGGAATGCCGGTGCCGGTATCCGCGACCTCGATAAGCACGTAATCGGCCGCCGGCATGCCTTTGGCGTGGAAGCGCCCGCACGCGCGCGCCGCTACGTTGGCGGTGCGCAGGGTGAGCCGGCCGCCCTCGGGCATGGCGTCGCGGGCATTGACCGCGAGGTTCACGATCACCTGCTCGAATTGCGAGATATCCGCTTTGACCGGCCAGAGATCGCGGCCGTGCACCACGTCGAGGGCGACCTTCTCGCCGATCAGCCGGCGCAGCAGCATGGTGAGGTCGCTCAAAACCTCGCCGACATCGAACACCTGCGGACGCAGCGTCTGCTTGCGAGAGAACGCCAGCAGATGGCGAACCAGGCTCGCCGCCCGGTTGGCGTTCTGCTTGATCTGCATGATGTCGGCAAACGAGGGATCGGTCGGTTTGTGGGCGTTGAGGAGAAAATCGGTCGCCATCATGATGGCGGAAAGAACGTTGTTGAAATCGTGGGCGATGCCGCCGGCGAGCTGACCGACCAGCTCCATCTTCTGCTGCTGGGTGACCTTGGTTTCGAGCTCGCGTTGCGCGGTCGTTTCCAGCACATAGACGATGGCGGCTTCCTGATCGCGCTCTTCGTCCTCGACCGCGGTGACGTAGAAGCGGCCGAAGCGCTCGCCGCCGCCGCCGCCGCCGCCATCGCCGGCCGTCGCCGTCAGCGCCGCGTCGACGGGCGCAATGTCGCCCCTGCCCTGTGCTGCTTCGGCGATGGCGCCGGCGAGCGCGGCGCGGTCGCGCTCGGCGACGACCGCGCCGATCGAACGCTCGCCGCTGCCGCCGCCCGACCCGCGCAGCACGTTGTGGAACAGCCGCGCGAACAGCGGATTGGTGCGCACGATGCCGCCGTCGCGATCCACCGTCGCGATCGCCATCGGCGTGTGATGGAAAAATCGCATGAAGCGGATCGCCGCCGCGCGCTGCGGATCGGTGCCGTCGTCGCGTGCGCGGTTGAGCACGAGCGTGCGCGAGGCGCCGGGCGTGCCATCGGCGCCGAAGGCGACCTTGTGATAAAGCCGCACCGGCAGCGTGTGGCCGCTGCGGGTTCTCAAGTCGAGATCGAGCACCTCGGTCTTGATCTCGCCCGGCGCCGCGCGCAGCGTCGTCAGCAGCACGGCGCCGTCGCCGGCGACGAGATCGGCGAGCTTGAGCCCGCCGGAGCCGACCTGGGCGAGGTCCTGGTCGAGCCAGTTGGCGAGGGTCGCATTTAGGTAGATCACGTCGCCCTTGGCGTCGACGGAGAAAAAACCGGCCGGCGCGTGATCGAGATAATCGATGGCGTGCTGCAGCTCCTGAAAGACGTTCTCCTGGCGTTCGCGCTCGCGGGTCACGTCGCTGATCGACCATACGGTGAGACGGCGGCCGCGGCCCTCCTCGCCGAGCGGCCGCACCCGCAGCCGCAGCCACCGCGCCGGCTGGCCCTTCAGCGCGGCGACGCGCACTTCCTCCCGCCGGCGCTTGCCTTCGTGCGCCGCCTTGAGCAGCCGGTAAGTGGCCTCCGCGGCGTCCGCGTCGCCGATGAAGACGCGCTCGATCGGCCGCACGTCGCTCGGGCCCACCGCATCGATGAGGTCGAGATAGGCGGCGTTGGCATAGACGACGCGGCCATCATGGTCGGTGACGAGAACGCCGTCGAAGGCATCGTCGAGCACCGCCTTGAGCAGCGGGCTCACCGCTTCCCGCGAGGACAGCCGCAGGATGCCGCTCGCCAGCGCGAACAGCGAGAACACGCCGGCCACGGCGAGCACCGCCAGGAAGCCGAGGATGTAGGGCTCAGATC
>JAKAPE010000066.1 GCA_021811945.1 Pseudomonadota bacterium | reverse complement strand
AGGCAAATTAGGAAAATCGAACAAGTGCGGAGCGGTTCCAATTTGGAGACCTCTAAGGTGGCTTATTTACTTACAAAGTCAAAGGTTTCCGCGCAATGAGGTCCTCCAACTGCCGGATTTAGGTTCAAAGAAGACGACCATGTGCGGCGGCTCGACGCGGGCAAGCTTTGTGCTCCCTTGCGGGAGGCGGTAAGATTGGACGATGAGTGCGATCCACGCGTTGCGGCCCGTCTACGCCGCAGTCGCATTCGCCATCGGCATTCTCGTCGGGATGATCGGGATCGGCGGCGGCTCGTTGATGACTCCGATCCTCATCCTGCTGTTTGGCATGCACCCGACAACGGCGGTTGGAACCGATCTCCGCCATGCCGCAGCGTGCGACGGCACGCAGGGTCAGAAAACGTCCATGCTCTTCAATCCCTCTTGCGGCAACCCGTCGGCGAGGCCGTAGCGGTGCAGATCGCTGCCGTGCACGTCGAGCCACACCTTGGCGCGCTCGTGGTCCGGGCAGAGGCGTTGTACCAGGCGCCAGAACCGCGCCGAATGGTTCATCTCGATGAGATGCGCCACCTCGTGCGCGGCGAGATAATTGAGCACATAGCCGGGCGCAAGAATGAGCCGCCAGGAATAGGAGAGAACCCCGGCCGTCGAGCAGGAGCCCCAGCGGCTTGACTGGTCGCGCACCGCCAGGCGTCGGACTGTCACGCCGAGATCGGCAGCAAAGCGCAGGCTTGCCGTTTCGAGTTCGCGTTTGGCTTCGCGGCGAAGGAAATCGCCGACGCGGCGATTGATATGCGGCGCTTTGCCGGCAACGCACAAAAGCCGCGCGCCATCCGCGCTGGTCTCGGTCCAGACCGTGCCGCGCGCGCCGCGGCGATGGACAATGCGATGCGACAGGCCGCGCAGCGGTACGACGACGCCGTGCGCGAACGGCACCGCTTCCGGCAGCCGATCGAGCCGCGCCGCGATCCAGCCACCTTGCTTCTGAGCAAATGCGCGCGCCTCCTTCAGCGTGCCCCGCGGCGGAATCGTGAGCACCACCTCCCGCGTCGCCGCTTGAATGCGCAAGGTGTAGCGGCGCGCCTGCCGATGCCGGCGCAGCCGCACCAGGTAAATCGACTTGTCGAAGATGATTTCGATCGCCTGAGGTTCACTCGGACGGCGGTAAAGCAGTGCGCGCAGCGGCATGGCGGAGAAACCGGAAAAAACCCAAACCCAACCCGGCTCGGATACTGCCATATCCAACGGGCCGTGCAGCCTCTTTGGCAAAAAATTCAAAACATACAATATCTTGGGGTTCAATCGCTCCGTCAATGCCAGGGCATGTTATCTATGATGCGAATAAAGATTCAAATCTTAGGCCGTCACAAGGCAAGCGATCTGATTCCGCGCGATTCTAAAATCTCGACGTGTTTTCAAAGCCTTAGTTCGGAGAGCCGGGATCGGCGGCGATTTTATCAAGGAGAATAGTAGGATAGCCCGCTCTCTGTCGAGTTTGACCAGCCTGGGACTAGCCGCGGGCCGCTAACGAACGGCTACGGCTTGACGGTCGCTCGGGAGATGCGCTGTGCCGCTATAGAGATCGCGCTTGCCGGAGCCGCGAAGCCAACGACGCCCGGCCTGATCCATCGACAGCACGAAATCGGCGATGCGCGGAGCGATTTCCGAGCGAAAGCGCGAGCCGTTGAACACGCCATAGTGGCCGACCCCGGGCTGGAGCCAATGCGCTTGCCGGTCAGCAGGGATGTTGGTGCACAAGCGATGCGCCGCTTCGGTCTGGCCGACGCCGGATATGTCGTCGTGTTCGCCCTCGATGGTGAGCAAGGCGACGCGCTTGATGCGGGTCGGATCGACCGGCCGGCCGCGGTGCGTCATTTCCCCCTTCGGTAAGGCATGGCGCACGAAAACGGTCTCGACGGTCTGCAAATAATACTCCGCCGCAAGATCCATTACCGCCAGATATTCGTCGTAGAATTCCTTGTGTTTCTGCGCCGAATCGCCGTCGCCACGCACGAGGTTGAGGAAAAGCTGCTTGTGCGCCTCGATGTGCCGATCGAGATTCATGGTGACGAAGCCGTTGAGCTGCAGAAAGCCGGGATAGACGTCGCGCATGAAACCCGGATTGGGGAATGGCACCTTGGTGATGACATTGCGTCGGAACCAGTCGATGCCGCGCCGTTCAGCAAGCTTATTCACGATGGTCGGGTTGACCCGGGTATCGATCGGTCCGCCCATCAGCACTAGGGAAAGCGGGACGCAGGGGTCATCATCGGCTTCCATCAACGCGGCCGCGGCCAGGACCGGCACCGATGGCTGGCAGACTGCAACCACATGGGTGTCGCCGCCAAGTGCGTGCAGCATCGAAATGACGTAGTCGATGTAGTCGTCAAGATCGAAGCGGCCCTCCGCCAACGGCACCGTGCGCGAATCGACCCAATCCGTCATGTAAACGTCGTGGTTGGGTAGAAAAGCCTCGACCGTGCCGCGCAGAAGTGTCGGATAATGACCGGACAGCGGCGCCACGATCAAAAGGCGCGGCTGCGGTCGGGGCGCGCGGTGCTCGAACACGCGCTCGAAATGAATGAGCCGGCAGAACGGTCGCTCCCAAACTGTGGAAGTATTCACCGGCACCCGCTCGCCGCCGACCAGCGTCGAAGAAATCCGCCACTCCGGCCGACCGTAGCGGCGTGTCGAGCGTTCGAACAGCTCACAGGCCGCCGCCACCGACTTTCCCAGAGGAGTGAAGTAGAGCGGATTGATCGGATTCTTAAAGGCCAACCGCGTGGCATCCGCCCAGGCGCGTGCCGGATTGAGCGCGGCATGCGTCGCCTCGTAGAACCAATACAGCGGCGTCGAAAATAAAAGCCCACCCTCGACTGGCGCGACAGGCGCGCCACCAAATTCCCCAATTGCCATCGAGGGTAATCCTTGCCCCGCCCGCTGCAACGCAGCATGATGTCGATCATATGTCAACGGTTCAAAGCAACGCAATTTGTTTTCCAATCCTTCATTGTTTTCCACGGTCTTATCTATGCATCGTCGAGCATCGGCGCCATTCGCGGCATCCGTGTGCGCGCGTGCCTCTTCACCGCAATCTATTCGCCGGTTTGCATCAGCGAGCCGTGGCGGCGGGCGCTGCGTAACAGTGCCAGAAAGCCGAATGTTCCGCCGGCCAGCAACAGGATATTAAGTCCGAGCGCGTCGAGCATCAGCTCTGGGCGGAAGCTGTGGGCGATGAGGAGGGCGCGCATGCCCTCGAACACGTAGGTGGGCGGCAACATCCATGCCACCGGCTGCAGCCAAATGGGCAGCGTCGTGACCGGATAGTAGATGCAGGTCAACGGCATGAACAGGAACATGATAGACCAGGCGAGGTTCTCCGCGCCAAGACCGTTGCGCAGCACCAGACCGGAGACGAAAATTCCGACCGCCCAGCTCGTCAGCATTAAATTGACGAAGAACGCCACGAGCGCCAGACCAAGCCCGTAGAGATTGAAGTCGAAGAAGACGAGGGCAAGCAGCGTCACTGGAATCACTCCGATCGACAGCCGCACCACACTCATGACCATCAGCGCGGCGATGAACTCGGCCGGCCGCAGCGGACTCATCATCAGATTGCCGATGTTGCGCGCCCACATTTCCTCCAGAAACGAGACCGAGAAGCCCAGCTGGCCGCGGAAGAGAATGTCCCAGAGCAGGACAGCGCCGATCAAGGTGCCGCCCGCCCGCGCGAAAAAACCGGCGTTCTGCATGACGTAATATTGCAGAAATCCCCAAGTGATCATCTGCACCGTCGGCCAGTAGACGAGTTCGATCAGCCGCGGCCAGGACGAGCGCAGAAGGTACCAGTAACGGAGCATCATCGCCGCGACGCGGCGCGGCGAGAAGGCGAAGGCGCTGGCAGCAGATATGGTCACGCCGCGCGCTGTCATTGCGCAGCCTCTCGCAGTTCGCCGCGTCCGCGCGCAACGTCGAGAAAGACTTCCTCGAGCGTGCGGCGGCCATAGCGGGCCAGAAGACGCGGAGGCGTGTCGTCGTCCTCGATCCGCCCGCGCTTCATGATGATGACGCGCTCGCAGAGCCGTTCGACCTCCGCCATATTGTGCGAGGCGAGCAGCACCGTGGCGTTGCGCTCGCGCCGATAGCGCTCGAGACGCGCGCGCACCCAGTCGGCGGTGTCCGGGTCGAGCGAAGCGGTGGGCTCGTCGAGCAGCAGCAATTCCGGCATGTTGATCAGCGCTTTTGCTAGCGAGACCCGCGTCTTCTGGCCGGCCGAAAGTCGGCCGGTCGGACGGTCGAGGAGATCGGTCAGGTCGAGTTCGGCGCCGAGCTTTTCAATCCGCCTGCCGACATCGGGAACGCCGTAGAGCATGCCGAAAACGGTGAGGTTCTGCCGGATGCTGAGCCGCATCGGCATTTCGACAAAGGGGCTTTCGAAGTTCATCCGCTGCAGCACCGCGTAGCGCTGGCGCGGCATCCGCGCGCCAAGCACGGTGACGCGGCCGGATGTCGGGGTAATAAGCCCCATAATCATGGCAATCGTGGTTGTCTTGCCCGCGCCGTTCCCGCCAAGGAGGCCGATGATCGAGCCGCGGTCGACCGCGAACGATATGCCGTCCACGGCGGGCACGCTCTTGTAGATTTTGACCAGGCGTTCGACTTCTATGGCGGGGGAGGCGGACATGACCGCGCAGGATGTGGCGCGCGAGGCCGACGGAGGCAAGGGGCAGCGCCCGGGAAAGATCCGAGTCGGCGAGCGCTCAACGATGCGTGGCGCCGCCGAGCCGCGCGACCGACTGCGCGTCCGCCACGTCAGTCGGATTGAGCGCAGCGAAATCCGGGGAAGCAGCACGACCCGAACGCTGTTCCGGGGTTTCGCTCCGCTCAGGCCGGGCTACGGCTTGCTACGCTTCCTTCATACCGCCATCCGCTTCAATACAGCTCCAGCTCGCCGAGCGTGATGGCGAGCGTCGGCACTGCCTGCGGCACGAGTCGCTCGTCCTTCGACAAGATCTGGACGCGGCGATAGCCGTCCGCCGACGCCTCGCGATGAATATGCGTGACGAGCCGCACCGCATCGATCACCCAAAGCTCGGCGATGCCGAAGAACGCATAGAGGGCGGCATTGCGGCCGAGGTCGTAGCCGAGGCTGGCGTCGGCGATCTCCACGGCAAGGTGCGCGGTCGCCGCACTTAGTTATGCCGGTCGGCAACGAAATGCGCGCCCTCGACGAGGATCGCCGCGGCACTGCCGAACGACGCCAGCGCCCCTTCGGCCTCGGCGACGAGCTCTCTCAACCGCGCCTTCGCCCCGGTCACGCCGAGCGCGCCGACCATCGTCGCCTTGCCGGCGACCGCGTCCTTGCCGATCGATTTGCCGACGAGCGCAGGATCGCCTTCGAGATCGAGAAGATCGTCCGCAATTTGGAAGGCCTGACCGACTGCCGATCCGTAGCGCTCAAGCGCCCGACGCTGGACCGGGCCAGCCGATCCGAGAATGCCGCCGGCCGTACAGGCAAACAGCAACAGGGCGCCGGTCTTCATTGCCTGCAGCCGCGCCACGCCGCGCTCGCCGAGATCGAGCGGCCCGTTGGGTGCGAAGCGGCCTTCGGCGGCGAGATCGAGCAGCTGCCCGCCGACCATACCGCCAAGACCGGAGGCGCGAGCAAGCTCCTTGACCAGTTCGATGCGCACGGCCGCATCGGGATGCGTCTCTTGACGGGAAAGGATGTCGAACGCGAGCGTGAGCAGGCCGTCGCCGACGAGAATAGCAGTCGCCTCGTCGAAGGCTTTGTGCACGGTGGGCTGGCCACGCCGCAGCGCGTCGTTGTCCATGGCCGGCAGGTCATCATGGACCAAGGAGTAGCAATGCACGCATTCGAGCGCCGCGCCGGCCATCAGGGCGTTGGCACGCGGGACATCGAACAAGGCCGCGCACTCGACAACCAGAAAGGGGCGGAAGCGCTTGCCGCCGCCGAGGCTCGCGTAGCGCATGGCTTCCAGGATACGGTCCGGTCGGCTGATCTCGCCAGTCTCTGGCGCCGCCGACAGGAGCCGGTCGAGCAATTCCTCGATATCCTTCGCCGTCGTCTCAAGACGCGAGAGAAAAGCATTGCCGTTTGCATTCATAGTTTTCGTCTTCCGGCGTTTCGGTTCTCACAAAGAAAGGGCTCTATGCGGTCCTGTAATGACGGGATAACGATAAACATCTTCCGGGATGGGCGATCTTATGCGGTACCGGCGCGAGCCAAGGCCCCGTCGTTCAGCCCGCCAATAGGATACCACGAGACTATCTGTGACCAACGACTTCATAGCGTCAATGGTGCTGGCGATCTGGCTCTACCTCTTGGCAGGGCGGGGGATGTTTTGGCTCGCCGCCGAGCGCGCCGACGCGAGTGCGGCGGGAAAGGAGCCGTTGCCGGCGATTGTCGCGATTATTCCGGCGCGCGACGAGGCCGAAAGCATAGGGGAAACCGTCGCCTCGCTGCTGCGGCAAGATTTTGCCGGCGAATTCGAGGTGATCGTGGTCGACGATGAGAGCCGGGACGGCACCGCGCAGGTGGCGCGCGGGGCTGCCGCGACGCTCGGCGCCACCGATCGCCTCACCGTGCTTGCGGGACGCGCGCTGCCGCCCGGCTGGACGGGAAAGCTTTGGGCCCAGCACCAGGGCGTCGAACATGTCGAAACCGGCCCCCATCCACCGGCCTATCTCCTCTTCACCGACGCCGATATCGTCTATGCTCCGGGCGCACTGACCTGGCTCGCCGCAACGGCGCAGGCGGGCGGCTTTGTGCTCACGTCACTGATGGCGAAGCTGCGGTGCCAGAGCCTGGCCGAGCGCATGTTTGTGCCAGCATTCATCTTCTTCTTCCAGATGGTCTACCCGTTTGCCTGGGCGAATGACCCGCGTCGCGCCACCGCCGCTGCGGCCGGCGGCTGCATGCTGGTGCGTCGTGAGGCGCTACGCAGGGCCGGCGGCATGGCTGCGATTCGCGGCGCCTTGATTGATGATTGCACGCTGGCAAGAGTCCTCAAGGCAAAGGGTCCGATCTTCATCGGGCTGACCGAAATGGTCCGGAGCATCCGCGGCTATGCAGCTATCGGCGACATCCGCCGCATGGTCTCGCGCACCGCCTACGCCCAGCTTCGCTATTCGTCGCTTTGGCTGGCCGGGACTGTTTTGGGGCTCGCGTTGACCTTTCTCGCCCCTGCAGGATTGGCGCTGTTCGCCGCCGGGCCAGGCCGGGTGGCCGGGATCCTGGCTTGGCTGGCGATGGCCATCGCCTTCCAGCCGACGTTGGGCTTTTATCGCGTCTCCAGGCTCTGGGGACTGGCATTGCCGCTGATCGCGGCGATCTATATGGCGTTCACGGTTGATTCCGCCTATCAGCATGCGCGCGGACGTGGCGGCATGTGGAAGGGTCGCGCCCAAGGCAATGTTCGAGACAACGTTCAAGACAACGTTTCGGAACTGTGATGATTGAAGCGAGCGGCGGCGACGCCGGCAATTTGCGCTCCGGCAAGGGACATCGGGACGAGAATTTCCCGGTGGCGTCCTTGCTTATTCATCCGCGCCACCGCGCGGCGATCCTGGCGTTCTACGATTTTGTGCGCACCGCCGACGATATCGCCGATCACGCCGATCTGGCTCCCGAACGGAAGCTCGCGTTGCTCGACCGCCTCGAAGCCGGCCTTCTGGGCAAAGACGACGACGATGCCGCCGCCGTGCGCCTGCGCCGCGCTCTCGCCGAACGCCGCCTGCCGCCGCGCCACGCGCAGGATTTGCTCACCGCGTTCCGGCTCGACGTGACCAAGCTGCGCTATCGCGACTGGGACGATCTCATAAATTACTGCACCTATTCGGCGATGCCCGTCGGCCGCTTCGTGCTCGACGTCCACGGCGAAAGCCGCAGCACCTGGGCAGCCAACGACGCCTTGTGCGCGGCCCTGCAGATCATCAATCATTTGCAGGACTGCAAGAAGGATTATGTGAACCTCAACCGCGTCTATGTTCCGCTCGATGCGCTCGCCGCCGCCGGGACCGCCGTCGAAGCGCTGGGCGAGCCGCGGGCATCGCCGCCGCTCGCCCGCTGCCTGCACCGCCTTGCCGAGCGTACGCAGCGCCTGTTGAGCGAGAGCGACGTCTTTCCTGCCCTGATCGCCGATCGGCGACTTGCGCTGGAAGTCTCGGTCATCAACACGCTGGCGCATCGCCTCACCCGCATGCTCATGGCGCGCGATCCGCTGAGCGAGCCGGTACATCTCAAATTGCCGGCAATGGCCGGCCTGACGGCGCTCGGCATTCTGCGCGGCGCGTCGAGGCGGCTTGGCCGGCGCTTTTCCGCCGCACCGCAAACGCCGCGGGGTGCGTGAGTGAAAAAGCCCTCTTCGGCGGCACAGACCGCCTCGCGCAGTTCCTTCTATACCGGCATGCGCATCCTGCCGCGGGCGCAGCGCGAGGCGATGTTCGAGATTTATTCGTTCTGCCGCACCGTCGACGACATCGCCGACGATCGCGGCCCGCGCGAGGCTCGCCGCCGGCAATTGCAGCAATGGCGCTCCGATATCGACGCGGCTTACCGCGGATCGCCGCCGCTGCGGCTGAATGGCTTGGCGCAGGCGGTACGGCAGTTCGATCTTCAACGCGAGGATTTCATGGCCGTGATCGACGGCATGGAAATGGACGTCGTCGCCGATATCCGCGCGCCCGATCGCGCAACGCTCGACCTCTACTGCGACCGCGTTGCCTGCGCGGTCGGCCGACTGTCGGTGCGGGTGTTCGGAATGGAACACGCGGCGGGCCGCGCGCTCGCCCATCACCTCGGACGCGCTTTGCAATTGACCAACATATTGCGCGATCTCGACGAGGATGCCGCGCTCGGCCGCCTCTATCTGCCGCGGGAGGCGCTCTCGGCCACAGGCATCGCCATAACCGACCCGACGGCGGTTCTTGCCAGCCCGGCCCTCGGCGAAGCTTGCGCCGCTGTCGCGGCGCTCGCCAAAGAAGCGTTTCGGGAAGCAGAGGCGATCATGGCGGCAAGCCCGCGCCGCGTCGTGCGCGCGCCGCGCATCATGGGCGCGGCCTATCGCGCCATTCTCGCGGCGCTCCTCGCGCGCGGCTTCGCCCCGCCACGGGCGCCCATTCGTCTGCCGCGTGCGCGGCTTCTCTTCATCGTCCTGCGCAACTTATTTTGATGAGCGCAACCGTTCACATCATCGGCGCAGGCCTTGCCGGTCTCTCCGCCGCCGTGCGGCTCGCCGGTGCCGGCAGACGTATCGTTGTGCACGAGGCGACGGCGTTCGCCGGTGGCCGTTGCCGCTCCTATTACGACGCCGCCGTTGGCATGACCATCGACAACGGCAATCACCTGCTGCTGTCGGGCAACCGCGCGGCGCTCGACTATCTGCGCCGCATCGGCGCCGAGCATCGGCTCGCCGGGCCGCCGGCGGCGGATTTCTCCTTCATCGACTTGGCGAGCGGCGAGCGCTGGACACTGCGCATCAACGATGGCCGCGTGCCGTTGTGGGTTTTCGACCCGAAACGTCGCGTGCCGGGAACCCGTGCGACCGACTACGTGCCGCTGACGCGGCTCCTGCTTGCGTCCGCGGGTCAGGCGGTGGGCGACGTCATCGCTTGCAAGGGCCGGCTCTACCACCGCCTGGTCGAACCGCTCCTTCTCGCGGCGCTCAACATCGAGCCGCCGCAAGGCTCGGCGCGGCTCGCCCGCGCGATCATCCGCGAAACCTTGGCGGCCGGCGGGCGCGCGTGCCGGCCGCTGATTGCGCGCGAAGGGCTCGGCGCGACATTGGTCGAGCCGGCGCTCGAAGGGTTGCGCGAGCATGGGGCGATCGTGCGCATGGAGCATCAACTGCGCGCCATGCGCTTTTCCGCCGATACCGTCGAAGCGCTCGATTTCGGCGACGAGAGCATTCCGCTTGCGCCCGAGGACGCGGTCGTCCTCGCGGTGCCTCCCTACGCCGCAGCGTCGCTGCTGAAAGGCCTTGTGGTGCCGCTTGAATTCCGCGCCATCGTCAATGCGCATTTCCGCACCGAGCCGCCGGCGGACACGCCGCCGATCCTCGGCGTCCTCAACGGCACGATCCAATGGATATTTGCCTTTCCCGGCCGGCTGTCGGTTACCATCAGCGCCGGCGATCGGCTTATCGACACGCCGCGGGAAGAACTGGCGAAGACGATCTGGGGCGAGGTCGCCGGCGTGACCGGATTGCCGTCGGCGCTGCCGCCGTGGCAGATCGTGCGCGAGCGCCGCGCCACCTTCGCCGCCACGCCCGCGCAGGAGGCTAAACGTCCGGCCGCGGCCACACAATGGCGCAATCTCGTTCTCGCCGGCGATTGGACATCAACTGGCCTGCCGGCTACCATCGAAGGCGCGATCCGATCGGGCAATCGCGCCGCCGAGCTCATTATCAAACAGCCATGAGCAAAAACACTCTTGCCCTGCGCAGCCAAAGTGCGACGCGGGCGCCGTCTGGCGGCCGGCGCGCGGAGGCCGTGCCCGACGCCGCGCTCGAACGGCACATCGAGACCGCGGCGCAGGCCCTGCTCGCGCGCCAGCGGCCCGACGGCCATTGGGTGTTCGAGCTCGAGGCCGACGCCACCATTCCGGCGGAATATGTGCTGCTGCGGCATTATCTCGGCGAGCCGGTCGATGCGGCGCTCGAGGCCAAGATCGCCGCCTATCTGCGCCGCATCCAGGGCGACCACGGCGGCTGGCCGCTGTTCCGCGACGGCGACCTCGACGTCAGCGCGACGGTGAAGGCCTATTTTGCGCTGAAGATGATCGGCGATCCGGTTGATGCCGATCACATGCGCCGCGCGCGGGAAGCCCTCCGCGCCCGCGGCGGCGCGGCGCGCGCGAATGTATTCACGCGCATCATGCTCGCCTTGTTCGGCTTCATCCCGTGGCGGGCGGTGCCCGTGATGCCGGTCGAGATCATGCTGCTGCCGAAATGGTTTCCCTTCCATCTCGACAAGATTTCCTACTGGAGCCGCACCGTCATCGTTCCGTTGCTGGTGCTGATGGCGAAGAAGCCGCAAGCGCGCAACGCCAAGGGCGTACGCATCGACGAGCTTTTTCTCGATCCGCCCGAGCGGCTCGGGCCGGCGCCGAAGGCGCCGCAGCAGAAAGCATCGTGGTTCTGGTTCTTCCGCATTTTCGATAATAGCCTGCGCGCGGCGGCGCCGTTTTTTCCTCGGCGCACGCGACAGCGCGCCGTCGATGCCGCGGTCGCCTGGGTCGACGAGCGCCTCAACGGCGAGGACGGCCTCGGCGGCATCTTCCCGGCCATGGCCAACAGCGTGATGATGTACGACGTGCTCGGCCGTCCCGAGAGCGATCCGCAGCGCGCTATCGCTCGCCGGTCGGTCGAGAAGCTCTTGGTGGTGCACGAGCACGAAGCCTATTGCCAGCCGTGCATGTCGCCGATCTGGGATACCGGGCTCGTGTGTCACACTTTGCTGGAGATCGGCGGCGAGCGCGCGGCTGCCGAGGTCAAGCGCGGCCTCGATTGGCTCGTTCCGAAACAGGTTCTCGACGTGCGCGGCGACTGGATCGCGCGGCGGCAAGACCTGCGCCCCGGCGGCTGGGCCTTTCAATACGCCAACGCGCATTATCCCGACGTCGACGACACCGCCGTGGTCGCCATGGCGATGGATCGGCTGCGGGAGATTTCCGGACCTCAAGATTTTGATGAATCCCTGACGCGCGCAAAGGAATGGATCGTCGGCATGCAGAGCGGAAACGGCGCGTGGGGCGCCTTCGACGCCGACAACGAGTATCACTACCTCAACAACATTCCCTTCGCCGACCACGGCGCGCTGCTCGATCCGCCGACCGAGGACGTGACTGCGCGCTGCCTGTCGATGCTGGCGCAGTTCGGCGACACGTTGCAGAACAGCGCCGTCGTGGCAAAGGGCGTCGATTATCTGCGCCGCACGCAGCACGCGGAGGGTAGCTGGTACGGCCGCTGGGGCATGAATTACATCTACGGCACCTGGTCGGTCTTGTGCGCGCTCAATGCCGTCGGCCTCGGTCGCGGCGCGCCCGAGATGCGCAGGGCGGCGGACTGGCTCGCCTCCATCCAGAACGACGACGGCGGCTGGGGCGAAGACGGCACGAGCTACAAGCTCGACTATCGCGGCTACCAGCGCGCGCCGTCGACGGCATCGCAGACGGCCTGGGCCCTGCTCGGCCTGATGGCCGCCGGCGAAGTCGACCATCCGGCGGTCGCGCGCGGCATAAGATATCTCGCCGATACGCAGGGCGCCGACGGTTTCTGGAACGAGCCGCGCTACACCGCGACCGGTTTCCCGCGCGTGTTCTACCTGCGCTACCACGGCTACGCGAAATTCTTCCCGCTGTGGGCGCTGGCGCGCTACCGCAACCTCAGGCGCGGCAATGCGCGGGCGGTGGCATGGGGGATGTAGGCGAGAGCGGATTCCGGCCGGTTTGGCCCGTCATTGCGAGCCAACGGGTCCGGCCCGAAGTGGCCGGCCCGATGATAAACTCCGCGAAGCGATCCAGTTCGCCCGCGACCCGTTGAAACAGTCTGGATTGCTGGAATCTTCGTCGCTGACGCTCCTCGCAATGACGGTTCGCTGGGTACCCGAATTCATCCCGCTCCACTTTTTTGTTTGCTGCTGTCGGCAGGGACGTTCGAAGACCGAACCGGGTGCGATGAGCAAAGCATGAGCAAAGGCAGGACCCAGGAGACTTTGGTTGGCGGACAGTTCGGCGGCCGCGCGGCGGCCTATCTCGGCAGCGCCGTGCATGCGCAAGGCGCCGATCTCGACGCATTGGTCGCTCTTGTCAGGGGCAAGCCGGAAGCCCGGGTGCTCGATCTCGGCTGCGGCGGTGGTCACGTCGCCTATCACGTGGCGCCGCACGTGGGCGAAGTCGTCGCCTACGACCTCTCGCCGGAAATGCTCGATACCGTCGCGGGCACCGCCGCGGAACGCGGCCTCGACAACATCACGACGAGAGAGGGGGTGGTCGAACGCCTGCCGTTCGCCGACGCTAGTTTCAACTATGTTTTCAGCCGTTTCAGCGCGCATCATTGGCGCGACCTCGACGCCGGATTGCGCGAGGCCGCGCGCGTGCTCAAGGGCGGCGGCATCGCCGCCTTCGTCGACAGCGTATCTCCCGGAGTGCCGGTGCTGGATACGTTTTTGCAGGCGGTGGAATTGTTGCGCGATCCCTCCCACGTGCGCAACTATACCCGCGCCGAATGGGAGGCGGCGCTCGTGCGCGCCGGCTTCGCGCTCGGCGCCGCCAGCCAGCACCGCCTGCGCATGCAGTTTGCGGTGTGGATCGAGCGGATGAGCACGCCGAAGGTGCAGAGCGACGCCATCCGCGCGCTGCAAGCCGCCGTATCCGAAACCGTCGCGCGCCATTTCCATATCGGCTCCGACGGCAGTTTCGATCTCGACGTTTTGTTCGTCCAGGCGGGGAAGGTCCCATAGCCGCGATCGCCTTAGACGACCGGCGGCGCCACCGAAGACGGAAGAAAGAATGCGCCAATATCTCGATCTGATGCAGCGGGTGCTGGCCGAAGGCGTGGAGAAGCGCGACCGTACCGGCGTCGGCACGCGCTCGATCTTCGGCCATCAGATGCGCTTCGATCTTTCCGACGGCTTTCCGCTCGTCACTACCAAGAAATTGCATGTCAAATCCATCATCCACGAGCTGCTCTGGTTCCTGCGCGGCGACACCAACATCAAATATCTCAACGACCACGGCGTGACGATCTGGGATGAATGGGCAGACGAGACCGGCGACCTCGGCCCGGTCTACGGCCGGCAATGGCGCGCGTGGCCGGCCGCCGACGGCCGCGCGATCGACCAGATGGCGAATGTCGTCGCCGAAATCCGCAGCAACCCGTCTTCGCGCCGGCTGGTGGTGACCGCCTGGAATCCGGGGGAGAACGATCGCATGGCGCTTGCGCCGTGCCATTGCCTGTTCCAGTTCAACGTCGCCGACGGGGCGCTGTCGTGCCAGCTCTATCAGCGCTCGGCCGACGTCTTTCTCGGCGTGCCGTTCAACATCGCCTCCTATGCGCTGCTCACGCTGATGGTCGCGCAGGTGGCTGACCTCAAACCCGGCGCCTTCGTCCACAGCTTGGGCGATGCCCACCTCTATCTCAATCATCTCGAGCAGGCGCGCGTACAGCTTGCGCGCGAGCCGCGTCCGCTGCCGCGGATGCGATTGAACCGTACGGTGAAGGATCTCTTCGCCTTCCACTACGAGGATTTTTCGCTCGAAGGCTACGATCCCCACCCGCACATCAAGGCGGCGGTCGCGGTGTGAGCGAGAGCCATTTCGGGCCGGTCCTGTCGGCCCGCAATGGCGAGGGAGATTACGTCGGATTCTCCAGGCTGAAGGTCTGCGAATCGTCGTCGTAGGCGAAGCTTTCCGCATAACGGCCCCACGCGATGACCGACCGCAAGGTCTCTTCCGCTGCTTCGGCGCTCATGTGGTCCTCCAGTTCGTCGAAGAAGCGGCTCTTCGGCGCCAAATGATTGTTGCGTTCGGCCAGCACGCGGCGGATGTGCGCCGCGAGGGGAACGGAAGACAGAAGCTGGCGCTGGAAGATGTTCTTGCGGCCGTCCATGGCCGCGTCGACGAATTCCCTGCCGCTCTCGGTGAGCTTGATGTCGCCGCCTTCGCTCTCGGCGAGGCGCAGCATCTGCAGCGCATCGGCGACCTGGAACAGCTCATCCGCCTCCATATGCAGCTCGTCGGCGAGGACGGGAAGGTCGGCCTTGCCGTTGTAAGGCTCGCCGGCCAGTGTTTCGAGCAGGCCGGAAAGAAGATTGGCGGAGACGCGCGGCAGAATGGTATCGATGCTCGTCGCCACCGGCGCCGCCGGAATTCCGATGCGCGGCGGCGTCGGGGCGCGCGCCGTCATCGCCACGTAGATCGTCTCGACTAGGTCGCGGAACGCCGGATCGAGGCGGTTGCGCGGATGCTTGAGATTGATGGTGATCTCGCGAATGATGCGGCCGGGATTGGAGGAGAACAACAGGATGCGGTCACACATCAGCACCGCTTCCTCGATGTTATGGGTCACGATGAGGACGGCCTGGATCGGCAGCTTGCCGTCGCCCCAGAGCTCGAGGAAGTCCGTGCGCAGGGTTTCCGCCGTGAGCACATCGAGCGCGGAAAACGGTTCATCCATGAGCAGAATGTTCGGATGCACCACCAGCGCGCGGGCGAAGCCGACCCGCTGTCGCATGCCGCCGGACAGCTCGCGCGGAAAGGCCGATTCGTAGCCGTCGAGCCCGATGAGATCGATCGCCGCGAGCGCGCGCCGGCGGATTTCCACCTCCGGCAGCGCCAGCGCCTCGAGGCCGAGCTGGACGTTCTCCAGGACCGTCAGCCAGGGAAACAGCGCGAAGGATTGGAACACCATGACGATGCCCGGCGCCGGCGCATTCACCGGCTGGCCGAGATAGGTAACGGTGCCGGACGACGGCTCCATCAGGCCGGCGATCAGGCGCAGCAGCGTCGATTTGCCGGAACCGGTGCGGCCAAGAAGGCCGACGATCTGGCCGGGCGACAACGTCAGATCGATGCCGTCGAGCACCAAAAGCTCGCCGCCGTCTGCCCGCGGAAAGGTCTGGCGCAGTCCATGAACATCGAGCAGGGCGGGAGCCATGAATTCCTCTTGCAACGACCTCATCCGAGTCGGAACTTGCGCTCCGCGTAACCGTAAAGCGGGCGCCAGAACAGGCGATTGACGACGACGACGAAAAAACTCATCACGGCGATGCCGAGCACGATGTGATGGAAATCGCCGGCCTCGGTCCTTTGCGCGATATAGGCGCCGAGACCGCTCGCCCGCAGGTGCTCGTTGCCCCAGGAGGCGACCTCGGCGACGATGCTCGCGTTCCACGATCCGCCCGAAGCGGTGATGGCGCCGGTCACATAATACGGAAACGCGGCTGGAAGCGCGATCCGCCGCCACCACAGCCAGCCGCGGACGCGCAGATTGGCGCCGACCGCGCGCAACTCGGCCGGGATCGCCGCGGCGCCCGCCACGACATTGAACACAATATACCACTGCGTGCCGAGGATCATCAGCGGGCTCAACCAGACATTCGGATCGAGCTTGAGCGCAATGATCGCCGATACAACAATCGGGAAAAGGAGGTTGGCTGGAAAGGCGGCGAGGAACTGCGCCACCGGCTGCGCCAGATTGGCGGCATGCGGCCGCGTGCCGACCCACACGCCGACCGGCACCCACACGGCGCTGGCGATGGCGATCAGCACGACGACGCGGCTCAGGGTCAAAAGGCCGAGGAGGAGTGTGGTGCCGAGATCGGCGAGCGTGATGTTTTCGGCGACGAAGCGGGCGACCTGCCAGAGCGCGATCGCGCCGAGCGCGAAAACGATCGCCGTCCACAGCAACGCGATCCAGCGACGCTGCTTGCGCGGCGCACGTTTAACCGACCGGGCGGGGGTGCGCCAGCGCGCCAGCAGCAATTGCCGCCACAGCAAGGCAAACGGGCGGGTAAGCCGGTCGACCAGGCGGGAACGGCGCAGGACGTCGAACATCCAAGAACGCGGCGGCAGCACGCCCGCCTCCTGCTCGAAGCGAAAGCGGTCGGCCCAGGCCACCAGCGGCCGAAACAGGAGCTGATCGTAGATCAGGATCACGATGAGCATCGTGATGATCGCGTAGAATACCGCCGTTAGGTTCTGCCGCTCGATGGCGAGCGCGATGTAGGAGCCGACGCCGGGCAGCGTGATCGTCGTATTGCCGACGCTGATCGCTTCGGAAGCGACGACGAAAAACCAACTGCCGGACATCGACATCATCATGTTCCAGATGAGCTGCGGCATGGCGAACGACACGTCGACGCGCCAAAAGTTCATCCACGGACCCAGCCGAAAATTGCGCGAAACTTCGGTCAGCTCGGTCGGCACCGTGCGCAACGACTGGTAGAAGCTGAACGCCATGTTCCACGCCTGGCTCGTGAAGATTGCGAAGATGGCGGCGAATTCCGCGCCAAGCACGCGGCCGGGCGCAAGCTGCATGAAGAAGACGATGGTGACCGAGATGAAGCCGAGAATCGGCACGGATTGCAGGATGTCGAGGAGCGGCACCAGCAGGCGCTCGGCCGCTCTGCTCTTGGCCGCGAGCGTCGCATAGGTGAAGGTGAAGAGGAGCGACAGCCCCATGGCAATGAGCATCCGCAGCGTGGTGCGCGCGGCATATTCGGGCAGGTTGGCGGGATCAAGCGACGGCGGCTGCCGCTGCAACTCGGCCAGAGGTGCAAAGAGGTGCCGGCTCGCTTCGGCCAGGAACACCAGCAGTCCCAGGATCAGGAATACCGCGAGCGCATCCCAGCGGCTGAACAAACGAGCCCAGCCGCCGACCGAAATTGGTACCGTCACGCGCATGCGTTCGCCTGTCTCGGATGTCACGCGGTCTTCACGAAAATCGCGGCCTCGATTGCCTCGATTGCGACAACGGCCGCGAGCGTGCCGCGACGACATAACATCCACGCCACGTCATTCAAAACGAATTGCGGCGCCGATGCCGAATTCTCTCGACGCGTTACGCTCTGCTTCACCGTCCCCGCGAAAGCGGGAGAGCGCAGCGCTCCGCAGCGCTACGCGCGTGGGCGGGAGGGGAAAAGAGTCTCGTTCTCGCGAGGCCCCTCGGCATCCGAGTCTTGCGAAAGCCGATCCAAAAAGCCTCGCTGCCAGCCCGACCTTCGTCAGACCACCCCGGCAGTGGAGGACCGGAGGCATCACGATCGGGCGCGGCAACACGGAGCCCCGATGAGCGGAGCGATATCCGGGAACGAAAGTCCGGCTCGCTTTTCGCTTCGCTTACCCAGGCTACGAAGAGAAGAAAGAAAAGGAAGCGGAACGCCGAAAGGCGCAGTTCACCAACCTCCGCACCCCCACCTTTATCCTCCCCCGCATGCGGGGGAGGACACAGGAGGGGGCGCGGCGCGCGCCTTGCAAAGCGCGCCCGCCTTCCGGCGTTCCACCGCGGCTCTCGCCAAGGGGACTTTCGTCGCCCGAGGCTCAGCGTCAGGCCATGCTTCCGGGGACTCGGCCGGAGCGCGCGG
>JAKAPE010000345.1 GCA_021811945.1 Pseudomonadota bacterium | reverse complement strand
CAGCTTCACACACAATTTGTCAGTTCATGGTGAACCTCCTTCTTGTGTGCGACTGCGGCACACTCTCGATGGCCCAGTGGCTGCGCACGGCGTCGGCGAAGGCGGTGGCCGAGAGCAGGCGCGAAGAGATATAGGATCGGCGTTCGCTCTCGACTTTGTCGCCTCTTTCGATCCAGCTCTCGATCGTGGCGATGGTGGCGATGGCGGGAAAGCTGGGCGCCCCCGGATAGCAACGCTCAGCAGCGATCCAATCGACGCAATGGGACATCGTATGGGTGCGGATTTCGAGCCTGCCGTGCTCCTTGCCGACGCTGTGGCAGCGTTCGATCTCGCCGGCGGGTGCAGTGTCGAAATAACTCCTGATCTCGGCATGCAGCGTCGGCTGGTTGTCCTTGACGACTAAAAGGTGGTCGGCTTCGGCATCAAGAATGTTCTGGGCGATGCTGGAATGGCATCCCATGGCATCGATCGACACCAGGGCGCCCTTGACGTCGGTGCGTTGCAGAAGGGCCGGAATAGCGGTGATCTCGTTCGACTTTTCATCGACCGCTTCCTGGCCCAGCACCAGCCGGCTGGTGGTGGCGAAGGCCGATACCAGATGCAGAGCCTTCTGGCCGCGCTTGCGATCATGGCTGCGCCGCGAAGTCTTGCCGTCAATGGCCACCAAATTGGGCCTATCGGGCCAGCATTCGGCGACCCACGATGAAAAGCAGGCGGCAAACAGGTCTGGATCGATCCTGTTCATGACCGTCCGCAGCCAGTCGGCGCAGGGAATGCCGTGATGGAACTCCGAGAAACGCCGCAGAAACGGCAGATGCGCTTGGCCCCAATCGACGATGTCATCATAGTCGTCACCACTTGCGATCGTTCCGCATACGACCAGGAATAGTACCTCGCGCAGCGGATAAGCGACCTTCCAGGATTGACGCGTATCCTTGACCCCACCGAGATGATCCAGCAGCGCCCGCAACTGCGGCTTGGCCGACCAAGTTTCCATTGGCCCCTCCCGAATCGGAACGGCCAAGAGAATCAATTCGATCAATTCGGGGGAAGACGCCTGCTTCCCAATGTCAAATCGAAAATCCCGTTAACCTGACCTCGCCGCCCTGCATTGGAACCAACGGGCGCTTGTCTAAAATATGAGCGATCACTAAATTAGGTGGAACTTATCGGTTCGGAGCGGGCCTGGTGCCCGCGGCGAGGGCGTCTGCAATTGCGGCTCGACGAGGCGAGGGAACTGACGGCTAAAGCCGGCGAGGCCGCGCGACTGCTCGCCGCCCTCGCCAATGAGCGCCGGCTCGCGATTTTGTGCGAACTGGTCGAAGGCGAGCGCTCGGTCGGCGAACTGGTCCGGATCGTCGGTCTCGCCCAGTCCGCCCTGTCGCAGCATCTCGCCAAGCTGCGCGCTGCCGGCGTCGTCGCCACGCGGCGCGACGCCCAGACCATCTACTACCGGCTCGCAAGCGCGGCCGCCGGCAGCGTCATGGCCACGCTCGCCGATATCTATTGCCGGCGGCGACGGCGCAAATCGTCGCATTGAAACTGGAGGGAGGCGATGAAGCTCAAATCGATCGATGCTCCGTCGTTGCAGAGGCGGCTTGAGGCGGGGGAGGCCCTGCTCATCGATGTACGCGAGGCACATGAATATGCGCGCGAGCATATCGAGGGAGCGCGCTTGGCGCCGCTGTCGCGTTTCCAACTCGAGGATTTCAGCGCGCACCGCGGGCAGACGGCGGTGTTCTATTGCCACAGCGGCACGCGCACGAAGTTCAGCGCGGGACTGCTGTTGTCCAAAGGCTTCCGCGACGCCTATGAGTTGAGCGGCGGCATCCTGGCCTGGAAGGCGGCCGGGCTGCCGACGCAACCCAGGCGGCAAGACAGTGGGGGAAGCGAGCGCAGGCGTTTCGGCTGGCTATTCTGAATTGCGCTGCCGGCAGCCGATAGCGGGTTGCACGGAACCCGTGTAGGGCTTCGGACACAGTGCTGGTTGCCGCGCAAGGTCGTCGATAGGCGCGTTCCACGTCGCGGGGAGGATAGACGGGAGCTGCGCATCATGACCCATTTCTTCTGGGCGCGGGATGCGCTGGCGGTGCTCTCCGGCAGCGTGGTGGGTTTTTCGCTCGGTCTTATCGGTGGTGGCGGCTCGATTCTGGCCGTCCCGCTTCTCCTCTATGTCGTCGGCGTCGGCAATGCGCATGTCGCTATCGGCACCAGCGCGCTTGCAGTTTCTGCCAATGCTTTCGCCAATCTGATCGGTCACTGGCGCGGCGGGAATCTCAAATGGTCGTGCGCCATTACCTTCGCTGTCGCCGGCATTATCGGCGCCGCGATCGGCTCGTCGCTGGGAAAGTCGATCAACGACCGCGACCTTCTGTCCTTGTTCGCGTTCGCCATGATGGCGGTGGGCGCCGCGATGCTGTTGCCGCGCGCTGCCGCCGGCGATGTGCACGTGCGCATGACGCCGCTGATCGCCGTCCGCCTCGTTGCCGTCGGGTTTGTCGTCGGCGCGGTCTCCGGCTTTTTCGGCATCGGCGGCGGCTTTTTGATCGTGCCGGGGCTGATGCTGGCAAGCGGGATGCCGATCCTGAACGCCGTGGGCTGCTCCCTGCTTTCGGTCGGCAGCTTCGGCCTGACCACGGCGGTCAATTACGCGCTTTCGGGTCTGGTCGATTGGCTGATCGCGCTGCTCTTCGTCGTCGGCGGCGTGGGCGGCGGAATTCTCGGCATGCGCACCGCGATGCGCCTGGCCGCCGACCGCCGCATGCTCACCTACGTCTTCGCCGGAGTCGTCTTTTCCGTCGCCCTCTACATGTTGGCGCGCACCGGGCCTTCCTTCCTGCTGCTCATTGTATAAGATCGTCCACGGCTTCCTTCGCTACCTTTCCCCACTCCGTATCGCTGCTGCTCCGGGCGCGCTGCCGCGTGCTGGCGTAACCGGCGCAGACCCTGCATGGCTTCCCGCCGTACTGATTCGTTGTTGCCGCACTGACTTCTGTCGCTGCGGCGCAGCAGATCGCCCGGCGGAATAATATTCACACTTTATTACAGCGTATTTCGCTAAATGGAATACGCTAAGTCATTGTTATTAAGCGTATTTCATGGAATAGTTCCATTACCGCATCCTTACTATAAGTGTTTCGCGCCGCACAATTTCCATATTGTACCGTTCAATAAGTCGCGGCTCTCGTTACGCGAGCCGAATCACCATCCCCTATAACCACAGAAAAGGAAGATCATGGCTGACAATAGCCTGATGAAGAAGATTGTACTTGCCTCAGCTCTTATTGCTTGGATCATCGGTATGCCCGTGGCGGCATCGGCCCAAAGCGGTCTGGCGTCGGTCTATTCCGGCGGACGGACCGCCGACGGCGAGTACGCGCGCGCCTCGGGCTTCACTGCAGCGCACCGCACCTTGCCGTTCGGGACACGGGTCTTGATCAGGAATGTCCGCACCGGGCGTACGGTGGTGGTGCGCATCAACGATCGCGGGCCTTACGTGCGCGGGCGAGTCATTGACGTCACGCCTGCGGCTGCCCGGGCGCTCGGCTTTTCCGGCCTCGCGCCTGTGACGCTCACGGTGCTCGGCAGGACTTGAGGCGTCCTGCGGGAATACTGTCAATCTGGAGGGGAATGTTTTTCGTATCTGAGTTTGCGCCACGGCGCCTCGCCTTTAGCTGTAAAGACGAAAGCGTCGATGGGCAAAGCTACTTGGCGGGAGGCTTCGGCCTCCCGCTTCTTATGCGGGCCGCTGCCACGGATTAACGTTAGTAACTAGTTCATCGATTTGGTGAAACCGAGCATATGGATAGGATTCATCCTAAATCCGTGAGTTGCGGCCCTAAAAGTGCTCGCAAACCTCTTGGAATTTCAGGCAAATTAGGAAAATCGAACAAG
>JAKAPE010000065.1 GCA_021811945.1 Pseudomonadota bacterium | reverse complement strand
CAACTCGCCGCCGTCAATATCCGTCCTCACGCCTTCCACGGCGATTGGAACTACACGATCTTCCCAGACAAACCAAAGCAATCGCGAAAGCAATCGCGTCTGAGATAAAGTGTATGACTTATTTCCTTACAGCGCCTTAGATCGGCGTCGCGGGGCGGAGGCAGCGAAGTTTGTGCATGCCACGAACCCGGCGTGAGCATTTGGGCTTGTGCTCAGGAATTTGTAGATCAGGTCGGCTGCGGTGCGCAGTTCGGATACGATATGCTCAAATGCGTTACTTCAGCTTTTTGACGGAAACGACCGTCTGCGTTGCAACCCTTTTGCAGCATTATAAGCCGGGGGACCGTTTCAACGTCGTCGCCGGGCTCGCGTCTCCTTCCGAACCCCCGATGAGCTGATACACCTCAAGGCTCACCTGTTTGCCTTTGACGGGATGTGCGCCGCGTCCAATAAATTGAAAGCCGGACGGCACTGCAACAAAGATCTCCTGGCTGACGAGAACAATGGCTTCGGCATTGGGGTCAAGGATCTTGCCGAGACTCTCCAGACGCTGCGTCGCGTTAACCGCATCGCCGACGATTGTATAATTGATCCGGGTCACGGCGCCGATATCGCCGACGACGACAGGGCCCATATGGATGCCAATACGAACACAAACCGCTTCGAGCCCTTCGGCACGGCGCCGTTTGTTGTCTGCAGCGATCGCGCGCTGGACGGCAAGCGCGGCTCGGCAGGCTGATCGAGCCGGATTATCTACACGGCCTGGGGCGCCCCAGAACGCCATGACGGCATCGCCGATAAACTTGTCGATCGTCCCGCCTTCCCGTTCCACGCATGCGGAGACCAGCGAGAAGTGGTGATTGATGAAGTCGGCAACCTTTTCAGCGGACATTTTCTCGCATGCTGGCGTGAAGCCGACGATATCGGTAAACATCATGGCGAGAACACGTTGTTCGGTTCCAGCGCCGATCCGGCCTTCTTTGATGAGGCGCATGACCAGAGTGCGAGGCACGTAACGACCGAAGGCCCGAAGGCCCTCGAGCATCGCGTTGAAAGAGTCCGCCAAGCTGTTGATCTCACGAAAATAACTGCTCGATAGAGGCACCACCTCATCAAAATCAAGATTGCCGATCGTAGTCGCGCCCTTTGCGGCGCGACGGATCGGGCGCGCAATGGCTTCGGCAATGAGTGCAGCGACGACCAATGATAGTCCAAGCAGAGCGATGGCAAGGATCATGGCCCAATAGAAAAGCCTGAACGGAGCATCTACGGCGCGTTTCAAGACATAGGTACCCACCGTTATCGGCAGGCCGCCGTAACCGCCGATCTCCCGAGCAAAGACGAGATACTTGTTGCCGTCGACCGTGGATTCACGCGCCAAGACGCCGACGGGGAGCATCAGGTTGGGTTCCTCGATTGCCGGCAACTTGAAAAGATTGGTAATCACCGGATCGCCGAATGTATGAAGCAGCGGAAACGACAGGTTCTCTGCTTGATGAACGTTCTCTTCGGTCATGAGAGGATGAGCGAGAACTCGGTCCCGCCCATATAACATGAAAGATATTGAGCGAGGCCGATGGCTCAACTTCTCTGCGAGCGTGGATAGAGCACGGGTTGAGATGCCGAAGGCGGCAAATCCCAGATATTTGTCTCCCCTCCAGATGGGGACGCGATAGCTCAGGAAGGTTTCCTGTGTCGCCTTGCGATAAAGTGGCGGTCCCCAATACGCGTGTTTGCGGATATGAATTTGACCGGCAAGCGCCGCGAACTGGCGATCCCCGGCAACGTCGAAACGATCGATCTCGAACCCTGTGCCCGATGCACCACGGACGACACGCAACGCTTTTCCGTTGCCGCCACTCAGGACAACTCCCCCGACTTGGGGTGCAGCGGCGAGAGTTCCGGCGATAAAGTCTGCGAGGCCGGATCCGGCAAGCTCATAGCGGCCGCTACTGATCGCGGCCGCGATGAAGTTCCCTTGATGGACTGCAGCATCAAGGTGACTACGGAGTGCTCTCTCCTCGGTCGAAAGCACCCCAATGACGAGGCGAGATGTGAATTCCCGCATAATGCGACGGCCAACAATCCAATTGACCGTCAGGACCGAGCCCACCGAAAGCAGTACGAGCGTGCCGATGCTGAACATCAGAGTCGGCGTCAATGCCAAGCCGCGATTACTTCGCCTCAAATGCCCCATTGCCATGGTCAGGTGGCCGCACCCTCCTCCGAATACCTTAATTTAACTGATGAGGCCAGTCCGGCTCCATCAAATCACACGGCAACGAGTCCAGGTTAACGAGAGCGATCTACGCATGGCTCGGGCATCCAAAGCGTCGAGCGAAACCGCGCAAGGATTCGCATTGCGAGTGGACTCCGTGCTGGATGGGTCGATTCGGCGGGCTATTACCGAGTCCCGTGAGCAAAACCTGCGCCTCCCGGACTAAGTTGTTAACCTAACCTCGCCGCCCTGCATCAAATCAGCAGTTCTCATTTTAGCCATGGAAGGGTTGCCGCCAAGATCATCATACCGCCAAGACAGGGGGTTCTGCGCGCGTCGGTATGAAGGCAAGTCCTTGTGGCACCAATGATTCTTGCTTTCGCGAGAGCGATGCGGTGTGCGGATCATCAGCTTCGTCTTGCCAAAATGAGAACTGCTGCCTACCGACAGATTTTGTTGCAAGGGCGGTTGGCGGCCCTTTTAAATATGGTCTGTCGCTCTGATGCGATTCGCTGCGGCGATAGCGGATGATGCCCAACAGACCGCCCGGTGAGCCTGCGAGTTCCCACCGGGCAGATGCGGCGCGTTGTTCAGTGGTGATGGGCCGCAACGCTCTTGACGCACTCGGAGAGCAGATCGGGCGGCGCCGTATGGCTGACGTCGCCCAGGCTGAGGATGCCGATCATCCGCTTGTTCTTGTTGATCACCGGCAGCCTGCGAACCTTCAGCTGTTCCATGTGCCGTATCGCTTTGGCAAGATCATCATCTTCGCGGCAGCAATGGATTTGCGCGGTCATCACGTCGCGCGCCGTTGCGTCGCCGGCGTCGAAGCTGTCGTGCGCAACTCCCTTGCAGACGATGTCGCGGTCGGTCACCATACCGATCAGTCGGTCATTTTCGCCAATCGGAACGGCTCCTACGTCGTGATCTCGCATCAGTCTTGCGAGTTCGGCCACGGAAGTATCCGGACTAACCCAATCGACGCCCTTGTGCATCGCTTCTTTGACTTTCATGGCAGGACCTCCGTTGCTTGCGATTGCGTGCACTCCGCAGAATGCAGCCTCGGTCCCTCACCCGTTTCGATTGTACATCGACTGGTGGCCCTTGGTAATGCCCCGGTTTGAATCGGAGGCGTTTTTTTTTCAATCGAACGCTCCGCGCCGTCGATCGCAACGGCTTTGTGGCCGCTGCGATCGACGGCTTTCTCGGATCGCCTTAAGAATATGAACTGATCGTTCGACTGTCACTCCGCCGCGACGCGTTGCGCGCGCCATTGCGTCACCAGGGCGCGCAGCGAGGCAGGCTTGACCGGCTTGTAGAGCACATGCACGCCGGCGGCGCGGGCCTCCTCGCGCACGTGCGCGGAGCGGTCGGCGGTGATCAGGATGGCCGGAAGGTCATGACGAAGGCGCCGGCGCAATGCGGCGATGGCGACAACGCCGTCGCCGCCGTCGAGGTGGTAGTCGACCAAAAGCCCGTCGGGCGGCAGACCGAGCGCATCTGCCGCCGCCAGCGCCGCAGCGAGGTTCGCCGCCTTGAGCACTCGGCAGCCCCAACCGCCGAGGAGCGTTTCCATGCCGTCGAGAATCGCCGGCTCGTTGTCGATGCAGAGGACGATCGTTCCGGTGAGCCTTCCGGCGGCGGGCTTGGGTGGGGCGAGCACGGCCGGCGCCGGCACGGCGGCGCGCGCGCGCGGGACGCCAACCGAAAAGCGCGTGCTGCGGCCGACGGTCGATTTGAGCGCCACTTCGCAATCAAGGACGCGGGCGATGCGCTCGACGATGGAGAGGCCGAGGCCGACGCCGCGCGCGACCCGCGCGCCCTGGTCAAGACGGTGGAATTCCCTGAACACCGCCCGCTGCTGGGCGTGTGGGATGCCGATGCCGGTGTCGCAGACATCGATGCGCAGCCGCTCGCCGCGGCGGCAACCGACCAGGACACGGCCGGACCGCGTGTATTTGATTGCGTTGGAGACGAGGTTTTGCAGGAGACGCCGCAGCAGACGCCGGTCCGAGTGCACCGCCAGCGAACAAGGCACGAAAACAAGACCGAGGCCCTTTTCGCGCGCTAGCGGCGCAAATTCCACTTCCAGCCGCGCCAGCAATTCATCGATGCGGAAATCGGTCATTTCCGGCCGCATGGCGCCGGTATCGAGCCGCGAAATGTCCAGAAGCGCGGCGAAGATCTCCTCCACCGCCTCGAGCGAGGCGTCGACGTTGCAGACAAGGTCGGCATCTTCGCCGCCCCTCTGGCGTTCAATCAGGCTGGTGACGTAGAGCCGCGCGGCGTTAAGCGGCTGCAAAATGTCGTGGCTTGCCGCGGCGATGAAACGCGTCTTGGAGACGTTGGCGTCGACGGCTTCCGCCTTGGCGCGTTCGAGCTCGGCATTGAGCCGCGTCAGCTCGTGGGTGCGCTCGCGCACGCGCCGTTCGAGCGTGGCGTTGGCGCTTTCCAGCGCCTCGGCCGCCTTCACGCTGGGGGTGATGTCGGTGAAGGTGGTGACGAGACCGCCGTCGGGCATGCGGTTTGCCCGTACCTCTATGACGAATCCGCGCTCGGCGAAGCGCTCGAGAAACGGCTCGGCTTGCGCCGTGTAAGCGGCGATGCGCCCGGCGACCGCCGCGTCGAGGTCATGGGCGTCGCCGCCGCCCTGCCGCGCGATGTGGCGAAGAATCTCCTCGAGCGCGATGCCGACGCGTGTGAGCGCGTGCGGCAGATCGAAGATCTCACCGAACTGGCGGTTCCAGCACAGGAGGGCAAGGTCCTTGTCGAACACCGCGATGCCTTGGCGCACGTGGTCGAGCGCTGTTTGCAGGATCTCGCGGTTGTAGTGGATCGCCGCATTGGCGTCGTCGAGCAGCTTGAGCGCGGCCTTGGTCGAAAGCGTGCGCTTGCGCAGCAGCAGCGAGAGCACGAGCCGAGAGGATGCCGCGCCGATAGCCGAAGCAAGCAGATACTCGCCATATTGCAAGAGCCGAAAGTCCGCCTCGGCCAGCGGCTCGATACTGATGCGCCGCGATGCGGCGAAGCTCAGAAACGATTCGCGCGTGCGTTCCACGCCAAGATAGCGGGCGATGGTTGCGGTCAGTTCCTCGATCGTGACCGATGCGCGCCGCAGCCGGAAGTTCGGCGCGATCGGGGCGAGCGTCGAGGGCACGAATACGTCGGCCTGCACGCGCTCGATCGCGGTCTGCCGCCGCAGCAGGGAGCACGTGACATAAAGCGCGATATTGAATGCGAGGCTGAGCACGACGCCGTGCACAAGCGGCGGCAGATCGATGCCGAACGGCGCCTGCGGACGCAGCGCGGCGATGCCGAACGGGCCGTCGGTCAGGATGCGTTCACCGATGATGCCGGCGTCGGAGATGCTCGGCAGAAGCAGCGTGTATCCCCATACCAGGATGCCGGCGGTCATGCCGGCGATGGCGCCGGCGGCGGTGCCGCGCCGCCAGATCAGTCCGCCGAAGAAGGCCGGCGCGAACTGGGCGACGGCGGCAAACGACAAGAGCCCGATCGATGCGAGCTGCGCATCGCCGGCCGAACGATAATAGATGTAAGCCAAGAGCAGGATGGCGAAGATGGCAACGCGGCGGATCATCAGCAGCTCGGCGCCGGCGTCGCCCGGCTCGCCGGCCCGCCGCGCGCGCCGCTTCAACACCAGCGGCATGACGATGTCGTTCGATACCATGATGGCGAGCGCGACCGATTCGACGATGACCATGGCGGTCGCCGCCGAGAGGCCGCCGACAAAAGCGACGAGAGCGAACAGCGTCGCATGCGCCTTGAGCGGCAGAGCCAGCACGAACATGTCGCCGTCCATGCCGCCGCCCGCGGGGAAGGCCAGCAGGCCGGCGGTGGCGATCGGCACCACGAACAGATTGATCAGCACGAGGTAGAGCGGGAACATCCAGGCGGCACGGCGGATTTCGCTCTCGCTATGATTCTCGACGACCCCGACGTGGAACTGCCGCGGCAGCAGCACGATGGCGAACAGCGACAGCGCCGTCATGGCGGCAAACGTGGCGACGGACGGCGCGTGGGTGAGTATCGCCGCGGCTTTCGGCTGTTGCAGCGCGTGCACGAACAGCGTCAGCGGGCCGTGAAACATGACAAAAGTCACGAACACGCCGACGGCAAGAAAAGCGATGAGCTTGACGATCGATTCGGTGGCGATCGCCAATATCAATCCGTCCTGATGCTCGGTGGCATCGATGTGGCGTGTTCCGAACAGGACGGCGAAGGCCGCCATGAGGAGCGCGACAAACAGCGCGATATCGCCGAGAACCGGCTGCGTCCCGCCCTTCGCGGCGGCCGCGAGGATGGTGCCGACCGAGGACGACACCGCTTTGAGCTGCAGCGCGATATAGGGGATCATGCCGACGATGGCGATCGTAGCGACCGACGCCGCCACGGCCTGGCTCTTGCCGTAACGCGCGGCGATGAAGTCGGCGATCGAGGTGATGTTCTGCGCCTTGGCGAGCCGCACAATGCGAATGATGAGCGGATAGGCGAGACCGACCATCAGCACCGGCCCGATATAGATGGTGAGAAAATCGTAGCCGGTCCGCGAGGCGAGCCCGACCGAGCCGAAGAACGTCCACGACGTACAGTAGATCGCCAGCGATAGCGGGTAGATCACGAGACGCGCGCGGCCACCGAGCGCAAGTCCGCGTCTGCGGTCGCCATAGCTCGCGACCAGAAACAAAAACCCGATATAGGCGAACGCGACGACGACAACGACCCAGCCCCGCAGCATGGCGTTTCCCGCATCGATCCGCGCTTCTGTCCGCGCGGAGTAATCGTTTCGTTCGGGACCGCAGTTTGCAACCGTCGGGGACGGCGGGCAAGAGCTGCCGCTGCCGCTGCCGGCGCCGTCCCGCATCTCCGGCCGCTCGGCCCGCTCGGCGAGCATCCGCGGTGAAATGACAGCCAGCCAGGAGTCCGGCTGGCGGGTCCTGAAGTCCAAGGTTCAGGTATCCCCACTTCAGGTGTTCCAAGTCCAGGCCAAAGTCCAGGCCGTGACAACTTCTCGCTCAGGGTGCGGGAGAGAAGGCAAGGCGATACCGCCGGCCGATCCTGCCGACATCGTTTTTTTTAGATCGCAGCCGCTGGTTACCTCAGCCGGCAGGCCGGCGATGTTATTTTGATGCGCGCGAATCGAGCTGTCTCGATCCATCGCTTCGGGAAGAAATTGGACGCGCCGATGAGCGAAATATTTATTGTCGACGACGACCCATCGGTGTGCGCGGCGCTGTTAATCGTGCTCAGCAGCGATGGCCACCGGGTTACCAGCTTTGGCGAAGGCGAATCGTTTCTGGCTGCGGCGCATTCGCGCACGCCGGACTGCGTTCTTCTCGACATGCAGCTACCGGGCTGCTCCGGCCTCGAGGTGCTGCGGCAGTTGAATGCGCAGCATTACCCGGCGCCGATCCTCGTCATTTCCGGGCATGGCGATATCCCCACCGCGATCGACGCCATCCGCCACGGCGCCGTCGACTTCATCCAAAAGCCATTCGGTGCCGCGGCGGTGGCGGCGCGCGTGCGCGAGGCCATGCTCGCCTGGCAGAACACTCAGACGGATGCCGGCTTGTTCGCGCGCGATTTTCCCGGCTGCGAACGGCTGACGGCCCGCGAACGCGACGTGCTGGAGCGGATTGCGCAAGGCGCCTCCAACAAGGAAACCGGCCGTCAACTCGGCATCAGCCCGCGCACGGTCGAGGTACATCGCGCTCGCGTCATGGAAAAGCTCAGCGCCAGAAATGCCGCCGACCTCATGCGCATCGTACTGCGCGGTGGACACGGGCGTTGAAGAGATCGCGCGTTCGTCGGGGCCTTGTACGGCGGCAAGAATCGCTGGCTTATGTTCCGTCGCGCGCCTGAGGTGCTCGGCCGCGCAAGTCGCGACTGTCACTCGGCGGCGAGCGCGCGCTCCTTGAGCGGCAAGTCGAGCTTCTGCCAGACCTCAAGGAGGGCTTCGGCGAGGCGGTCGATCAGTGCGTCGTCGTGATAGGGGCTCGGCGTGATGCGCAGCCGTTCTGCCCCCTTCGGCACCGTCGGATAATTGATCGGCTGAATGTAAATGCCGTGGTCCGACAGCAGAAGATCGCTCGCCGCTTTGCAGCGCTCGGGATTGCCGACGAACAGCGGGACAATATGGGTCGGGTTCGTCATCACCGGCAGGCCGGCGGCGGCGAGCACAGCTTTGGTACGCGCGGCGCGGTCCTGGTGCCGCTCGCGCTCCCATTGCGAGGCCTTCAGATGCCGTATTGCGGCGGTCGCCGCGGCGCACACGGCCGGCGGCAGTGCCGTGGTGAAGATGAAGCCGGGCGCATAGGAGCGCACGGCATCGATCAGCGCACTTGTCCCGGCGATGTAGCCGCCGATGCAGCCGAACGCCTTGGCGAGCGTCGCCTCGATCACGTCGATGCGCTGCGCGGCGCCCTCGCGCTCGGCTATGCCGCCGCCGCGCGGACCGTACATGCCGACGGCGTGCACTTCGTCGACATAGGTCATGGCACCATAGCGTTCGGCGAGATCGCAGATCCGGTGCACCGGAGCGATGTCGCCGTCCATGGAATAAAGGCTCTCGAACGCGACGAGCTTCGGCCGTTCCGGTGCTGCCGCCGCCAGGAGTTCTTCCAGGTGCGCCGTGTCATTGTGGCGGAAGATCTGCTTCTCGCAGTGCGCCTGACGCACGCCCTCGATCATCGAATTGTGGTTCAAGGCGTCCGACAGGATGAGGCAGTTCGGCATCAGCTTGGCGAGAGTGGAGATGCCGGTTTCGTTGGAGACGTAGCCGGACGTGAAGACCAGCGCCGCTTCCTTGCCGTGGAGGTCGGCCAATTCGCGCTCGAGCTCGACCAAAGGGTGATTGGTGCCGGCGATATTGCGGGTGCCGCCGGCGCCGGTACCCATCCGCGTCGCGGTTTCCACCATGGCGCCGACCACCTTGGGGTGCTGACCCATGCCGAGATAATCGTTCGAGCACCAGATCACGACATTGCGCGGCCCCTTTGGGGAATGCCAGACCGCATGAGGAAAGCGGCCGGCGAGGCGCTCGAGATCGGCAAACACCCGGTAGCGACGCTCGCTCCGCAGCCGGGAGAGGGCGTCAGTAAAATACGCATTATAATTCATGAGCTTCCCGCCTTCCCGGGCCCCATCCACTCTGCCGGGGAATCCCTCTTTGATGCCGCTCTGTCGGGGGTACCTCTTTTAGTGGGGTTTCCGCCGGCTTGTCGAGGCGGTTGTGCCGGTAAAATCGTCGCGCCGCTTTGCGCAGGATCAAGGACCGGCCGCTAAGACCATCCTTCACCGGCGATCATGAAGGTCACGACCCATAGTGCATCGCGGCGTCAAGTCCGATGCCGGCGAGGAGCAGCGCGAGCTGTAAGAGCGATGCAAGGAAGTTGGCAAGCGCGGCCTGCTTCGTCGGCGACCGGTACACTGCGATGCTCTTCCATAGGAAGATGAGGCCGCCGGTTCCGGCGCCGAACGCGTAGGGAAGTCCTGCCCCGAACCACAACGGCACCAGCGAAACGACAAGCAGCGCGGCGCTATGGGCCAGCACGGCAAGAGTCCAGGCGTGGTCAGGCGCCACGATCGGCAGCATAGGCACCCGTGCTTCGCGGTAATCCTCGCGCTTGGCCGCAGCAAGGCTCCAAAAATGCGGTGGGGTCCACAGAAAGAGGACCACCGCGAGCGCGAGGGATTCCGGTTGCAGAGATGAATCGACGGCCGCAGCTCCGGCCAGCACGGCGAAGCTGCCGGCGAGCCCTCCCACCACGATGTTCCACGCCGTGCGCCGCTTGAGCCAGACGGTATAGACGACGCCGTAGGTGAAGGCCCCCAGGAATACGAAGCACGCTGCAACGGTCCCACCAGTCATGGCCGCAAGAAAGAGGGAAATTGCGAGCAGGACTATGAAAGCGGCTGGCCACCACAGGCTGGGTCTGAACGTGCCGGCGGCGAACGGGCGCGAATGCGTGCGCCGCATGAGACGATCAATATCCCGTTCGTAATAATGATTGAAGGCGCCGGCGGCACCGGACGCGCCGAGCACGGCAACCGCAAATCCCGCGATCTGCAGCCAAGATAATCGCACCCCGCCTGCCGCCGCCATGCCGCCGAGCGCGCTTGCCGCGATCGCGACAGCGATTCTCAGCTTGAGGAGCGAAAATGTCGCTCGGATCGCCGCCAGCATCACTCCATCCCCTTACTCTATCCCTTGTTCTTGGATGAGCCCCCGCGTCGGGCAGCAGAACGCCGTCCGGCTCAAACCGAGTAGACGAGGACAAAGAGACAGAGCCAGACGACGTCGACGAAGTGCCAGTACCAACTCACCGCTTCGACCGCGAAACGGTGCTCGGCGCTGAAATGACCCTTGAGGCTGCGCCCGAGGATCGTCGTCAGCATGACGAGGCCGACGGTGACGTGTAAACCGTGCAGGCCGGTCAGCATGAAGAACGTCGCACCATAAACGCCGGAGCCGAGCGTCAGGCCGAGTTCGGTGTAGGCATGGTGAAACTCATAGGCCTGCAGCAAGACGAACACGGCGCCCAGCAGGATCGTGACGATCAAGCCGGCGATCAATTGCTGTCGCCGGTTCTCCTTCAAGCCCCAGTGCGCCCAGGTCACGGTGGCGCCCGAGCTAAGGAGCAGTATCGTATTGACGAGCGGTATGCCAAGCGGACCGATGGTCGCGAATCGATGCCCCGCAGGGCCGGCGGTCGGCCAACCGCCGACGAATCCCGGCCATGGCGAAAAGCGCGGATCAAGGCTGGCAAGCCACGGCACTGAGATGCGCCGCTCGTAGAACAGGACGGCGAAGAACGTGGCGAACAGCACAATTTCCGAGATGATGAACCAGATCATCCCGAGGCGAAACGATCTGCTTTCCCAGCGGTGGTAGACGCCGCCACGGCTTTCGGCGATGACGCCTGAGAACCAGTGGACCACGGCGTAGAGCAGCAGCAACAAGCCCGCCGCCATCAACCATGAGCCCGCGCCAACGCCGTTGACGCGCAGCCCGGAACCGATAAACAGCACCAGCAGCGCGGCCGACACCAGTACCGGATAGGGGCTCGGCTGGGGAAGGTAGTAGCGCTGCGATCCCGTCACGTTAGAAGTCATGGTTATATCGGCGCTCATGGTCAGCTCCTTGGTTGCGAGCGATCGTCGCCGCGCTCAACGGACGGAAAGAAGGCGTAGGATAGCGTCATGGTCGTGACGTACTTCGGCAGACCCGGGGTGACGAAGAATTCGACCGAAAACTCACGCGTCTGGCCCGGCTCCAAAGCTTCCTGGTGAAAGCAGAAGCATTCGATCTTCTCGAAGTGCGTCGCGGCGACCTCGGGCGAGACGCTCATGATCGCCCGGCCATCGAACGTGCGATCGCCCAGGTTGGTCGCGTAATAGCGCGCGATCGCCGTCTCTCCGGGATGCACCCGCACGCGCCGCTGAGCCGGACGGAATTTCCACGGCAACCCCGGCATGACCATGCCGGTGAACTCCACCGTGACCCAGCGCGTCCTGTCCACCGGCGTGAGCGCCGCCGCCGCTGTGCCCGTCGCGCCGTTGAATCCGGTCAGGTGGCAGAACGTGTTGTAGAGCGGCACGAGAGCGAAACCGAAGCCGAGGAAGCCGGCGGCCACCAGGGCGAGCAGCCAAGCGAGCCGCCGGTTCGCACCCGCGCGCGACGCCACAGCCGGCACCTCTGTTTTTTTCGTGTCGGCAAAGCCCTTGTCGAGTTTCATACGACCGCGGGCCTTTCAGCGAAGGTGTGGTAAGGCGGCGGCGACGGCAGCGTGAACTCGAGACCTTGCGCCCCTTCCCAGACGCGCGCAGAGGCTGGCTCAGTGCGGCCCCGCCACGCGACGACGATGTTGTAGACCAGCAACAGTTGCGCGGCGCCGAGGATGAATGCGCCAATACTTGAAGCCATGTGGAAGCCCGCGAACTGGATCGGGTAATCGACGACGCGCCGCTCCGCCCCCGCGATGCCGGCGAGAAACTGGGGTATGAATGTGAGGTTGAAGCCGATGATGCAGAGCCAGAAGTGCCAGCGGCCGGCGCGCTCGCTGTACATGTGGCCGGTGATCTTCGGCAAATAGAAATAGGCCGCCGCCATCACGCCCATGATCGGGCCGCCGAACAGCGTGTAATGGAAATGAGCCACGAGGTAATAGCTGTTGTGATACTGCTGGTCGGCGACGGCGTCGGCAAGGGTCAGGCCGGTCAGGCCACCGATGCCGAACAGCCCGATGTAACCGAGCGCGAACAGCATTGGCGTTTCGAAGCTGAGCGCGCCGCGCCAGATCGTTCCGAGCCAGCATATGAACAGCACCGTCACGGGAATCGAGATGGCCATCGTGCTGTACATGAAATAAAGCTGGCCGGCGATCGGCATGCCCGAGGTGAACATATGGTGGGCCCACACGATTACCGACAGCACGCCGATCGTCCAATAGGCGTACACCTGCGCCCGATAGCCGAAGATCGGCTTGCGCGCGAACGCCGAAAGGATGTGCGACAGGAGTCCGGCCGTTGGCAGCAGAAGGATGTAGACCTCGGGATGGCCGAAGAACCAGAACAGGTGCTCCCAGAGAACCGGGTCGCCGCCGCCGGCGGCGCTGAAGAAGTGCGTGCCGAAGTGGCGGTCGGTCAGCAACATTAAGCCGCCGGCTATCAGCGCCGGGAAGACCGCGATCAGTAGGAAGGCCGTGATCAGCCAGCTCCACGCGAACAGCGGCAGCTTCATCATGGTAACGCCCGGCGCGCGCATGTTGAAGATGGTGACGATGATGTTGATCGACGCCATCAGCGACGAAGCGCCAAGCAAGACTATGGCGAAGATGGCAAAATCCACGCCGAGGCCGCTGCGCACCGATAGCGGCGCATAGATCGTCCAGCCGGTGTCGATGGGGCCGTTGCCGACACCGAAAAGCTGCAGGATGCCAGGAAAGACCAGCACCACGGCGGCCGGCGGCAGCAGCCAGAAACCCCAGTTGTTGAGCCGCGGCAGCGCCATGTCCGGCGCCCCGATCATCAGCGGGATCACGTAGTTCGCGAACCCGGCGGTCACCGGCATCAGCGCTGCGAAGACCATGACGAGCCCATGGAGTGTGATCGCCTGGTTGTACAGCTCGGGCGTGAGCACATGATTTGCGGGATGAATAAGCTGCGCGCGGATGAGCTCCGCGAACAAGCCGCCGACGAGGAAAAACGTCACGCCGAACAGCATGTAGAGAATGCCGATATCCTTGTGATTGGTGGTGAACAGCCAGCGCGCAAGGCCGCGCGGCTTATGGTCGTGTTCGTGTTCGTGTTCGTTGACGTAGGCGCTGACGGAGCTCATGGGGCGTTATCCTTGGGCTTTCTTCACAAAATCGAGTGTCAGTTGGCTTGGACGCGCGCGCTCTTGACCGCGGCGGGCTGGACAACGTCGCCGGTATGATTTCCGAAACTGTTGCGCACATAGGTGACGATGGCGGCGATGTCGGCGTCGCCGAGCTGCAGCCCGAACGCCGGCATCGGCGTGCCGGAGATGCCGTGCAGCACGATGCCGAGCTGCCGGTCGACCGGCACCAGCACGATCTTGCCGTCGCGATAGGTGCCGAGCTGTGCGAGCTTGTCGGTCAGTTCGGGCGTCGCCGTGAACGCTTGGCCGGCGGCGAGCGGCGGGATGGCGCCGGGAAGGCCAAGTCCCGTTATCTGATGGCAGGGCGCACAGTTGGTCTCGTAGGCCGTCTTGCCGCGAGCGAGCAGATCATTGCGGCTCAACGGCTGCTCCTCTGCGAGGGCGACCGCTTTCTCCCCGTTCTGGGTCTGCGCGACCCAGCGTTCGAACGCCGGCTCGGCCTTGGCTACGACGACGATCGGCATGAAGGCGTGACCAGTGCCGCAAAGCTCGCCGCACTGGCCGCGATAGATGCCCGGCTTTTCGATCTTCACCCAGGTCTCGCGCAGAAAACCGGGGACGGCATCTTGCTTCACCCCGAACGCGGGCACCCACCAGCTGTGAATCACATCCAATGAGACGAGCAGGATGCGGACCTTCTTGCCGGCCGGGAGCACCAAGGGGTTGTCGACTTCGTAAAGGTAATGAGGATCGGTCGGAGACCCGCTTTCGATCTGGGCGCGCGGCGTCGACAGGCTGCTGGTGAACGCGATCTCCTGGTCCGGGTATTCGTACCGCCATTTCCATTGACTGGCGGTGGCCTTGACTACCAGCGCCGCATCCTCCCTGGTGTTGGCCATGGCAACGACGGCGTAATACGACGGAATACCCATGACGACATAGTCGATGAAAGCGAGCGCCAGAACCGGAACGACGACCACCATCCACTGGCCGAGAGTCTTCGGGCCGCTGAAGGCGGCGGGGGAATACCCCCGGCTCTTGCGGTGTTGGATGACGGAATACAGCAGCACGCACATTCCGATGCCAAACACCACCGCCATGACCGCCAGGAATAGATCGTGGACGTAGAGCGTATCGTGCGCGACCGGCGTCACTGGCGTGGGGAATTCGAAGGGATTGCGGGCCTCGGCGAGGGTCGGCAGCGAGATCGCGGCCGCGGCCGCAGCCGCCGATCCGAGCGTCAATCGTCGTCGGTTTAGCAGACTTCGGTGCAAGGGGCGGACTAATCGCCGCGCGAGATAGCCGAACCTCTCGACGCGATCGGCGCAGGTCTCGGTGCCTGTCTCTGAGTTCATCAGATTACCCCCTCGTTGACTGCTTAGCATTCGTCCAACTTGCGGACCGCCGCCCGCTCGCGGATCGCGCACGGGAGAAATGTCTAATTCTTGATTTAGAATAAATCAATTAAAAATATTTGGATATGTTTTTAGACAAAATCTTGATCGTAGACTTAGTATTGATTGTTGGCTCTGATTAACCTGCTAGCTTGGCTGCGTTAGTTCTCTACAACTCGCGCCGCTTATTGCGGCATCGCCGCTCGCGCAGTCTCTCGACGTTGCCACGCGCAGATCGCCGCCATGGCGCGCGCGGTCGCGTTCGACACGGGGCTCGCTTTCCCCGCATCCTGCCGGCGCCCCATCCATCCTCAGACTCCGGATCGGCGCACGCGTATGACGACGTCGACGGTCTCGACCTGCAGACCGGGCGGCAGATCGGTTAAGCCGACGACTTTGACTTCGCTCGCCGGCACATCGGTCAACTCGCCCGTGCCGACATCGTAGAAGTGGCAGTGCGGCGTCGTATTCGAATCGAATACAATGCGCTCGGCATCCACGATGATTTCGCGCACCAGCTTTTTGCTGCTGAACAGCTTCAATGCGTTGTAGACGGTGGCACGCGAGATCTCGGGCACGATCGCGCGCACCCGCGTCAGGACCTCGTCGGCGGTGAAGTGAACGGGCGCGGCGAGCATCACTTGAGCGACTGCTAAGCGTTGCAGTGTCAGAGGGATGACGGCCGCGCGCAATCGGTCCGCCACGCCGCTTTCGGCGAGAAACCCGCCGAGCGAGGAAGCCGGGGATTGATCCGACCGTATCGCTGCATTCGCCGAAGCCTCGGCATTACCGGTCGGCTCAGTCATCGCGCCATGCCTCTCGACAGCAAAAAATATATTTATGCAATATGCATTTATATCGATAGAATCTAAGAGCCTTGATTTAAGTCAAACTGCTGAAAAAATTCTTTTTCTCAGATTGAGTCTTGGACCGAGTCTGAGCAAGGTCTTGGATTGGGCAGAACAAGATGCGTAGAAGTATTTGAATGAGGGATATTTGAATGAGGGACGGCGATGACCCGCCCAAGCGGCCGCCGAGTCGGCGGCGGAATGCGATGGAGCGGGCTTGATGGCTACTGCGCGGCCTGATGCAGATAGGCGATGACGTTGGCCCGATCCTGCGCATCAGGAATGTTGAAGGACATCTTGGTGCCGGCAATGAATTTTGACGGTTCGGCCAACCACTTGTCGAGATTCTCGTCGTCCCACTTGAACTTGGCGGTAGCGAGACCCGAAGAGTAGCTGAAACCCGGCGCCTTGCCCGCTTCTCGGTCGAACAACCCGTGCAGATTTGGCCCGACCCCATTGGGCTGGCCTTTGCCGATGGTGTGGCAAATGGCGCAATTCTGAAATACCACCTTGCCTTTGGCGGCATCGCCGCCCGCTAGCGCCGCAGTCCCGCTCAGCAGCAAGGCTGCCACACCGGCCGCCACGACGACCAATCGATTCATGACTGCCTCCCAATGCCCAAGACGCGACAGATACTATCGCGGCGGCGGAGACAAGAAAAGCGCCGAATGATTGCGATCTTGCCGTCAGCACGCGGAAGCCGCATAAATCCGCCACTTGAGAAGGCTCAAGTGGCGCCGCGGATATCGCGCGGAGACAACAATGCGCCTGACGATCTACACCGATTTCGCCTTGCGCGTCCTCATCCAGGTCGGGCTCAATGACTCCGAATTGACGACGATCAACGACATCGCCCAAAGTTTCGACATCTCGAAGCACCATTTGATGAAGGTCGTGAACGAACTCAGTCAGAAAGGTTATCTTGAGACAGTGCGCGGACGCAAAGGCGGCATCCGCCTTATGCGCAAACCGAACGATATCAATATCGGGCAGGTGGTTCGCGACACCGAGGAGAAGCTCGACGTCATCGGCTGCCTCTCGCGCAGGGGGTATTGCCGCATCGAGCGCGTGTGCGTGCTGCGCGGGCTCTTGTGCGACGCCACCGAGGCCTTTCTCGCCGTTCTCGATGCCCATACGCTCGCGGATCTGCTCAAGCCGCAGAAGGCGCTGCATTCACTGCTTTTCGACCAGCGCGCCCCGGCGCGGGGGGCTGACGTCACCGACCCGATTATTCGGACCGCTGCGAGGTAATTGAGCCGAGCGCACGTATTGTTATGCTCTACATCCCTTGCCGCCAACGGCGGCATGACGGGCCGATTGCCCGCCGCGCGCCATAGCGCGAGCCGGCCGAGAAGGGAGAGGAACATGAACGTCGGAATTTTGGGATCGGGCGACGTCGCCAAGGCCTTGGCCGCCGGATTTCTCAAGCATGGGCATCGGGTAGTGCTCGGCACGCGCGATGCCGCCAAGCTCAACGATTGGGCGGCGCAACATCAAGAGGCGGGAACCGGCAGCTTTGCCGATGCCGCGAAGTTCGGCGAACTCCTGGTGCTCGCCGTCAAAGGCACGGCGGCCCTCGAGGCCGTCAAGGCTGCCGGCGCGGGCAACCTTGCGGGCAAGCCGGTGATCGATGCGACCAATCCGATTGCCGACGCCGCGCCGGTCAACGGCGTGCTCAGGTTCTTCACCAGCCTCGACGAATCTTTGCTGGAGCGGCTGCAGCGCGCCGTTCCCGAGGCGCATTTCGTCAAGGCCTTCAACTCTGTCGGCAACGCCATGATGGTCGATCCGCAGCTCAAGGACGGCAAGCCGACCATGTTCATCTGCGGGAATGACAATGAGGCAAAAGCCGCGGTGCGCGGCATATGCGACCAGTTCGGCTGGGAAACCGCCGACATGGGCGGGGCCGAGGCCGCCCGCGCCATCGAGCCGCTTTGCATGCTCTGGTGTATCCCCGGCCTGCTGCATAACGAATGGAACCATGCGTTCAAGCTGCTGCGCCGGCAGTGAGAAAATCGCCGCGCGAGCCGGCGGAAGTCCCGCCGGCGTAGCCCCGGCCCGCGACCCTGATACCGACTTTCGTTGTTGCGTGATTCACCTCTCCCCGCACGCCGGGAGAGATCGCCGCGCGCAGCGCGGCGGGTGAGGGGGCTTTTCCGCGATCCTCAGGCTAACGGCGATGCCCCTCACCCCGACCCTCTCCCCGCACGCGGGGAGAGGGAGTCAATCAATCGCCGCGCGCGTACCACTCTTCATCCTAAATCCGTGAGTTGCGGCCCTAAAAGTGCTCGCAAACCTCTTGGAATTTCAGGCAAATTAGGAAAATCGAACAAGTGCGGAGCGGTTCCAATTTGGA
>JAKAPE010000064.1 GCA_021811945.1 Pseudomonadota bacterium | reverse complement strand
GGAGTTCACCGCCACCGCCACGTCTGCAACCGCGTCGACGGCGTCTTCGGAGAACTCCAGTTTCACCCCCTCGGTCGCGATCAGCGCGACGTATTGCTTGATCAGCGAGGCTTCGGGCTCGGTCAGGATGCGGCGGAAATCGTCGCGGGTAAGCGGTCTCAGCTCGACGCGGATCGGCAACCGGCCTTGCAATTCCGGGAGGAGGTCGGACGGTTTCGAGATGTGGAAGGCGCCGGAAGCGATGAACAGGATATGGTCGGTCTTTACGCTGCCGTGTTTGGTGGCGACGGTGGTGCCCTCGATCAGCGGCAGCAGATCGCGCTGCACCCCCTCGCGCGACACGTCGGCGCCGATGCGGCCGTTGCGCGCGCAGATCTTGTCGATCTCATCGAGAAAGACGATGCCGTTGTTTTCGACCGCTTTGATCGCCTCCTGCGTGAGCTGGTCGGTATCGAGCAGCTTGTCGGATTCCTCGTTGATGAGGATCTCGTAGGAATCGCGCACGCTGACGCGCCGCGTCTTGGTCCGGCTCCCGCCGAGCTTGCCGAAGATGTCGCCGATCGAGATGGCGCCCACCTGGGCGCCGGGCATGCCGGGAATGTCGAACAGCGGCATGCCGCCGGAGGCCTGCACCTCGATCTCGATCTCCTTGTCGTCGAGCTCGCCGGCGCGCAGCTTCTTGCGGAACGCCTCCCTCGTCGCTGCGCCGGCATTGGCGCCGACGAGCGCATCGAGTACCCGGACCTCCGCCGCTTGCTGCGCTTTGGCCTGCACGTCCTTGCGCTTCTTCTCCCGCGTCAGCGCGATCGAGACCTCCACCAGGTCGCGCACGATCTGCTCGACGTCGCGGCCGACATAGCCGACCTCGGTGAATTTCGTCGCTTCCACCTTCAGGAACGGCGCGCCGGCGAGCCTGGCGAGGCGGCGGGAAATCTCGGTCTTGCCGACGCCGGTCGGCCCGATCATCAAAATGTTCTTCGGCAACACCTCCTCGCGCAGCCGTTCGTCGAGCTGCAGCCGGCGCCAGCGGTTGCGCAGCGCGATCGCGACCGCGCGCTTGGCATCGGCCTGCCCGACGATGAAGCGGTCGAGTTCGGAAACGATTTCGCGCGGGGAAAAGTCGCTCATGGATCGCAGTCGATCAGGCTTTCAACGTCTCGATGGTGACGTTCCGGTTGGTGTACACGCAGATGTCCGCGGCGATGTCGAGCGCGCGGCGCACGATCGCCTCGGCGTCGAGCGGACCGTCGATCAGCGCGCGGGCTGCGGCCAGCGCAAAATTGCCGCCGGAGCCGATGCCGGCAATCCCGGCTTCCGGCTCGAGCACGTCGCCGGTGCCGGTAAGCACCAGCGACACGTCCTTGTCGGCGACGATCATCATGGCCTCAAGCCGGCGCAGGTAGCGGTCGGTCCGCCAGTCCTTGGCGAGCTCCACCGCGGCGCGCATGAGCTGGCCGCGATACTGCTCGAGCTTGGCTTCCAATCGTTCGAACAGGGTGAAGGCATCGGCCGTGGCGCCGGCAAAGCCGCCGATCACCTCGCCGGCGCCCAGCCGGCGCACCTTGCGCGCATTGGCTTTGACGATGGTCTGGCCGATCGAGACTTGGCCGTCACCGCCGACGCTGACAACGCCGCCTTTGCGGACGCTCAGGATCGTCGTCCCGTGCCAAAGACCGGATTGGCCGGAGTCGGGAAATTGCATGCGTCGGGAAGCCTTTGTTCAAGGCATGATTTAGGAATTGGCCGCCGCCAATGCAAATCCGCGCCGCCAAGCATGGCGCCGCCGGTCAGGCCCTGATAAAAGGCGCCCCGGCGCGTACGCGGAGAGCTTGGATGCGCAAGGCATCCGTCAAACGGACCACCAAGGAAACCGCTGTCGAGGTTGCGGTCGATCTCGACGGCACCGGCGCTTCGTCGATAGCGACCGGGATCGGCTTTCTCGATCACATGCTCGATCTGTTGGCGCGGCACTCGCGTTTCGACATCGCAGTGAAGGCCAAGGGCGACCTCCACATCGATCACCACCACACCACCGAGGATATCGGCATCGCGTTGGGCCAGGCGGTGAAGCAGGCGCTCGGCGACATGCGCGGCATCAACCGCTACGCCGACGCGCACGTGCCCATGGACGAAGCGCTGACGCGCGTGGCGATCGACATTTCTGGACGGCCATTTTTGGTGTTCATGGTCGAGTTTGGGCGCGACAAGGTGGGCGCGTTCGATACCGAGCTGGTGCAGGAGTGGTTCCAAGCCTTCGCCATCAATGCGGCCGTGACGCTGCACGTCGCCGCGCTTTATGGCAGCAACGATCACCATATTGCCGAGTCGTGCTTCAAAGGTCTGGCGCGGGCCTTGCGGGCAGCAGTCGCCATCGATCCGCGTAGCGCCGATGAGGTGCCCTCGACCAAAGGCCTGCTCGGCGGCTAACGGCTGTTTCTTCCGCCGCGGCGAGGCATCGCAACCGGTCGCAGGCCGAATTCGGAACGAAAGCCATGTCCGTTTACACCGTCCATGAACCGCCGTTGCGCGCCTCGGATTCCGCGCCCGATCCCGAACGGTTTGCGTTCGTGCGCGACGGATTCTCCTTCTGGGCGTTCGTTGTTCCGGCCCTCTGGATGCTTTGGCACCGGATGTGGCTGGTGCTGCTGATCTACCTGGTGACAGCCGGCGGCGTTGAGGTGGTGATGTATGAGGCCGGAGCGGGCACAACCAATATCGTCGTGCAGATATTGATATCGCTCCTGATCGGCATCGAGGCGGGAACGTTGCGGCGGTTTACGCTGGCGCGCCGCGGCTGGAAGAATGTCGGCGTCGTCGGCGGCGCTAATCTGGAAGAGGCCGAGCGGCGCTTCTTCGACGCGTGGGTGCGCGAAGCCCCATCAAGGCGCGCCGGACCGACCCCGCGGCGTCCGGCCGTGCCGCCGATTATGCCCACGCCGCAATCGCCCGAGGTCGTCGGCCTGTTTCCCCAGCCGGGAGCCGAGCGGTGAGCCTGGCCATCGTCGATTACGGCTCCGGCAACCTGCATTCGGCGGCCAAGGCCTTCGAACGCGCCGCGCACGATTGCGGCCATCAGCAACCGATCCGGGTCACGCGCGACCCGGCCGTGGTGGCCTCCGCCGACCGCGTGGTGCTGCCGGGCGTCGGCGCCTTCGCCGACTGCCGCCGCGGCCTCGGCGCCGTGGACGGCATGGTGGCGGCCCTCGAAGAGGCGGTCCGGCAAAAAGGCCGACCGTTCTTCGGCATTTGTGTCGGCATGCAACTTTTGGCCGAGCGCGGGCGCGAATATGAGGTAACCGAAGGGCTCGGTTGGATCGCCGGCGAGGTCGATCGCATCGTGCCGAGCGATCCGAATCTGAAAATCCCCCATATGGGCTGGAACACGCTCAACGTGGTGCATGGCCATCCGCTCTTCGACGGCCTGAGCCTCGGCCCACAGGGCCTGCACGCCTATTTCGTGCACTCCTATGCGCTCAATGTGGCGGACCGCGCCGATCTCGTCGCCGACACCGATTATGGCGGTCCGGTCACCGCCGTCGTGGCACGGGACAATATCGTCGGCACGCAATTCCATCCGGAGAAGAGTCAAAAGCTCGGGCTGGCGCTGATTGCCAATTTTTTGAGCTGGAAGCCGTGATTCTCTTTCCCGCCATCGATCTGAAAGACGGGCTCGTCGTGCGCCTGCAGCAGGGCGACATGGCGCGCGTCACAGTGTTCAACCGCGACGCGGCGGCGCAAGCGAAGGCGTTCGAGCGGCGGGGTTTCGAATACCTCCACGTCGTCGATCTCGACGGCGCTTTCGCCGGCAAGGCGATGAACGCCGCTGCCGTCGCACGCATCCTCGCCGCGGTGAAGATCCCGTTGCAGCTTGGCGGCGGCATCCGCGACCGCGCCGCGATCGAAGGCTGGCTCGGCAGGGGCGTTGCCCGGATCATCATCGGCACCGCCGCCGTGCGCGATCCGGCGCTGGTGAAAGAAGCGGCCAAGGATTTTCCCGGCCGCGTCGCCGTCGGGCTTGACGCCCGCGACGGCAAAGTGGCGGTCGAAGGCTGGGCCGAGACCGCGGCGCTTTCGGCTCTCGATCTCGCCAAGCGCTTCGAGGATGCCGGCGTTGCCGCCATCATCTACACCGACATTGCCCGCGACGGCATGCTCAAGGGTCTCGACCTCGACGCCACGATTGCGCTCGCCGACGCCGTCTCGATCCCGATCATCGCCTCGGGCGGGGTTGCCTCGATCGCGGACGTGCGGGCGCTGCTGGCGCCGCAGGCGCGAAAGCTCGCCGGCGCGATTGTCGGCCGCGCGCTCTATGATGGGCGGCTGGATGCGGCGGAGGCGCTGAAAGCAATCCGCAGCGTTAGGTACAGACCAATAGTTTCCTCATGATGGTACTCGAATGTGGACTGCATTGGTTCAACTCACTGGCGAAGTACCTATTACTAAAGCCGCTCTCGCATTGGCGGCGTTGGCGGCAATTTCGGCGGCGCTGTCTGCCTTCCTGACGCTCCGCGCAACGCGGATTTCAGCCCGAACTGCGCAAACTCAACTCTATATGAAGTTTCGAGAAAAATATGAGGGCGATCAAATGAGAGATGATTTGCGAAACTTGCGGGCCTGGAAAGAAAAACACGGAGCGAACTTCGCAGAGGAGTGGGGCAAAAGGTTTTCCGTTCGTGATGACGAGGCGATGATCGTTGATTCGGCCCGAAGACGCGTAAATTTTTTTTCAGTGCCGTATGTGATCTCTACGAATACAAGCTAGTCTCAAAATCTTTTGCCCTCAATCTTTTAGACTTTCAAGGAATTGATTTGCTCTATGAGATAGTCGAACCTTTGGAGAAAGTGCTGAATCTTGAATATGACCGAGAGAAATTCGTCACGCTAAGGAAGCTAAAGGCTTCATCGGGTCGAGGACAGCCATTGGGCCAAGTCCCTCTCATTACAAACCCAAGCCAAAAAAATTTGGCATCCGACGCGAAGCTGTAAGACAATTACATGATCAAGGTCCGCGTCATTCCCTGCCTCGATGTCAAGGACGGCCGCGTCGTCAAGGGCGTTAGGTTTGTCGACCTGCGCGATGCCGGCGATCCGGTCGAAGCGGCGATCGCCTACGACGAGGCCGGCGCCGACGAGCTCACCTTCCTCGACATCACCGCGAGCCACGAGGATCGCGGCATCATGCTCGAGGTGGTCCGGCGCACGGCGGAGGCCTGTTTCATGCCGCTCACCGTCGGCGGCGGCGTGCGTACCATCGAGGACATCCGCGCCCTGCTCGCTTCGGGGGCCGACAAGGTATCGATTAACACTGCCGCAGTCGCGCGGCGCGTCTTCGTCAAGGAGGCGGCGGAAAAATTCGGCGATCAGTGCGTCGTGGTCGCGATCGATGCCAAGCGGGTGACGCAGCCGGGCGAAGCGAACCGCTGGGAAATCTTCACCCACGGCGGCCGTAAGCCGACCGGGCTCGACGCCGTGGCCTATGCGCGCGAAGTCGTTGCGCTCGGCGCCGGCGAAATCCTGCTTACCTCCATGGACCGCGACGGCACGCGGGCCGGCTTCGATATTGCACTCACGCGCGCTGTCGCCGACGCCGTTACTGTGCCGGTGGTCGCTTCGGGAGGCGTCGGCACGCTCCAGCATCTGGTCGAGGGCGTCCGCGACGGCCACGCCAGCGCCGTGCTGGCGGCGTCGATCTTCCATTTCGGCGAGTACTCGGTGCGCGAAGCCAAGGAATATATGGCGCGCGCCGGCTTGCCGGTGCGGCTCGATCCGTGAAATGGCCCCTCGCGGACGATCGGCGGAGATGATACTTAGCCGAGCGACCTGTAGTGTCCGGATTCCGAAAGTTCGCATCATTTTGCGGCTCGCTCGTTTGCGAGCTTCGGAATCGAAGGACACGAGCAACTTATTGATCTGGTGTGGCTTTAGTTCAGAACCCGCGTGAGGAGCTGGCGGCAAGAATGCGGCAAGAATGATGCGGACTTCTGAACCGCCACACTAGGCAGGATGCAACAATAATGTTGCGATTGGACATGCTATGGAGCCATTCACCCTCCGCGATCTCGAAGAGCGCATCGACGCGCGCGCGCAGGCGAGCGCGCAGTCGTCGTACACGCGCATGCTGATCGACAAGGGGGTGACGCACTGCGCGAAAAAGCTCGGCGAAGAAGCGGTCGAGGTCGCCATCGCCGCCGTCGCCGAGGACCGCGATCGCCTCATCGCCGAGGCTGCCGATCTCCTTTACCATCTGCTTGTTGTGCTGCACTTGCGCGGCATCCCGCTCGCCGATGTCGAAGCGGCGCTGGCGGCGCGCACGCGCCAGTCGGGCATCGACGAAAAAGCCGCGCGCAAGGGCGGCTAGGGGCGATCGGCAATGGACCAACGCAACGAACCCGACGTCTCGCCGTATCGCGTGTTCTCCCGGGCGGAATGGGCGAGCTTGCGCGCGGACACGCCGATGACGCTGAAGCTGGCCGAGGTTGCACGGCTGCACTCGATGCACGACCGGCTGGACATGTCCGAGGTCGAGGAAATCTATCTGCCGCTGTCGCGCCTGCTCTCGTTCTACGTCGCCGCCACGCAGCGTCTCTTCCTTGCCCAGCAGGGATTCCTCGGCACCGAGGATGCCAAGGTGCCCTACATCATCGGCGTCGGCGGCTCCGTCGCGGTCGGCAAATCGACCACCGCTCGCGTGCTGCAGGCGCTGCTGGCGCGTTGGCCGAACGTGCCCAAGGTCGATCTCGTCACCACCGACGGCTTCCTCTACCCCAATGCCGTGCTCGAGCGCGAAGGTTTGATGGAGAAGAAGGGCTTTCCGGAAAGCTACGACCTGCCGACGCTCTTGCATTTTCTCTCCGATATCAAGGCCGGCCGCCGGCCGGTGCGCGCACCGGTCTACTCGCATCTGATCTATGATGTCGTTCCCAACCAGTCGATCGAGATCGACCGGCCGGACATCCTCATCGTCGAGGGGCTCAATGTCCTGCAGACCGGGACGTTGCCCAAGGACGGCAAGGCCATTCCCTTCGTCTCCGACTTCTTCGATTTCTCGGTCTATCTCGATGCCGAAGAGGACGTGCTGCTGTCGTGGTACGTCAATCGCTTTCTCGCCTTGCGTGGCACGGCCTTTGCCGACCCGAAGTCGTATTTTCACCGCTATGCGCGGCTCTCCGACACGCAAGCGGCCACCACCGCGACATCGATCTGGAACCGCATCAATCTCGTCAATCTGCGCGAGAACATCCTGCCCACCCGCCCGCGCGCCGATCTCGTCCTCAAGAAGGGTGAGAGTCACGAGATCGAGGAAGTGGCGCTGCGCAGACTCTGATATTGTCATTCCGAGGCCGAGCCGGGGCCTTGCGCTTGATATCGCTTGCGCGCCCCGGAGGGTAACCCCAGAGGAGAAATGGACCACGCGCCTGGCATTGCGGGATCTTTCGGCACCGGCAAATGAGATTTTCGCTGCGGCCTAACTCCGGCCGCCGCCGGCCAAGACGGCGCGCGTAGCCCGATCCGGGCCGAAATCGTCGACGCCGTCGATGGCGAGGAGGTCGGCAAGCCGCGTGCGCGCGCGGTTGACGCGGCTCTTGATGGTGCCGACGGCGCAGCCGCAGATCGTGGCGGCGTCCTCATAGGAGAAGCCCGACGCGCCGACGAGGATCAAAGCCTCGCGCTGGTCCGAGGGCAGTCGCGCCAGCGCCGCGCGGAATTCCTCGAATTCGACCCGGCCGGTCTGCTCCGGATGTGATTTGAGAGTCTCGGCGTAGCGACCCTCTGGATCCTCGACCTCGCGCCGCCGCTTGCGGTATTCCGAGCGGAAAAGATTTCGCAGGATGGTGAACAGCCAGGCGGGCATATTGGTGCCCGGCTCGAATGAGTCGATATGGGAAAGCGCCCGCAGCAACGTCTCCTGCACAAGATCATCGGCGCGGTCGATGTTGCCGCACAGTGAAATTGCAAACGCCCGCAGGCTCGGCACCGTGGCGAGAACCTGATCGCGTGTGGCGGGATCGAGCTTCATGCCGCTCCGTCGTCCTGTTCGCTCAGTCGGCGAACCAGGTCGGCGATATGCTGCGGCACCCCCTGGTTGACGACCTCGTCATACATCGCCCGCAATTGGTGGCCAATGCGGGCCTGGATTTCACGTCCCAGCCGAACTTCGGTCTTGCGCGGATTGACTGGCCTTCCCATGGCGTCCCGAGCCTCCGGCTTGTCCGTCTCGGGCGCCGTCGGCTGCACATTCGTTGTTTTGCGGCTCTTCATCTTGGACTTCGTCCCCCATTCCACCGTCTCGGTTGACCCGCGTATGTTCTAACCCCCGGACCGCTGCCGACCAACGCGCGCCTTCGACATTGGTTCCGCCCACCGGGCCCCGTTTTCGGAACCATGTTTGCACTGCGGCGTTGTGATCCTTAAAGTTGGGACGCCGAAGGGGAGGGTAACCCGTGTCAACCTCGCAAGCCGTTGTCCAGCACTTGCCGTTCTTGCGCCGCTATGCCCGCGCCGTATCGGGCAGCCAGGCATCCGGCGACGCCTACGTTGCTGCTACCGTTGAATCGTTGATCGTCAGCCCGAAGCTTCTGGAGGCCGGTCCCAGCCAAAGGGTCGCCCTCTACCGTCTGTTCAGCAAAATCTGGAACTCCGTCCCGGTCAACGGCCAGCCGGAAGCCGGCGTGTCCAATCTGCCGGCTGAACATCACCTCACACAGATCACGCCGCGGCCGCGCCAAGCCTTTCTTCTGGTCGCGCTGGAAGGATTTTCCGAGGAGGACGCAGCGGATATCCTCGGCTGCGACCTCTCCACCCTGCGCGGCTTGGTTGAGGAGGCCGGCCGCGAGCTTGCGGCCGAGATCGCCACCGACGTTCTCATCATCGAGGACGAGACGTTTATCGCCATGGACATCGAGGCGCTGATCGAGAGCCTTGGCCACCGGGTCATCGGGGTGGCGCGCACGCACACCGAGGCCATCGCGCTGGCCAGACGCAAGCGACCCGGGTTGATCCTCGCCGACATCCAGCTCGCCGACGGCAGTTCCGGCCTCGATGCCGTCAACGAGCTTCTCGGTTCCTTCGAAGTACCGGTGATCTTCATTACCGCCTATCCGGAGCGCTTCCTCACCGGACAGCGGCCGGAGCCAGCCTTCCTCATCGCCAAGCCCTTCCAGCTCGCGGTGGTATCGGCCGTCGCAAGCCAGGCGCTGTTCTTCGAGCGCAAGGCGCGTCAGCGCGAACGGCAGACCATTTAGTGTCAGAGCCGGCAATTAGGCCGGCATGATCCACCCGCTCCAATGACGTCAGGCGCGTCGCGACGTTGATCGTATCGGAAAAACAAAACGGCGGACGTTGCGACCGACGGCCGCGCTTTGGCGGAAATGTGCGGAGCGGCTCTCTCCCAAGTCCGACATTGTCGCGCATCAGCGCAATAAACAAGTGAGGGCGCAGCCGATCATCCATCGGCTACGCCCTTGTGGCCGGCCAAGCACGGGGGAGGGGGAGGGGGAAAGGATGGCCGGTCCCCGCATTAAACCGCGACCCGCGGTTTTGTTCCGCATCACGGTGCGCTCCCGGAAAAAGACGTCCGTTCTCACGCATCTGTGAGCGTTCCCATCCCACGGACGAAATTCGCATCGGCGCGGAACTCAGTGTTCGCGCGCACGTTGCCGAGGGCGAGGCCGCTACGGCAGTGCAATCGGGACATGGGGGTCGGGTCGGCGCTTCGGAGTATTCCGATGGGCGGAGGTTTATTCTTTCGGGTTTGCGCTGGCGCGCGGCTGATGGAGGTCGCGGTGGTGACGGGGATTGCGCTGTTGGCCTTGTGCGCCGCCGCGTTGATCTCGTTGCCGATTCCGACCACGGGTGCGCCCTTGTCCACCACCGGCCCGACACTCACCGTCAATCGCGCACTCAAGGGTGACCGGCTGCCGGTCTCCCACCGGGTCGTTTGGCCCGCCGAACACCGTCCGTCGGTGCGGGCGCGTCGGCGGACGCAAATTCCGCTCGGCTGTGATCGCGCCTTCAGTCCGATTTCTTCGCCGCGGCTTGCGGATGTTTTTCGCCGCTGCATGGTTTGATGTGAAATTGCCTTCTTGCCCGACTTCAAAGCTTCGGTAGACGACGCGTTTTCTGAAGGCCCGAGAACGACGCGCGGCGTCCGCCGGCTGCGGTGTCATTCCAGCAAGGCGACTGTCGGATAAGCCGCATTTGCAGCCTTGACCCAGCCGCAGGGGGAGTCGAATTGTAAGGCCATGGACAGGCCCAACGCGAAAGAAACGATTGCGACATCCGGGCACAAGCGGAGGGCGAACAGTGCCCGAAAGGCTTTTTTGCCGAATACAGCAACCGTGCGCGCCGCGCTCGAGGCCAGACAGATCGGCATCTGGTCCTGGGACGTCGCGACGAACGCGGTGACGTGGTCGAGCAATCTTGAGGCGATTCACGGCGTTCCTGCCGGCAGCTTCGATGGCACCTATGCGTTCTTCGAGCGCGATGTGCACCCGGAGGATCGGCGCAAGGTGCAAGCATCCCTCGAAGAAGCGCTGCGGACCGGGCGGCCGTACCAGGTGCGCTATCGACTGGCGCCGCGAAAAACCGGCGAGGAGCGGTGGATCGAGGCGAGCGGAACCGTGATCGCCGAGGACGGGGTGCCGCAGCGCATGATCGGCGTCTGCCACGACGTCACCGAGCGCGTGAATCTGGAAAGCGAGCTGCACAGTCGCGTCAAGCAGCGCGAGGCGCTCGCTCGGCTCGGCGAAAGCGCATTGGCTGAAAGTGATCTCGAGGGACTGCTTGCCAATGTAGTAAAAACGGTCGCACTGTGCCTCCCAGTTGATTTTGTCGAAATTCTGGAACTGCTCCCCGGCGACACCAACCTGCTGATGCGCGCCGGTGTGGGTTGGAAGGCCGGCATCATCGGCTCGATTGTCGCATCGCGGGAAGACGGCGGATACGCCTCCCACACCTTCGAGGCCGCCGTTCCCGTCGTCGTCGCCGACCTTCCCGCCGAATCACGCTTTACCATTCCCCACTATCTTGAGGACCACCGCTGTGTCAGCGGTGTGAGCTCGATGATCGCCGGCCGCGACGGTCGCGCCTACGGGATACTCGGCGTCTGGACCAAGGAGCGGCGGCCCTTCGGAGCACAGGACACTTCGTTCCTGGCCGCAGTCGGCCATCTCGTCGCCGGCGCCATCCAACGGCGCCAGCTTGAGGAGCGTCATGAGCTGATGATTCGCGAGTTGCGGCATCGCTCCGGCAATCTGTTTTCCCAGCTCCTTGCTTTGTTCTCGCAGACCGCGAAGAATTCCAAGAACATAGCCGAGCTGACGAGCAAGTACCAGGCACGCGTGTTGGCGCTCGCCAATGCCCACAGATTGATCACCGAAGCCGGCTGGAAATCGACGTCGCTCGCCGAACTGCTGCGCGTCGTGCTCGGGCCTTACCTCGACCGTACCTCTTTCAGCGGCCCCAATGTCGATCTCGCCCCGGATCCGACCTTCAGCTTGAGCGCCGCACTGCATGAGCTTGCCGCCAATGCCATCAAGCACGGCAGCCTGTCGCGGCCGCAAGGCCGCCTCGAACTCGCTTGGTTGGTCACGCGCACCCGCGGCCTGACCTTGATCTTGGACTGGATCGAATGCAACGGCCCGCCGGCGCGGCGGCCGCGGCGTACCGGCTTCGGCTCTCGGCTGATCCGTCTGGTCATCGAGCGGCAGATGAACGGGGAGGTACATTCCGTATATGCCCGCAAGGGACTGTCCATGCGCATGGTCATTCCGCTCACGCACGAACGCTGGCCGGATCAGGCGACGGCCGCCGCGGCGACGGGCGCTGCGGAAGGCGCGGGTGCGGGCAGCGACTGAACGGCTCCAGCAAGTGTAGGCTCTTGGCGCATCCGCAAACCATCGGCGTCGTGCTGGCCGGCGGGCTCGCGACCCGCATGGGTGGCGGCGATAAATCGAGCATCCGCATCGGCGGCTCGACGATCCTCGAACGTGTCATCGCTTGCCTCGCCCCGCAATGCAGCCGGCTTATCGTCAACGCCAACGGCGAAGCCGCCCATTTCTCCGCAACCGGGCTCGCCGTTGTCGCCGACAGCGTGCCCGACCGTCCGGGCCCGCTAGCCGGCATTCTGGCCGGCCTCGACTGGACTGCGCGCCATGCGCCGGAGATCGCATGGGTCGTGAGCGCGCCGAGCGATTGCCCGTTCCTGCCGCACGATCTGGTGGCGCGCCTGCATCATGCCCGCATCGAGGCCGGGACCCCCCTCGCCTGCGCGCGTTCGGGAGGCCGACGCCATCCCGTCGTCGCGCTCTGGCCGGTGGCGTTGCGGGAGGATTTAAGGAATGCGCTTGTGAGCGAAGGCGTGCACAAAGTCGAGCAATGGTCGACGCCTTATGGCGTCGCGTTCGCCGAATGGCCGGACACGCCCATCGATCCGTTCTTCAATGTCAACACGCCGGAAGAAGCCGCCGAGGCCGTCCGCATGGCGGCGCCGCACCCCGGAGAGCTGTGAAATCCGCGTCCCGCCGTCAGCTTTCCCGCCGCGGCCCGGCGATCCGCTCGCGCGGCAACGCTTCGGCCTGCAAGACATCGGCGATGGTTTCCACATCGTCGAGCATGAGCACCGGCACTCGCGCCTTTGGCAGCGCCGCGTCGGTGGCAATGGCAACGATGCAGTCGTCGTCGGGCTGCAACAGCGGCTGGCCGACAGAGGCGCGGAACACTTCGAGTTTCGGATAGGTGTCGCGCTTGAATCCTTCGACGATCACCAGATCGACCGCACTCAGCTTTGCCAGAATCTCGAGCAGCGGCGGCTCGGGTTCCTCCTGCAGCTCGTGAACGATCGCCCAACGTCGATCGGAAACGATGGCCACTTCGCTCGCGCCGGCCTCGCGGTGCCGCCACGAATCCTTGCCCGGTCGATCGATATCGAACTCGTGGTGCGCATGTTTGACCGTGGCCACACGCAGACCGCGCCCGACCAATACCGGGATGACCCTCGTGATCAGGGTTGTCTTGCCGGCCCCGCTCCAGCCGGCCAAGCCGATAACTCGCGGGGCGGTTGATAGCGGTACGGCTTTGCGTGTGTTCATGACTGCAACGATAGGCGGCGGCTGCCGATCCGCTCACAATGGCAGAAACAACGCGCCTTCACAAACGGCGGGTGGCTCCGTCATTGCGGATCACCGGCGGCATTGCGTGCAAGATCGACGAAAACGTCGCCGTCGCGGATCACGACTGCATAAGTGCGCAACGGCGTCTCGCAGGGCGGCTGCATGACCTTGCCGGTGGGGATATGAAAGGCGCCGAAGTGCATGCAGCACTCGATTACGTCGCCCTCGATCATGCCGTCGGCAAGGCTTGCCGATGCGTGGGTGCATTCGTCGTCGGTGATATAGAAAGTGCCGTCAAGGTTATAGACGGCAAGCATTTGGTCGCCGACCGCGAACGCCTTTGCGGCGCCCTGCGCCACATCGGACTGCGAACAGACCCGTACGATATGATCACGCTCGGCCATGAGCGATTCCCCTTCGGCTATCGTATCATTCTCCGCGCTGTTGCGATCCGTTGAAGAGGATTTGTTTCGATGACGGTCGCCAGCACCGAGAAAACCTTCGTGAAGATGGGGCGCGATTGCGTCGCCGCCTGCCTTGCCGCCGGAGTCAACGATCTCGGCGGCACGTTGATGAACGAGAGTATCACCCGCGGCGCCGGCGCGCTCAACGGTGAGGAGATGCCGCCGGAAGCGATGGAGAAAGTCATCGCGTCGCTGGGCAGGCGTCCGCGGCGACGCACGACGCTCTATACGGACGCTCCGGCTGAGCGGACGGTTACCTCTTTCGGTGCTGCCCGATTGCGTCAGCCAGCCACGACGCTTGGCTCAATCACGCAATCACCAACGCTCAGTCGGAAGCGCGCAGCCGATAGCCGACGCCCGTTTCGGTAAGAACGTATTTCGGCCGCTCGGGATCGGTTTCGATTTTTTGCCGCAGTTGGCGAACATAAACGCGAAGATACTGGGTATCGGTGAGATCGTCCCATAACTTGCCGAGCAGGAATTTATGCGTGAGCACCTTGCCGGCATGCTGTACCAGAACGCGCAGCAGGTCGTATTCCTTCGGCGAAAGCCTGATCTCCCTCTCGTCGACCTTGACGATGCGGCGGACCAGATCGACGGAAAGCTCGCCCACGCGGAAGATCGGCCGTTCGCCGTGAGTTTGCAACTGGTGGCGCAGCGCGGTTCGCATCCTCGCAAGAAGCTCGTCCATACCGAACGGCTTGGTGACGTAGTCGTCGGCGCCAAGATCGAGCGCCTCGACCTTTCCCGCTGCGTCGCCGCGGCCGGAGAGGACGACAACGGGGACGCTGTCGTCGCGCTCGCGGATCTTGCGCAACAGGTCGTGTCCATGTGCGTCGGGCAGGCCGAGATCGAGAATGATCAAATCCGGAGCCGGGTCGAGCAGTTCGAGTGCCGTTTTGCCGTTGGGCGCCTCAAGCGTCTGATAACCTTCGGCTGCGAGTCCCATGCGCAGGAGCTTGCGAATGGGCGGCTCGTCGTCCACCACCAGCACGCGCAGCGCAGCGGCGCTCATGCGGCGGCATCCAGGGGCTGCTGCCGCGGAATCGGCATGTTGATGGTGAAGGCAGCCCCGCTGCGGTCGCTGCGGTTGGCCGCGACGATGGTGCCGTGCATGGCTTCGATGAAACCGCGCGAGATGGCGAGACCGAGGCCGGTGCCGGCGCGGACCTGATCCGTCTTCTTGGCCGGATAGAACTTGTCGAATACGTGATCGAGATCGGCGGCGGGAATGCCGCTGCCTTCGTCGAGCACGCGCAGAGAGACCGAGTTCCCGCTGCGCCAGCTTTGGATGCGGATCGTGGTCTCCGGCGGAGCGTATTTGGCCGCATTGTCGAGCAGATTGAACAAGACCTGCTCGAACAGCACGGCGTCGAGTTCCAGCATCGGCAAATCCTGTGCCAGCTCGACCTCGACGCGGTGGTGCGACACAATGCGGCTGGCGCGACGCAGCGCGCTGCCAACGATCTCGCCGAGATCATGCAGCGCAATAGTCGGAGTGACCGCGCCCGATTCCAGCCTCGTCATGTCGAGCAGGTTGGCGATGAAGCGGTTGAGCCGCTCCGATTCGTCGATGATCGTTGCCAGGAGATCCGCCTTCTCCGCATTGGAGAGTTTTTCGCCGAGATCGCGCAGCGTGCCCGCCGATCCGAGCACTGAAGCGAGCGGCGTCTTCAGGTCGTGCGAGATCGAGGTCAGGAGCGCCGAGCGCAGCCGTTCGGTTTCGGCGGTGCGTTCGACGCGGTCCATCTCTTCGACCAGTCGCACGCGTTCGATCGCCAGCGCTGCCTGGTCGCGCAGCGCATCGAGCAGCCGGTGCTGATCGGGGGTGAAGAGCGGACCGGGTTTCTCGCTATCGATGCCCATGACGCCGATGGCGCCGCGGCCAGTATGCATCGGCAGGAACAGGCGCCTGGCGCCGGGAAGTGTGTCGGCGCCGCGACCGGCAGTGTGATCATTCTGCCAGGCCCACTTCGCCGCGGCGATATCGGCGTCGTCGAGCATGTCCTCCGGCGGATAACCCGCTCGTACCGCGATGGTGTCGTCTTTCGGCAGCAGCAGTACGACGTGCACTTTGAGCATCAAGGCGGTCTGATAAGCCGTGGCCCACAGCACATCATCGAGGGTGCCGGCGCCCGCGAGCTTGCGGCTGAACGAATAGAGCAGCTCGGTGGTGCGCGCGCGTTCCATCGCCGCCACCGCCAGCGTGCGACCCCGTGCGGCGACGCCGGAAACGATCACGGCGACAATGGCGAAGAAAAGGAAATCGATCAAATCGACGGGGTCGGCCAGCGTGAAGGCGTAGTACGGCGCCATGAAGAAGAAATTGTAGGCGAGCACGGATAAGACGGTGGCGGCCAGCGACGGCCACAGGCCGAAGCGTACGGCGATGGCGACGATGGCGGCGAGAAAAACGAGGTGCATGTTGGCGTGGCCTACCCAGGCGGCCAACGCTTCGCCGAGTCCCAGCGCCAGCGCCACCGCGAAAAGCGCTGCCAGATACGGGCGGGGATGGAAGGTTTCGTCGCGTTCGGCGGCGTGCACGGATTTTTTCGGGATCGGTTCGCCGGCGATGTCCTCGCCGGCGATGACGTGGACGCTGATGTTGCCGGAACGGCGGACGAGGTCGTGAACCACGGAGCCGTGGACGATCTCGAACCAGCGCGAGCGCGCCGACTTGCCGATCACGATCTGCGTCACGTTGTGCGCCTGCGCGTAGCCGATCACGTCGTCGGCGATGTGGCGGCCGCCGGACGGCAGCGTGACGGCCTCGCCGCCAAGCGCCTCGGCGAGCCGCAGCGTGTCGGCGACGCGGTCGCGCTCTTCCTCCGAAAGCTGCAAGGCGCGCCGGCCCTCGATGTAGACCGCCATCCACGGCCCATGCAGGCGGTCGGCCAGCCGCTTGGCGTAGCGTACCAGGCCGGCGCAGCGCGGGTCGTCGCTGATGCAGGCGAGAATGCGCTCCCCCGCCGCCCAGGGGCCGGGGATGGCGCGCGCCTGCATTTCGGTCAGCAATTCCTCGTCCACCCGCTCGGCGGTGCGGCGCAACGCGAGTTCGCGCAATGCCGTCAAATTGGCCGGGGAGAAGAAATGTTCGAGTGCGCGCTCGGCCTGCTTGGGAACGTAGACCTTGCCTTCCTTGAGCCGCTGGATCAGGTCCTCGGGGGTGAGATCGATGAGTTCGACGGCGTCGGCGCGGTCGAACACGGCGTCTGGGACGGTCTCACGGACGCGCACGTGGGTGATCTGCGCGACCACGTCATTGAGGCTTTCGATGTGTTGGATGTTGACCGTCGTATAGACGTCGATGCCGTGATCCATCAGCTCTTCAACGTCGAGATAGCGCTTGGGATGCCGGCTGCCCTCGACGTTGGTATGCGCAAGCTCATCGACCAGTACGATCTGCGGCCGCCGGGCGATGATGGCGTCGAGGTCCATCTCCTCCATCCACTGGCCGCGATATTGGCGGCGCCGGCGCGGGACGACTTCCAGGCCCCGCAGAAGCACTTCGGTCTCGCGGCGGCCGTGGGTCTCGACGATGCCGGCGACGACGTCATAGCCGTCTCTCTTGCGGGCGCGGGCCTGCCGCAGCATCTCGTAGGTCTTGCCGACGCCGGGAGCGGCGCCGACGAAGATTCTGAGCTTGCCGACACGGCTTTCCTCGCGCCGCGCCGCTTCGAGCAGCGCTTCCGGCGAGGGCCGATGTTCGGAATCGCGTCGCTGATCCGCCATTTGCCGGATAGATATCAGGCCGGCTTGGCGGCCGCCAGCCTACTGGGCCAGCCTACTTGGCGGCCAGTCGGTCGAGCGCAAGATTGAGTTCAAGCACATTTACCCGGGGCTCGCCGAGAAACCCGAGCAAACGGCCCTCGATGTAGTTGCTGACGAGCTCGCTAACGAGTTCTGCCGGCAAATGGCGCGCCTTGGCAACGCGCGGAACCTGGAAATAGGCGGCCGCGGGCGAGATGTCGGGATCGAGCCCGCTGGCGGACGTGGTGACGAGATCGGTGGGGACGGCGGCCGAGGGATTCTCCGCCTTGAGCCTCGCCACGTCGGCTTTCATGCGCGCGATGAGCGCCTTGCTCGTCGGTCCCAAATTCGAGCCGCCGGAATTCGCCGCGTTATAGGGCGCCGGAACGGTCTTCGACGGGTCCTGGGGATCCGGCGCGGTCGTGGCGGACGGTCGCGGATGAAAATATTTGTTGCCGGTGAACTCCTGTCCAATGAGAGCCGAGCCGAGGACCTCGCCGTTGCGCGCGATCAAGCTTCCGGCTGCCTGCCGGGGGAATAGCAGGGCCGCGATCCCGGTGATGGCCAGCGGATAAATGATGCCCGTGATCACCGTGAAGCCGATGATCATGACGATCGCCGCACGAGCCTGTCTCAACATCATCCGATCTCCCCTCAGGCGAGGTGCAGGGCCGTGACCGCGAGGTCGATGGCTTTGATGCCGACGAAAGGCACGATCACGCCGCCGAGGCCGTAGATCAAGAGATTGCGCAAGAGCAGCGGCCCGGCGCTGATCGAATGATAGCGAACGCCCTTCAGCGACAGCGGGATGAGCGCGATGATGATCAGCGCGTTGAAGATGATCGCCGAGAGGATGGCGCTCTGCGGGGTCGAAAGCCGCATGATGTTCAACGCCTGCAGTTG
>JAKAPE010000063.1 GCA_021811945.1 Pseudomonadota bacterium | reverse complement strand
TACCGCGACGGCGACAAGATCAAGAAACGAACACTTGCCAATCTATCGGATTGGCCGCAAGGGAGGATCGAGGCGCTGCGCCTGGTGCTGCGCGATCAGGCGGTGGCGCCGACCGGCCAGGAAGCGTTGATGCTGCTGCGCAGCCTGCCGCACGGGCAGGTGGCGGCAGCGCTTGGCACGCTGCGCAAGGCTGGGCTCGACCGCATCCTGTCGCAGGGTTCGATCACCAGCGTCGGCATGAGCTTGCGCGTCTCGGCCGGAAGCGCCTCGCACCCGGGATTGATCTCCGTAACGCGCGCGCCGCTTGCCTTGGCCTCCGCTACGTACTGCGCGATGCGCCGGTAATGGCGCTCATTGACGATCGAGGTGTAGTCGCGGTTGTCCTTGAGCGTCGGATAGAATTCCTGCACCGTGGCCGTGGTCACGTCGACGAAATCGTCCAGCAATCGTCGCGGCAGCAGCACGTAGTCCGGCGCGATGCAGGTCTGGCCGGCATTAAGCAGCTTGCCGTAGACGACGCTCGCGACCGCGGACGGCAGCGCCGCGTCCTCGCCGATGATGCACGGCGACTTGCCGCCAAGATCGAGCGTCACCGGCGTCAAATTCTCCGCTGCCGCCCGCATTACCAGGCGGCCGACCGCGGTCGAGCCGGTATAGAACAGGTGGTCGAATGGCAGCCGCGAGAAGACTTCGCCCACATCCGCTCCGCCGACGATCGTCGCCACCTGCTCCGGCGGAAACAGTTTTTGCAGAAATTCGGCCAGGAAATCCGCCGTGCACGGGGTTGTCTCGGAGGGTTTCAGCATCACGCGGCAGCCGGCCGCGAGCGCGGCGACGAGCGGCATGATCGAAAGAAGGAACGGTTAGTTCCACGGGCTGATGATCCCGGCCACGCCGACCGGTTGATAAAAGATGCGCGCGGCCGCCGGCATCAGTTCGAGCCCGACGGTGACCGTGTTGGGCCGCATCCAACGGCCGAGATGACGCGACGCGTGACGGATTGCCGCCCGCACCGGATAAAGCTCGGCCAGCTCGGTTTCATAGCGCGAGCGGCTGCCAAAATCCGCCGATATCGCGTCGGCGAGCCGATCGGAATCGCGGCCAATCGCGGCCGAAAGCTTGTTGAGATCGGCGCGCCGCTCGTCGAGTGTGGGCGTCTCCGCGCGCAGAAATGCGGCGCGCTGTGCCTCGAAGATCGCGCGCATCGCCGCATTTCTCCGCGGCGCCTCGGGCGATGGGTCAGCGACCATGGCCTAGCTCAGCCCGATCCATAACAAGCCCGCATGACTGCCGCACCACGCAGATCATTGGCGAGGCAACTCACACGCCGGCTAAAGACTCCTGGCGATGAGCAGCTTCATGATCTCGTTGGTGCCGGCATAGATGCGCAGCACGCGCGCGTCGCGGTACAGCCGGGAAATCGGATATTCGTCCATATAGCCGTAGCCGCCGAACAGTTGCAGGCAGCGATCGATGATCTTGCCCAACAGATCGGTGAGCCAGTACTTTGCCATCGAGGCGGTGACGGTATCGAGTTCGCCTTTCACGTGGCGTTCGATGCAATGATCGAGAAAAACCTTGGCGACGGTTGCCTCGCTCTTGCATTCGGCCAGCACGAACTGCGTGTTCTGGAATTCGAGGATCTTCCTGCCGAACGCCTGGCGCTGCTTGACGTAATCTACGGTGAGCGCGAGCGCGCGCTCGATCATGGCGACAGCGTGTGCCGACACGATCAGCCGCTCCTGCGGCAATTCCCACATGAGCTGGTAAAAGCCCTGTCCCTCCTCGGTGCCGAGCAGGCTTTCCGCCGGCAGCGCCACGTCCTCGAAGAACAGCTCGGAGGTGTCGGCGGAATCCATCCCGAGCTTTTTCAGCTTGCGGCCGCGGCGGAAGCCGGCCGCTTCGGCAGTCTCGACGACCATGAGCGAGACGCCCTTGGCGCCGAGGCTGGCGTCGGTCTTGGCGACGACGATGATAAGATTGGCGTGCTGGCCGTTCGTTATGAAAGTTTTCGAGCCGTTGAGCACGTAGCCGTTGCCGGATTTTTTTGCCGTCGTGCGTACGGCCTGGAGGTCGGAGCCGGTGCCGGGCTCGCTCATGGCGATGGCGCCGACGAGCTCGCCGGTGGCGAGCTTCGGCAGCCAGCGCCGCTTCTGCTCTTCGGTGCCGTAATGCAATATGTAGGGCGCGACGATGCCGGAATGCAGCGGCGCGCCGAAAGTATCAAAGCCGGCAAGCGAATATTCGCGGTCGATCACCGCCTCATGGGCAAAGCTGCCGCCGGCGCCGCCGTATTCCTCCGGTATCGAGGCGCAGAGCAGGCCGGCCTTGCCAGCCTTGGTCCAAACGTCGCGCGGGTAAGAATGCTTCTCGTGCCATTCCTCGAGATGCGGCACGAATTCGGCGGCTAGGAAGCGCCGCGCCTGTTCTTCGAGAAGGACGAGGTCCTCGGTCATCCATGCCGAGCGCGGCAGATTGAGAACGCCGGTCATCATCGTGCAATGGCTGCGCCGTAGTCGCGAACACGCTGAGCTTCGATAACGAGCGAACTTTGGAGCCGCCCCACAGGCATAGTCCGCCCCCTGGCTGAACTCTGGTCGTACTCCAACGGTGCGGGCATGTTTTGCGGGCTGTTACTCTGGCCGGGAGCCGGCTTCTTCAATCTTGATTATGATCATGTCGGAGCCGGTTGGCAAACGTCACGGCGGACCGTTGTCGGCGGACCGTCACCGCCAATCAGAGCCGGCATTTGCGGCGCTGCCGCATTTGCCGATGATGCGGTGGGAAGGCCGCACGCGGCTTGACGGTCATCCGGCTTCGGCGACGGATTGCCGAACATGACGATGTTGTGCGGATGAAGCTCGATCCCATCGCATTTCATTCACCATTTCGCCCGCCAGTGAGATTTACGCTGCTGCCGTGAACTAAATCTTCGCACAATACTTATGATAGTAGGGCTTTCCGATCATCCCATCAGGTGTGAGCCATGCGTCCCGCCGACCTGCTTTCTGCCTCGCTCCTTGCTGCGACGATGATGCTGCCGTTTGCCGCGCCCGCGCAAGCCAACATGGTCGTAGTCATCGACAAGACGACGCAGCACATGTCGGTCTCGGTGGACGGCACGCCGCGCTACGCGTGGCCGATCTCGACCGGCCGACCGGGCTATGACACGCCCAACGGCACCTACAGGCCGAACCGCATGGATCCCGCTCATTTTTCCAAGGAATGGGGCAACGCGCCAATGCCGCATTCGATCTTCTTCGACATGAATGGACACGCCATCCACGGCTTCTTCGACACCAAGCACCTCGGCCTCGCGGTGTCTCACGGCTGCGTGCGCCTTTCTCCGGACCATGCCGCGACCCTTTATGACCTGGTGAAAACGGAGGGGATGGGCAACACGACCGTCATCGTATCGGGCCGCACGCCGGCTAGGGGAAGCCCGCTGATTGCTCGGCAGGGTTCGCCGTATGAGCAAACCGCGGCTGCTCCGATGCAGATCGGGCCGCCTTACGGCCAACAGGTCTATTACGGGCGCCAGCCTTACGATGGTCAGCCCCGGACCTATTACCGGCAGTCTTATGGGCAGTTTCCCCCACAACCGCCGCCGCCGCAGTTCTTCCCCTTCCGGCTGTTCAATCCGTACTGATCGTCACGCCGCAACGCGGTGCATGGCGGTGCCGTCACGGGCGCCGTGGATGGCTTTGACCGATTTCTCGATCGCTGCCCACAGCCGAGCGATCTCCGCGGCCGCGTAGGAATCGCGGTCGTATTCCTTGGCGCCCTCGCCTTGCGCCAGCGCCTGAGAAAAGTTCGTCCGTTGGGTGATCTGGCCGCCCCACACCGGAATGTGCAAGCCTGCCAGCGTTTCGCGGGCGAAGATCACAGAGGGTGATTCGACGTCTTGGCGCCGCGGCGGCGCGGCATTGATGACCACCGCATAGGGCTTGCGCGCCTCACGGGCGAAGTCGACGGTCTCCTTTACCGCGTCGAGATCGAACACGCCCGGGCGGCACGGGATGATGACCAGCGTGGCGGCGCGGATCGCGTCGGCGACGCTCGCCGACATGTTCGGCGCGGTGTCGACGAAAACCCACTCAAAGCCGTTGCGCTTTGCCGCTTTGGCGATATCGACGATGCCGCGCTGCGCCGCGCGCAGTTGCAGCCCGTCGCTCGCGCGCCGCCGGTGCCAGAGCGTCAGCGAGCCCTGCGGATCGGCGTCGACGAGCAGCAAAGTACGCGACGGCTTATGGGCGTGCGCGGCAAGGTGGGCCGCCAACGTGCTCTTGCCCGAGCCGCCCTTGCGCGATGCGAAGACGAGGACGTTCATGACAGCTCTCCCAAGCTGACTGTCAGGCATTGCGATAATATCGAAATGCCGGTTTGCAGGCAAAGCAAGCGGAATGGTCGCTTCAGCGTCCCGGATCGACCTTAAAAAGGTGCGGGAAAATCCCTGAATAAATCATTGGATTACTCTTGGATAAGATCGGTATCGCGATGTGCATATGAGGAGGAAGGCGCATCATTGACTGCTTGGGCCTGCCTTTGCGAATTGTCAGCAATAGTGATATTTATACAACACATTCAATGAGTTATAAAATGCCCAATGCCCAGCGAACCGCGTAAGAGGGGCAAGACGCGTGGCGGCATCAATTTAGGGGATTCACAAGCGGCCGCGAGTCAGAATCTATGTGGGCATGCCGCTGCCCGAGGATATCGACGGTCTGTCGCCCTCCGAACTGAAGGAGCTGGTGCTCAGGCTTTTGCAAGAGGTGGCTCAACTGCGGCGAACGGTTGCGGCGCAACGTGACGAGATTGCGCGGCTCAAGGGTGGACCGCGGCGTCCGAACCTCAGACCGAGCGGCATGGAGCAGGGGACCGATGCGAAGCCGCCGGAGAGCCGGCAGCGGCACCCGCGGGGCGACACGCGGTCGAAGCTGGCGATCGACGAGGAGCGGATCATCGCGGTGGATGGTCCGCCGCGCGGCTCGCGCTTCAAGGGCTAAAAAAATGTCAAGTCAACCGCCGAGCTCAGCAGATGATCGCCCCACTCGGGAGTGGCTAAAATGGAAATCGCCAACCGCGCCAACGTCGACCGCACCACCACCTCGGCCTCACCATCGATCGGGCTTCGGGAGGTACGCCGCGGCGGCGGCACGCAGGTCGGCTCCTTTCACATATGACCCTGGTTCATTCTCGCAACCAGCCACTCGATAAGCAGAGGAAAACCGTGAATTCGATACATGCGCAAATCAAGGAAACGCTGGTCTGGGCCGGCAAGGTGCTCGTCGCCGAAGGACAGGACGATTTCACGCGCGGGCACATCTCATTTCGCCTGCCTGAAAATCCTACGCTGTTTTTCATGAAGCCGCACAGCGTCGGTTTCGACGAGATCACCGTCGACAATATTCTGACCATCGATCTCGACGGCAACATAGTCGCCGGAACGGCCCGACGGCACAGCGAGGTCTACATCCATTCGGAGATCTTCAAGGCGAGAGCGGACGTTCACTGCGTGCTGCATACGCATTCGCCGTATACCGTCGCATTGTCCGCCTCCAAGCGACCGCTCACGGTCTACAGCCAGCCGGCGGCGCTATTCCATAATTCGATCGGCGTCTACGACGATACAATCAATCTCATACGCAGCGCAACGATGGGCGCCGCCGTGGCTCGCGCGCTCGCGTCGCATCGCGTGGTGCTGCTCAAGAATCATGGAGCCGTCACCGTAGGTGCCACCATCGCCGAGACGGTCGTAGGCATGATTATGCTGGAAAATGCGGCAATGATTCAAATGATCACGGAAGCCGCCGGCGACTCCAAACCGCCATTTCCCGATGCCGACATCGAAAAGCTCAAGAGTGACATCAGCAGACCCGAGCAATTCGAAATCAATTTCGACTATCTGGTGCGCCGCGTTCGTCGCCGCGCATAGCGAATGCCCTTGCGCCGCGGCCACCCGGTCCGACCAATCGCCTCCACAAGCACGACAGCGCGACCGCCGCCACTCAGCCCAGCATCACATGAATCATCTTTGTTTCGGTATAGCTGAGCAGCTCGTCCAAACCTTCCTCGCGCCCCAAACCGCTGTTCTTCAAACCGCCGAACGGCGTTCCATAAAAATGCGCCGATGTGCCGTTGATCCATATGTAGCCCGACCTGATGGCGCGCGCCGCGCGCAGGGCAGTCTTTATGTCCCTGGTCCAAATCGACGCCGTGAGGCCATATTCGGTGGCGTTCGCAAGCTTGAACGCCTCCGCCTCGTCACGCCATTGGAAGACGGACAGCACCGGTCCGAAGATTTCCTCACGCGCGATGCGCATGTCCGGAACGACGTCCGCAAACACGGTCGGCTCAAGCCAATAACCACGTTGGAATTCCCGTCCGGGCGGCCGCTTCCCGCCGACCGCCAGCCGGGCGCCCTCGTCGATGCCGGACCGCAGCATGGAGCACACGCGGTCGTACTGGCGCTTGGAGTTGATCGGTCCCATCTCCGCGTGCGGATCGAGCGGATCGCCAAGTCTGATGGCAGCGACCTTGTCGCTCAGACGCTCGAGAACAGGCTTGTACAAGGAGTGATGCAGCAATAGCCGGCTCGTGGACCCGCACGACTGACCCTGCCACGCAAAGTTCATCCCGGCGACAGCCGCCGCCGCGATCGTGTCCGGATCGTTGTCGGGAAAGGCGATCAGTGGATTCTTGCCCCCGAGTTCAAGCGTCACGTGCTTGACCGCGCTTTCCGCGGCGGCGCGCTGAATGGCGAGACCGGTCGGCACGGAGCCGGTAAATGCGATACGTTTGACGGCCGGATGGCGGACGAGAGCGTCGCCCGCCGGCATACCCGTTCCAGTTACAATGTTGACGACACCCCTCGGCAGTAGCTCGCGACAGAGCTCAGCGAGAACGGTGGCCGACAATGGGCTTTGCTCTGGCGGCTTGAGCACGACCGTATTGCCGGCCATCAGCGGTGCCGCCAGCGCACTCGCCGCGAACTTGATCGGGTGATTGAAAGGTATGATCCGCCCGACGACCCCGTAGGGCTCCCGGATCGAGATGTGCAGATTGTCGGCACTGGCAGGCATCGACTCGCCTTTGATTTCGACTCCGAGCCCGGAGTAAAAATCGAGAGCGTCGCCAGCAGTCTCCACATCGCGTTTCATTTTCGTGATGGTGTTGCCGGTGTCGGCGACCTCGATGCGCAGTATCTCATCAGTCTTGGCGCGCAAAGCCTCGGCAACGATCCGCAACAGCTTGCCGCGCGCCTTGAAGTCCAGCGCGGCCCAGGAGGGTTGAGCGCGCGCCGCGGCATCCACGGCGAGATTGACGTCGGCAGTGTCGCCCTGGGGGACGAGCCCGAGAACCTCCTCGGTCGCCGGATTGATCGATTCCAGCCACTGTCCGCTCTGACTGATGACCAGTTCGCCGCCGATCAGCATGCGTCCCTTCTTCGGGATATTGCTTCGAATGTTCATCTCTGCACCGCAGTTTTGATCCAGTCAGGCCGCCACCGGGAAAGTCGCTGATCAACGCACAAAGCGCTCGTCGCCACCGCGGAAATGCATTCTTTCCACGAAGGAAAGGATCATATTCACCAGAATCGTGATCGACAGCGCGAGGATGATGCCCAAATAAACCTGGCCGGTGTTGAAAAGCGAGCGGTGATACGAAATCCAGAAGCCGATACCGTCAGTAGAGGCAAGCATCTCGCTAAGCACGACGCCGATGACGATGAGCGCAGTTCCCAGGCGAAGCCCGGCGATGATTGCCGGAAGCGCAAGCGGCGCCATAACTCGGAACATGATTTGGCGGCGATTGGCGCCCATTGCTCTTGCCATGGTGGCAAATCCATGGTCGATGCTCTGCACGCCCGTCAGCGTGTTGAGGGCAATTGGAAAGACGCCGGAAATGGTGCCGAAGACGATCTTCGAGGTTACGCCGAGGCCGAACCAAACCAATAGCACGGGATAAATCACGACGAGCGGCAATGCTATCACCGCCGACAGCATCGGCGCGGAGATGCGCGCGAGAATCGGGAGGGATCCCGCAATGACGCCAAATATGATTCCAAAACACCAGGCCATCAGGATAGCCATCGTGATCTCCAACACGGTCACGCGGAATGCCGCCAAGAACGTCCATCCGTCCTTAACGGCAGCTTTCACGATGACACTAGGGGCCGCAAAAATGATGGGGTTGAGCAAACCGGCCCGATACGCTGCTTCCCAGCATCCGACGAAGGCCAGGAAAAGCGTCAGACGCACCAGGAGCCGTCTGATCCTCACGATCATGCCCCGCCGATCAGATGCCAAATGCGATTGCGCAACCGCCCAAACGCCTCATTGCCGATCATCTCTATCGTGCGCGGCCGCGGCAGCTCAACGTGGAAGCGTTCAAGAATTCTTCCAGGGCGCGCACTCATTACGAACACGAAGTCGGCCAAATAAATCGCCTCGGTGAGCCCATGCGTGACAAAAACAACCGTTCTGCCGAACTTCTCCCAGACTTGCAGCAACTCGTTTCCCATACGCGTACGCGTCTGCTCGTCCAGCGCAGCGAACGGCTCGTCCATGAGCAAGACCCTCGGCTCCTGAACGAGGGATCGGGCAATTGCCACGCGTTGCTTCATTCCGCCTGAGAGCTCGCCCGGATACCGATTCGCAAAACCTTCCAGCCCAACGAGCTGCAATAGCGAGAGCGCCCGCGGCCGCCGGATCGCAAACGGAGCTCCCCGCAGCATCAAAGGAAATTCCACGTTCTCGACCGCTGTCTTCCAGGGCAGAAGCCACGCCTCCTGGAACATGACGCTGATTTTCTCAGGCAAGGGGCCGGTCACCGCCGCGCCGTCGATCCACACGTCACCGCTCGACGGGGAAACGAGGCCGGCGAGGATCAGCAGCAGTGTGGATTTTCCGCAGCCACTCGGACCGACAACTGTTACGAACTGTCCTTCGCTTACGCTCAACGATATATCGGACAGGGCCCGCAACGAATTGGCGCCGCTGCCGTATTGTTTGCTCAAACGCTCGACTTTAATTATCTCGACGCTGCCCGCCCTGGCTGTAGGTCTGTGATTCATCTAAAAACCCCGCCGGCGCGATCGACCAACGTTTTCAGCTACGCGCAGCAACTCGTTAACCGCCACCGTGATCATTACAATCAGCAATACCCCGGCAAAGAGCTCAGGCATGCGAAACATCTCGCCCCACGCGAAAATCAATCGTCCCACCCCATGCGCGGATCCATACATTTCCGCCAGAAGTACGCCGGTGATACTGAAAATCAAGGCCATGCGCAGGCCTTCCACGATCAATGGCTGCATCGCCGGCAGATAAATGAACAGATACAACTTAAGCCGCGTTGCGCCGAACGATCGAGCAACGGTGACCAGTCCTGCTGGTACAGATTGTGCCGCTGCGATGCCACTAAGGAGCACAATAAAAAAACTGAGTGTGACCGCGAAGATTACCTTCTCCAGAAAGCCGATGCCGAACGCAAGAATGAACACAGGAAGAAAAATCGATTTTGGCGTCGCGAGCAGCACGTGGAGGACGGGACCAAGGGCGCGATAGACCGGCGGCTGCTCGCCCAGAAAAAATCCAACCAACAGACCTAGCGGCCCGACAATAGTGAAGGCGGCGGAAACCTCGGTGATGGTGAGGGCGAGATCGCTCAAAAGACGATCGTCATGTAGCAACGCAAACAGCACGCTGCCAATTTTGGACAGCGGAGGCAGCAGGTTCGGGTCTACCCAGCCGCGCTGGCTCGCGGCCTCCCACAGGCCAGCCACGATCGCAACGACAAGCAACTGGCTGGTACGTACAATCCACACGGTCGCGAGACCGATTCGGCATCAATTAGAGGGGACCGGGATGAATTTGTTGATGTACACGTCGGACGGCTTCATCTTGGCGAGATCCGGCATGTCCCATGCCTTTGCGGCAATGGCCAGGGAATTCGTCATCCACTCGGGCTCGATCATGCCGTCGCGCGACTGCCGACACACCACCGTGTCGTAAGTGACCTTGCTGACCTTGTCGTCGGTTTGTTTGGTGAACGCCTTGACAAAGGGCAGACCCCAAGCGCGGTCGGCGCAAATCCGTCCAAGGGCCTTGTAGAACGCGTGTAAGACACCGCGTAGTTGCTTCGGCCGCTTGTCGAGCATTTGCTGCGACGCTACCGCGACGTCCGGCAGCGTAGGCTCCATTTCGGCACCGTAGTCGAGCAGCGACCTGGCCTCTGCGCTCAGCATCGCCTGCAGGCTAAGCACGGGAAACATGGCAACAGCGTCCACTTGTCCCGACTTGAGCACAGGGACCATGCCTCCGCCGCCGACCGGAATTGTTTGGATCTTGATGCCTGCGCGATCCGCCGCCCACAGCGCTAACATATCGGAGGTGCTGCCTTTGACGGTCACTCCGACTTTCCTGCCATCGAGGTCCTTGACGCTCCTGTACGGCGATCGCGCCTGCACGAGGAGATACCATCCGTGCGGACTTGGATCCAAAGCGGCTACGACCTTTTCCTTGGCGCCCTTAAGAATGGCAAGGCCAGCCCCACCGCCAAAATAGGTGATCATGTCGGCCGCCCCCGCACTCAGGGCTTCCTGCGCAGCGGCACCTCCCCGGTAAACTGTCAATTCTACTTTGACGCCGGCTTCCTTGAACAAGCCGAGGGACTCGGCGGCATAAAACGGTGCATAGATCGCGTTGTTCGGCACCGCGAGGCCGATACGAACCAATTCCTCTGCGCGGCTTTGCGCAACCGCCATGATGGCTACGACCGCGCTTATCGCCAAGGCGAGTACTGCGTGCCGCATCGGCCCCTCCTCGTATCCTCTCAAACGGCATCCGACGCTGTCGGATGGAGAACCTTCGTTAGATTCCGACCAAAGATTATGCGACTGCGATTTTTATGAGTTTCTTCGGTCTTGCCAGCGTAGATTTTGTTGTATCTTGTACCATCGAGGCTCCGTAACGTCAATGAGTTGCATGTCGAGACAATGGGTAGTGTCGCTGGCATTATGATTTGCCCGAGTTGTATATCTGCATGCCAATAATCGTTGAGACCGATACACTCTCTCACGGTCGCTCGCTCGCGAATTTAATCGTCTGCCATGCTCGGTTGGGCGATCCCTGCCCCCGATTGACTGGCCGTTATAAATGCGAAATCTTGGCATGACGATACCGGCAAATCCGTCGAGCGGTCGAAAGGTAGAGCGCAACGAGGCGATCAATCTCGCCAGCTTTAGGTCCAACGCAGATGCCGCGTCAGCGACTCCGTTCGCATCGTTTGCATGCGCAAAATCAAAGAGCTTCCAGCTCAGTCATAATAATGGCGCGTAGAGGAAATGATAATGGCTGAATGGCTGGTCGGCGTCGATACTGGTGGCACGTTCACGGATCTGATCGCGATCGAGTCGAATACCGGTGAATTCCGCCGCGCCAAGGTGCCTTCCGAGCCGACCGACCCTTCTATCGCGGTGCTCCATGCGCTTAAGAAGTTGCTCGGCAACGGCATCGATGCGTCCGACATTTCCCATTTCGTGCACGGGACAACGGTTGCCACAAATTCCTTGCTGGAAGGCAAGGGCGTCCGAACTGGGCTGTTGATCACGCGCGGTTTTCGCGCGGTCTATGAAGCCCGCGGCTGGTCGCAACCGCGCGGCACGGATCTCCTCGATACTTTTTACCAGAAGCCGCCGCTGCTGGCGCCGCAATCGCTCACTGAAGAGATCGACGAGCGGCTGGACTACCGAGGGGAAGTGGTCTTGCCGCTGGACGAGGCTGCCTTGCGCAACGCTGTCCGCCGGCTGAAGACAAAAGACATAGAAGCGATTGCCGTATGTTTTCTGTTCTCGTTCCTTAATCCCGCTCATGAACAGCGCGCCGCCGCGGTCGTCGCGGAAGAGATTCCCGGCTGCCGCGTTTCTCTGTCATCCAATGTTCTCCCGGTCATCCGCGAATATCCCCGGCTGTCAACCACGGTGATTGACGCCTATGTCGGCCCGAAAATCGCGTATTATCTCCACCGGCTGGAACGCGGACTAGCGGACCTCGGCCTAACAACGCCGCAGCTGTTCCTGATGCAATCCAACGGCGGATTGATGCGCATTTTGCTCGGAGCCCGCCATCCGAACCAGACGCTGTTATCAGGGCCTGCGGCTGGCGTCATCGCGGGTGCAGAGCTGGCACGGACCACAAAACAGCGGCATATCGTGACCTTCGATATGGGTGGGACGTCGACGGATATCAGCGTCATTGTCGATGGTCAGCTTCTGGAGACTACGCAAGGAGAAGTCGCCGGCCAGGACATCGGCACGCCAATGCTGAAGGTGCGCACTCTTGGCGCAGGCGGCGGGACCATCGCTCGGGTTGGCAAGGACGGGCTGCTCAAGGTCGGACCGAGCAGCGCGGGTTCGCAGCCGGGACCCGCCTGTTACGGACGTGGCGGCGAGGCGCCTACCGTTACCGATGCAAACGTCGTTCTCGGTGCGCTCAGCGACGACAATGTGCTTGCCGGCACGCTCCGACTGGACGCCGAGCGTGCGCGACGAGCGGTAGAGTCGGTGGCGGTACCGCTCGGACTCAACCTGCTGGAAGCCGCAATCGGCGTCATTCGGATTGTCAACACACAAATGGCGGTCAGCCTGCGACTAGCGCTGCAGGAACACGGACAGGACCCGCGCAAGTTCGCACTCGTCGCCTTCGGCGGTGCCGGGCCGCTGCACGCCATCATGCTCGCACGCAGCGTAGGCATTCCGGTCGTGCTGATTCCGCCTTATCCGGGCCTCAACTGTGCAATCGGAATGCTGCAAACCAAGGTCCGTCATTCCTACCTAAAATCTGAAGTCGGAGTTCTTAGCCACTTTCCCGATCAGCGCATGAACGACCTATTCGCTCAGCTTGAGGCTCAAGCGCTCGCCGAAGCGAAAGATGAGGGTTTCCGGCCCGACGCTGTCGACCTCACGCGCTTGCTCGAGCTCCGCTATCCGCACCAGGGTTACACGCTTTCGGTGAGATGTCCGCCCATCGCCGGCGACGACGACAAGCTGCACCTGAAACAAGCTTTTGACGCTGTGCACGCTCAGGTCTACGGGCAATCTGCACCGAAAGAGGATGCCGAGATCGTCACCTTCCGCTTGCAGGCGGAGATCGACGTGCCGCGGCTCGCCTTCCCGGAGATAAGACGCGGCGACGGACCGGTCGAGAGAGCGCTCAAGGGAGCCCGTCAGCTGTACGATGTCGATCTCGGCAAATTCCTGATCGCGCGCATCTTTGATCGAGAAAAGCTTGCGGCCGGAGATCGTATCGACGGGCCGGCGATCGTCGAGCAGTTCGATTCAACAAGCATTGTGCCTGCCGGATCGGCAGCGGACGTGGACGGCACCGGCAATCTGATCATACAAGTTGGAGGGACACCGATGAGGGGCGGTCAACAATGATGAAAGTCGATCCGGTGACGACTGAGATTGTGGCTAGCCGGCTGCGGGAGATTGCCTCCAGCATGGAGTACGCCCTCTATCACAGCGGCTATTCCCCGATCCTGCGAGAGTCGAAGGACGGAACCGCCGGCCTGACCGACCGCGAAGGGCGCGTGGTCCTTATTAGCGGCGGTCTCCAATATCATTTCACCGCTTATCAGCAAGCGGTCCAAGCGGTGCTCGCCCGCTATCCGGCGACCCGCCTTAAACCGGGCGAAAGTTTCATCACCAACGACCCATACAAGGGAGGCAGTCCGCATGCGCCCGATTTCGTTGCGGTGACGCCGGCGTTTCACCTCGACACTCTGGTTGGTTTCGGCGTCAGCCTGGCGCACAAATCCGACATTGGCGGTCTGGTGCCAGGCTCCTCGGGCGCGGCCGCGCGCGAGATCTATCACGACGGCTTGCTGCTCCCGCCGGTCCGATTTCAAAGCGACGCAGGAATTGACGAGGCGATCGAAGCCGTCATCGCCAACAACAGCCGCGTGCCCGACGTCGTCCTCGGCGATCTGCGGGCGCAAGTCGGATGCACCCGGCTTGGCTGTGCGCGATTGTCGGCGCTGTGCGACGAGTATGGTCGCGACGTCGTGCGCGATGTGATGGGCAGCCTGATTGCGCTGACGACGCAACGCGTGCGGAGCGAGCTTCGATCGTGGCGTGACGGTAGCTCACAAGCAGAAGGATTTCTCGACCATGACGGTGCCGCCAAAGAGCGCCCGGTGCGCATTCACGTGCAAGCGACGAAAGCCGGCGAGCACCTTCAACTCGATTTCAGTTTCTCTTCTCCGCAGACAGCCGGACCGGTCAATCTCGTTACCTGTACCACGCAAGCTGCGGCGCTGCTCGCGGTCCTGGCGACATGCGATCCGAGCATTCCTGTTAATTTCGGGCTGCGGGAAGCGGTCGACTTCGTCATCCCGGAAGGCCTCGTCGTCAATCCCCGCCATCCGGCAACCGTTAACCTGTAGTTTCCCACCGCTCACCTTGTCTACAATACGGTGCTCTCCGCCCTGAGCCAACTCGACTCCCGACGCGCCGTCGCTCCCTCCGGCCTCGGTTCGGGTGCCGTGAGTATCGGCTACCGGAAAGCTCGCAGCGGCAAACCTGCCGTACTCTATGAACTGCTCAACACGTCCCTCGGCGGCACCAGCCGGCATGATGGCGCGGCGATCGTCATGGCCATGAATCATTTTACCCCCGGCGCGCCGGTGGAAATCTTCGAAAGCGAATATCCGCTGCGGGTACGCGCATTCGAGCTAATCCGCGACTCCGCGGGAGCGGGCCGGTACCGCGGCGGGCTCGGCTATGCGCGCGAGTTCGAGATGCTTGAAGACTGCGTGCTGACGGTGCGTTCATCCAATCACCGGTTTGTCGCATGCGGAAACGGCGGAGGCTTAAGCCCGCGGCCGTCGCGCGTGATTCTCAATCCTCACCGCAGCGATAGCCAAGAACTCGATACGTTGGAGACGCGACAGTTAAACGCTGGCGACATTATTCGTTTTGAGCGCAGCGGCGGCGCCGGTTTCGGTCCGCCGCGCGAGCGTGCTCCGGAGGCGGTTCGCGACGATGTGCACAACGGTTATGTCAGCCGAGAAGCGGCTGCCGAAATTTATGGCCTATCGCAGGAGGACACAGAGTGAGCAATGCCCGTTTCGATCTGCAAGGCCGTATCGTCATCATCACCGGCGCGGGCAAAGGCATCGGCAAGGTCTATGCTTCGGAATTCGCTCGGGCGGGAGCCCGGGTACTGGCGGCCGACATCGACGGAATGGCGGTCGAGGCGGTGGCAGACCAGATCCGCGGCGCCGGCGGCGAGGCAGTCGGAATTGAAACCGACATCAGCGATCCAGATTCGGCTCAGGCAATTGCGGGCGCGGCGCATACCCACTTCGGCGGCATCGACGTCCTGGTAAACAATGCGTCGCTGATGAGCGCACTGCCGCGGCGCTCTTGGCTGGAAATTCCGCTGGAGGAATGGGATCGCGTGATGGCAGTCAACCTGCGCGGCATGTTTCTGTGCTGTCGTGCGGTTTTCCCGGCGATGCGGGCGCGCGGTCGCGGCAAAATCGTCAACATCTCCTCCAGCCGCGTCTGGGAGGGCATCCCGTACCGGCTGCACTACACAACGTCGAAGGCGGGAGTGATCGGTTTTACCCGCGCCTTGGCGCGTGAGGTCGGCGAATTTGGCATCACTGTCAACGCCGTGACTCCCGGTCTGACGCTAAGCGATAGCCAAGTCGGCTCCACCTCCCACAACTACCTCGCTACGGCGGCAGAAGGGCGGGCACTGCCACGCGCACAAGTCCCCGATGATCTGGTCGGTGCGGTGATGTTCCTCTCGTCCCCGGCAAGCGATTTTATCACCGGCCAAACCATCAACGTGGACGGCGGACGAGCAATGCATTGATCTGGGCTCCGTTCCGACGACGGCTCGATCGGGCGGCGCCCGGGCGGCACGCTTGCAGGCTTGCGGTTTGTCGGACCTTAATTCGACGCCACCGGCGCGATGCTCGATTGCAGGGCGCAGGCGTGAAGGCGCGGCTGAGCAGATAGCAGCGCGTCTCGACCGTGGTTTTGCCGTTGATCTCGCGGCTGGCGGTGATTTTGCCGATGGCCGCAAGGCCCGGCCAATCGTGGCTTTGCTGCAGCCAAGCGATATCGGTGGAGAGCGCGGCCGTGTGAGTCTCGATGCGGCCGTGGTCCTTGTCGGTGTCGGTTGCGCCGGTCAGCGGGGTCGCCGGATCGTCGAGAAAACGGCGCACATCGTCGTGCAGGGTCTCCTGGTTGCCCTTGAGCGCCAGCACGTAATCGCCGCCTTGACCGATCGCTTGCTGGGCGATCTTGCGTTGGCAACTCATCGCGTCGGCGGTGACGATGCGGCCCCTGAGCGTCAACAGTTCCAACAGCGCTGCCGCCCAGGGACAAAGACGGCGCCGAGGCGCACAAAACCCGAGACCACTTGACGCCCATTACGACGCCGTTCGGTCAGCTATGCGAGGCGTGTTCCACGAGCTTGGCATCGCCGCATAAACATCGAAAATTTCTTTTCGATGCCCGGTCGCTAAGCGCCTAAAAACAGGGACATTACAAAAAGCCGCTCTACAATTCCGTCACCGACTTCACGCCGGTTGCGCTCGCCACCGAATCGCCGCGCATTTTGATCGCCCGCAAGGACCTGCCGGTCAACAATCTGCAGGAATTCGTCGCCTGCGTGAAAGCGCACCAGAGCACCATGCGGTTCGGCTCGGCCGGAGTCGGCTCCGGCACGCATCTGCTCTGCGTGCTGCTCAACATGGCGATGAGCGTCCAGGTCGCCCACGTGCCGTGTCGCGGCGAAGGGCCAGCGCAACAGGACCTGATCGCCGGCCGGCTCGATTATATGTGCGCGACCATTCAGACCGGCGCCATCCTGGCGAGACAGGGCGAGGTCATGGGATCACTCCTCTCTCGCGCAACATTGCGTCCACGGTCGCCCAGAAGTCGGCAAGCAGAGTCGCCGCGTCCCGGTACTCGTAGGGCCGGATGCTCCGCTGGTGCCCCGGCTTGACTGGGGCATGGCGATAGTCCTGCTGCGTGCCACGCCTCTGTCGGCCGACCGGATGAGCATTATCGAAGCCGACCAGTCGCTCGCCGTCCGGCCCGTGCAGCGTGAGCGAGTAGTCGATGCCGTGCGGCTTCTCCGACGACGCCGACACCCGCGTCACCACGAACCGGACCCAGTGGCCGCCCTCCGGGTCCACCACGAGAACCTGCCCGTCGAGGTCGAGAAGCACATCGAGGGTTGGGTCACGCGGCTCCGTTACGGCGTATAGTTATCACACTGAAGCAACACAGGCAAGGGAGGGCTTTGGCGGCCGTAGCGTTCGGCGCATTGATATCATTGAGCCTTCGGTCGGAAGCGCCAGCAGTGGGTGTCCGGCGGGTCTCAATCTCTTCAGAGACATCCGACCAGCGGCCATCCAGCCTTTTCCCTTGCTGTCCCCATAGCTGATCTGCCGAGCCCACTCGGGCCGTGCATCGCTCGTGATCGAGCGGCCGAGCTCGATGCCCGGTGACCCGGTACTGCGCCGTACAAGTAGTTGATGTATTCGCGGATGAGTTGGGCGGCCACTTCGGGCCGCATGCCGATCGGTGCCCAGCATGGGCGAATGCGATTGATGCGGCCGAAGCGCGCTTCGTCGGCGGACACGATGCGCAGCCGCCGTCCGCGCCGAGCGGCGGCCCGCCGCGCCTTCCTCACAGCATCACGCAAGCCGTTTTTAAAAGCATTCTGTGCCGCGAGGTCGCGCTTGGGGTGAAACCGGCGCGGCATCAGCTTGCGCCAGCCGTGTCGGTGCAGCAGGTTGTAGACCGTGCTGTCGCTGGTGGCGTGCCCGATCGCTTTCTCGTAGGCCGCCTTGAGATCATGGATGTTCAACATCTCGCCGGCGCCGGCCGCTTTGGCGGGGACCAGATGGTCAAATGCAGCAAAGCCGAGGTGCGGCGGCTGAGGACTGCGCTGCGGTGGAAGATACCGGCGGCGCAGCGCCAACGCATCCAGATGGTGCTAGTTGTCGCCTTGGCACCTCAAGGCAAACACATGGGCAGGAAGCCATGAACGGTTTCGATTACGAACGCATCCAAGCGATGAGAAAAACAAAAAAGGGTCTTCAGGGAATCGTGTGGGTACTTTTGGCCCATTTTCGATCGTCTGCCTGCTGCTGCTGAGACCGTGGGCATGTGGGCAACGCACTTGCGTTGTCCAAGC
>JAKAPE010000344.1 GCA_021811945.1 Pseudomonadota bacterium | reverse complement strand
GTTAACAGCTCTACTATTGCCGAGGAGTCATGCTTGTTGAGCAGAGCCGTGAACTCGCCGACCGAGGCATTGAACGCCAACAGCGCGCGCATCTTGACGTCGCGCTCTGACCAGCGCTGGATCAGGGAGGATTCGATGCGCGGGATCAACAGCACCGCGATGGCGATGGCGATACCGATAACGACCGCGGCGGCGTAGCGGACCGCAAGTTTCCGCATCATTCCCCAACGTGCCGACACGTACGCCCCTTCGTGCTACTTGGCACAGACCCCAGGCGACATTCCGCACGCAATGCGTCGAAAATGCGACGATGTCAGATTGCACCGCGGTTGGCGACAATGTCCGATGAACGATCAGGAGCTATCGTGGGCGCCGCAGTGCCGTTCGTCTCTTGCTTGCACGTGGCGTCAAATCTTGCACGTGGCGTCAAATGAGTATCACCGTAATGCCATTAAGCCCGCTGTCGCGGTAATTTCCGTAATTTCCGCAGCTCGTAATTCCGCAATATTCGCAATTCAAATTATGACCTGCTGTCGCGTCGGCGCCTGTCGCCGGCGCGGCGACACGTCAGCGGTTTCGGCTTGATGTTATACCAGCGGCAATAAACACCAACCTATTTTCCGTCACCCCGAGGTGGCCGCGAAGCGGCCCTCGAAGGGGCCACGGCCCCCAAGTCGGCTGTTGCCGACTTGAGCACTAAACATTTTCGAAATCGGCGAAGCCGATTTCGATTGGCGCCCGGGCCGCATCCTTCGAGGCTCGCCATAGCGCGTCGAAGACGCGCGTAAACGCGCTTCTGGCTCGCACCTCAGGACGACGGTGAACAGGTGATGAGTCATTTCTAATTACGGCCGGTATTACTTGATCGCCGCCTTCGCGTTTTCCTGGGACGGCAGAACCGCTGCGTTCTGCGCGGGTGAGCCGGGAACGTCTGTGTCCATGTCCGGCCGCAAGAGCCGCAGTCTGTATCCGACGGGAAGCAGCCGAATTCCAAGCTTGTCCTCGATCGTGCCCCACAGACCGCGCGGCAGGAACAGCGCGAAGACGATCGCCGCGGCGCCGAGGCCAGCCAGATACCACACCCCGGTCTGGCCGAAGAAATATTCGATCAGGAAGAAAATCACGGCGCCGAGGATCGGTCCTTCGAAAGTGCCGAGACCGCCGGCCAGCACCATGAAGATCATGTAGGCGGTCCACTGGACGCCGAAATAGCTTTGCGGCTGGAACGAGATCAGCGTCGCCAGCCACAGCGTTCCGGCCAGCGCGCAGCCGAAGGCGGCGAGAAAGAAAATGGCACGTTTGCCGGCGAGTACGCCGACGCCGACCGATTCGGCGGCGTCCTCATCGTCGCGGATCGCCTGCACCGACGCGCCGACCCGGCCGCGCAGGAGCGCAAACACCAGCGCCAGCAATACCACCATGGCAGCGAGCGCCATCCAGTAATTGTAGGCACGACGGTCGTCGGGGTCGAAGGCGTTGAGCGCGATCAGCGAGACGCCGGTTTCGCCGTTGATCAGCGGATCGAGCGCCACCAGAAGATGCGCGAGCTCGGCAACGACCCACGTGGCGATCGCGAACTCGCCGCCGCGCAGCCGCAGCATTAACAGCGAGACCGGAACCGACAGGAGGCCGGCGATGGCCGCTCCGAACAGCAGTGCGAGATAGACCTCGACGCCGTAATAGGACAGAAGGATGGCGAAATAGGCGCCGAGCCCGAAGAAGGCCTGCTGCCCGACCGAAACAAGGCCGGCATAGCCGGCGAGCGCATTCCACATCACCGCCAGGATCAGATAGACGAACAGCGTCGTGAAACTGTCGACAACGTTGGCGGCGAACAGCCATGGCCCCAGCGCCAGCACGACCAGAAGCACCGCGGCGGCGGCGCTTGAAAGAGCCGACAGCCGGGTCCAGCGCTCCACGACAAAACTGGAATCCTTGCTCATGACCGGCGGGCAAAAAGTCCGTGAAAACCGCCGCGGGTGCGCACTGCGGCAAAAACCAAACGCCCGGCGAGCACCGCCAGGAATACCACATGGCCGGCAATGAGAAAGCCTTGCGGATTGATCTGGGCGCCGAAGGTCTGGGCGACACCGAGCACGATGCCGCCGATGAGCGTTCCCGACAGTGAGCCGATGCCGCCGATCACCACCGCCTCGAAGGCGAAAATAAGCTGCGTTGGGCCGGAATACGGCGTGAAGGTCTCGCGCATGGCGAGAAAGATGCCCGCGAGCCCGGCGGTGGCGACGGCAATTGCCGCCGCTGTCGCATAGACCGATCGCGCATTGATGCCGACCAGTTCCGCAGTATCGGGATCCTCGGCGGTCGCCCGGATTGCCCGACCGAGCGAGGTGTGGGTCAGAAAGAGCTTCAATCCGCCGAGCAAGGCAACGGCTACCGCGAAGATTAGCGCGGCGAGCCAACCGATATAGATGTTGCCGGTCACTGCCCAACTGTCAAAGGCAAAATCGCCGATGTCGGGCGCGAGCGAACGCGTATCGGCGCCGAGCCATTCGAACAGGCCGTTCTCGACGACGATGGCGAGGCCGAAGGTCGTGAGCAGCGGCACCAGTATGCCGGCGCGCAGGCTGCGTTCGAGCATGCCGCGCTGCAACAGCCAGCCGACGACGGCCATGAGCGGCAACACGCCTATGAAGGCCACGAACGGCGAAATGCCCGCCGAATCGGCCATGAAAAAGGCGACGCAAGCGGCCAGGATGGCGAGATCGCCGTGGGCGAGATTGATGATCCGCATCACCCCGAACATGAACGAGAGACCGCAGGCGAGCAGCGCGTAATAGCCGCCGAGCAGGACGCCGTTGATGAGCTGCGAGACCCAGATCATGGTGCTGCCCGTCGCGCCCGCCCCAAGCCGAAATAAGCCTCGGTGACCTGCTCGCGCGTCATCTCCTTGGCGCGGCCTTCAAGGATGATGCGGCCTTCCAGCATGCAGGCGACGCGCGTGGCGACGGCGAGCGCGCGGTTGATGTCCTGTTCCACGAGAACGATGGTGGCGCCGCCGGCAATCAGCGCTTCAAGCGACCGATAGACCGCCTCGACCGCGATCGGGGCGAGCCCGAGCGATACCTCGTCGAGCAGCAGCAATCTGGGATTGGTCATCAAGGCGCGGCCGATCGCCGTCGCCTGCTGCTCGCCGCCGGAGAGATTGCCGGCGCGGCTCGCAAGCCGCCGGCGCAGCAGAGGAAACGCTTCGACCACGGTGTCGAGATTCCACGGTCCGACGCGGCCGCAGGCGCCAGCCACCAGCAGATTTTCCTTGACCGTCATCTCGGTAAAGAGTCGGCGACCCTCGGGGACGAGCGCAATGCCGGCACGCAGCCGCGCATAGGCGGGAATGGCGGTGACGTCGATGCCCTCGAACAGGATGCGGCCGCCGGCCGGTTTATGCGCGCCGGCGATCGTGCGCAGCAAGGTGGTCTTTCCCGCCCCGTTCGCCCCGACCAGCGCCAGGGTCTCGCCTTGGGCGACTTCGAAGCTGACGCCGCGCACCGCCTGCAAGAGGCCGTGGCGCGCGTCCAATCGTTCGACGCCGAGAAGGGCCATCAGGAGCTCCTGCCGCCGACATAGGCGTCGATCACGGCAGCATCGGCGATAACCGCTTCGGGCTTGCCGTCCGCGATGATGCGCCCGGCGTCCATGCAGACCAGTCGCTCCACCACGCGGACGAGGACATGCACGATATGCTCGATCCAGACAATCGCAAGGCCGCGGCGGCGCAGTTCCAGAACGGTGTCCACCATGCTGTTGGCCTCCTCGTCGGTGAGCCCGCCCCCGATCTCGTCGAGCAGCAGCACCTGCGGTCCAGTGGCGAGCGCCCGCGCCAGTTCGAGTTGCTTGCGATCGAGCAGGCCTAGCGTTTCCGCCCGCCGGTTGGCGAGACGCAACATCTGGCAAAGCTC
>JAKAPE010000062.1 GCA_021811945.1 Pseudomonadota bacterium | reverse complement strand
AGCCGCGGTGGAACGCCGGCAGGCGAGCGCGCCCGCAGCGGAGGGCGGCGCAAGCCGCCCTTTCCGTAGCGCGCCCCGCACCCGCTGGTGCGGGCATGAAACAAAAATGCGTCTGCCGGCGTTCCGCTTCCCTTTCTTCTTTCGTTATCGTAGTTTGTAGTTTGTAGTTTGTAGGGTGGGCTGAGCGAGTTGTCCGCCGAAACGCAAAGGAGCAAAGGCGGAGCGAAGCCCACGCGGAAGAAGCTTGCACGATGACACGATGCACCGGCGTGGGCACGGCGCTAACGCGCCTTCGCCCACCCTGCTTTTCATCTTCTTTGTCTTTTGCTTTCGTTTTGTCGCCCGGATCGAACGAAATGAGATCCGGGAACGGCATCAAGGCGTCATACGGTTTCCGAGCGATTGGCTCGCCAGCTCTTTGGTCGCTGGCGCCGTCGGTCGCCAAGAGTGTCCCGAGGCAATCAACCGGAAACCGCATCACTCGACACGCGGCAGGCGGCGCCAAATTTTCCTTCGCTTTACGGTCATCCGGAAGATCACTTTCCTGGAATCCGCTCGCTCACCCCTTTGACGTAAAAATTCATGCTGAGAATCTGGCTGTCGGAGAGATGGGTGCCGCCCTTGCATTCGACCGTCTTGCCGCCCTGATCGACAATCGGGCACTTGAAGGGATGCAGGGTGCCGGCCTTGATCGCGGCTTCGGTTTTCGCCGCCAGCTCCTTCACGTCGTCGGGCATGTTGGTGTAGGGCGCCATGACCACCATCTTGGACTTGAGGCCGCCCCAGGTGTCTTCGGACTTCCAGGTGCCGTCCAGCACGTCCTTGGTGCGCCGGATGTAGTAGGGCCCCCAATTGTCGATGATGGCGGTGAGCTGGCTCTTCGGACCGAACTTGATCATGTCGGAGTCCTGGCCAAAGGCGTAGATGCCGCGCTGGGCGGCGATCTGCATGGCCGCCGGCGAATCGGTATGCTGCATCAGCACGTCGCAGCCCTGGTCGGCGAGGGCCTTGGCGGCATCGGCTTCCTTGCCCGGATCGAACCAGGTATTGACCCAGATGATCTTGACTTTGATGTGGGGATTTACCGTCTGGGCGCCGAGCATGGTCGCGTTGATGCCGGAGATGACCTCCGGAATCGGGAACGAGGCGACATAGCCGAGCACGCCCGACTTCGACATCTTGGCCGCGATCATGCCTTGAATGTAGCGGCCTTCATAGAAACGGCCGGAATAGGTGCTCACGTTCGGCGCCCGCTTGAAGCCCGTGGCATGCTCGAAGAACACCTTGGGATATCTTTTCGCCACCTTCATCGTGGCGTTCATGAAGCCGAACGACGTGGTGAAGATGAGCCGGTGGCCGGTGCGCGCGAGCTGCTCGATGGCGCGTTCGGCGTCCGGGCCCTCGTTGACGTTTTCGAGGTAGGTGGTGTCAACCTTATCGCCAAGCGCTTTCACCAGCGCCTGGCGTGCGGCCTCGTGCTGATAGGTCCAGCCGAAATCGCCGATCGGGCCGAGGTAGATGAAACCGACTTTCAGCTTGTCGGCGGCCGAAGCGCAAGACGCGGAGGCGGCGAGCGCAAGCGCGGCCGCGGCGACAACGATCATCCGTCTGTTCATCGATCACTCCGGTTTCAGAAGAGAGCGTGGTTTCGAGGCATCTGTTCGGTTTTATCCGCGCGCGAAAAGCACGCGAAGAACGCTTCAGCGGTCGGGTACGAAGACCAAACCCAGGCAGGCAGGCGCAGCGGAGCCGGCGGCACCGCGCGTGCGGGAAATCAACACCAGAACCACGACGGTGGCAAGATAGGGCAGCGACGACATCAACTGCGACGGGATATCCAGGCCCAACGCCTGGGTGTGCAACTGAAGGATGGTCACAGCGCCGAAGAGGTAGGCGCCGCCAAAGAGCCGGCCCGGCCGCCAGGAGGCGAATACCACCAGAGCGAGCGCGATCCAGCCGCGTCCCGCGGTCATCTCCGAAACGAAAAACGGCGTGTAGGCGAGCGGCAGATAGGCGCCGCCGAGGCCGGCGCAGGCGCCGCCAAACAGCACCGCGCAGAGGCGGATCCGGAGCACCGGATAGCCGAGCGCGTAGGCGGAGGCGTGATTGTCGCCAACGGCGCGCAACACCAGGCCGAGCCGCGTGCGAAACAGAAACAGCCGGATTGCGATGATGAGCGCAATCGACATGTAAACGAACGCATCTTGCCCAAACAGGATACGGCCGACAAAGGGCAGGTCGGTGAGAACCGGCAGATAAAGGTGTGCGGCCGGCACAATCTTCTGGCCGACAAAGCCCGCGCCGATCAGTCCGGAGAGCCCGACCCCGAGGATCGTGAGGGCGAGACCCGTCGCCACCTGATTGACCGCGAGCCCGAGCGTCAGCGTCGCAAAGATCGCGGACATGGCCGCGCCGGCGGCGATGCCGCAGAGGGCGCCGATCAGGATCGACCCCGTCAGGTAGGCGCCGGCGAACCCGCAGGCGGCGCCCATGATCATCATCCCTTCCACCCCGAGGTTGAGCACACCAGCGCGCTCCACGATGAGCTCGCCCGACGCCGCCAGGAGAAGCGGCGTCGAGGCGGCGATCACCGACACGATGACGGCTTCAAGGAGCAGCATGCGCGGGCTTTCGTGTCATGCCGACGAAACGGATGCGGTGAACGATGAGGGAGTCGCACGCAAGCACATAGAACAACAGGATTCCCTGAAATACCTTGGTGAGGTCGAGCGGGACCTTCATGGCGATTTGCGCGCCCTCGCCGCCGATGAAGGTGAGCGCAAGGAACAGTCCGGCGATCAATATGCCGACCGGATTGAGCCGGCCGAGGAAGGCGACGATGATGGCGGTGAAGCCGTAGCCGGGCGAGATTCCCGGTTGCAAATGCCCCACAGGGCCCGCCACTTCGACGATGCCGGCGAGGCCGGCGAGCGCGCCGGAAATGGCAAAGGTGAAGAGGACGAGTCGCTCGGCGTTGAAGCCGGAAAAGCGCGCCGCCCGCGGCGCGGCGCCGACAAGCCGGATTTCAAACCCCATGATCGTTCGCCCCAGGAACACAGCAGCGAGCATGACGACGACAAGCGCCGCAATCGAACCGGCATGCACGCGGCTGCCGTCGAACAGTGTCGGCACGGTGGCGACCGGATCGAAGTCCGCCGTCATCGGGAAATTCAGGCCATGGGGGTCGCGCCAGGGGCCGCGGACCAGATAGTCGAGGCCAAGATTGGCGACATAAACCAGCATCAGGCTGGTAAGGATTTCGCTGGCGCCGAAACGCACCTTGCAGATCGCCGGGATCAGAGCGTAGAGCGCGCCGCCGAGGGCGCCGAGGAGCAGCATCGCCGGCAGCACCCAGTGACCGGCGCCGCTGCCGTTGGTTGACACCGCAATCCAGCTTCCGGCGACGGCGCCGGCCAGGAACTGTCCCTCGGCGCCGATGTTCCAAATATTGGCGACGTAACAGAGGGAAAGTCCGACCGCGACCATGACCAGAGGCGTCGCCTTGACGGCGATTTCGCCAAGCGAATAGGGGTCGGTCAGCGGCGCGACGAAATACACGTCGAGTGCGACGATCGGGTTTTTCCCCATCACCGCGAACAGGATCACGGCGGTGACGAGCGAAAGCGCGATCGCGATGAGCGGCGCGGCGACGGCGATTAAAGCCGAACGTTCCGCGCGCGGTTCAAGCATCAACCGCATGCTTTTCCTCTTGCGGGCAGGCGCGCGGTTCGATCGCGGCGCCCCCCATCAGCAATCCCAGGATTTCGCGGCTCGCCGCGCTGGCCGCGAGCGGGGCTGACAGGTTGCCGTCAAATATCACTGCGATGCGGTCGGAAATCTCGGCAAGTTCGTCGAGGTCCTGACTGATCACCAAAACCGCGGTGCCGCGACCGGCCAGATCGATCAGCGCCTGACGAATGGTCGCCGCCGCGCCGGCATCGACCCCCCAGGTCGGCTGGCTGACGACGAGGAATCCGGGCTCGCGCAGGATTTCCCGGCCGACCATGAATTTCTGCAAATTGCCGCCGGAGAGGCTCGCCGCTTCCGGATCGCGTTTGGCCTTGCGCACGTCGAAGGTCGCAGCGATGCGGTCGGCGGCGGCGAGGGTCTCTCGTTTGTCGATGAAGCCGCGCTTGACCATGCCGCTCGCCACGTGACCGGTGAGCAAGGCATTTTCCGATAACTTCATGCGCGGCACAGCGCCCCGACCGAGACGTTCCTCCGGCACGAAAGCGGCGCCCAGACGGCGGCGTTCGGTGACGCCAAATAGGCCGGCGGCTCGACCGTCGATGAGGATGGTTTCGGCATTCGCCGCCAGGCGCTCCCCGGAGAGCGCCGCAAAGAGCTCGTCCTGCCCATTGCCGGCCACGCCCGCGATGCCCACGATCTCGCCGCCGCATACCTTGAGCGACACCTCCTTAAGCCGCCCCTCGTGCGGCCCGTCGGCAGAGAGCGAAAGTCTGTCGATGACGAGCCGCGGTACCGACGCGCCGCGGGCACGACTCGCTTTCACCCGATCGACATCGGCGCCGACCATCATGCGGGCAAGGGACGCGGCGGTCTCCCGGCGCGGATCGCAGGTCGCCACCTTCTTGCCGGCGCGCAGGACGGTAGCAGTGTCGCAAAGTCTCTGCACCTCATCGAGTTTGTGGCTGATGTAAAGAATGCTCCGCCCCTCGTTCTTGAGGCGATTGAGCACGACGAAGAGCTGATCGGCCTCCTGCGGCGTAAGCACCGCGGTCGGTTCGTCGAGGATGAGCAATTTCGGATTTTGCATGAGCGCGCGAACAATTTCGATGCGCTGGCGCTCGCCGACGGAAAGCCGCCAGACCTCGCGCCTGGGATCGAGCGGCAGGCCATAGGCGAGCGCGGTTTTCGCCAGCCGTGCGCAGATCGCAGCGAACGGTTCGGGGAGCGGCAGGCCGAGCGCAACGTTCTCCGCAACTGTGAGATTCTCGAACAGCGAGAAGTGTTGAAACACCATGGCGATGCCGAGCGCACGCGCCGCCGCCGGACCGGCGAGGACGATCCTTCGCCCCATGAAGCGCAGTTCACCGGCGTTGGGCTGAATGAGGCCGTAGATCACCTTGACCAGCGTCGACTTGCCGGCGCCGTTCTCGCCGAGAATGGCGTGGATTTCGCCTGGATAGACATCGAGATGGATGGCGTCGTTGGCAATGCAGTTTCCGTAACGCTTGCTGATGCCTGCGGCACGCAACAGCGGGGCTACAGGTTCAGATCCGGCGGACGGGAAGGTGTTAGGCATCGGCGTGCCGGTTATGCATCGATTCGCCATGCCTCCTCAAAGCGGCCCAGCCTCGGTAGTTTGGCGCAAGTAATTCGCGCCATCATCGCGTGATACTGGCTTTCATTAAAGATGACCACCGCCCCAAGCACGCCCCAAGCACGCCCCAAGTGCGTCAGGGAGTCATAATGTGACATCCAACACGGATCACCCCTTCCGACGGTCGGCATGATCAAAGACGGCCGCGACGCCGGAAGACGCCAGCAACAATCCGGCGCTGGATGCAGGCCCTCGTTATCCTCCCATCAGCTCCGCATCGGCATAGGCCTTCTGGTCGGCGCCATCCGCGCCTTCCAGCAGACACACGTCGGCGGTCGACCATCGCGCCAACACGTGATCGCCGATCTCTAGCGGCGTGCGACCGAATTCGATATCCGATAAGTTGGCCACGAACTCTTCCGCCCGCGCGAGATCGATCGTCACTTTGGCGTAAGAGCCTTGATATTCGATCGAATGGATTTGGCCGCGAACCATGTTGACTTCGTCCGCGACGGCGGAATCGCTCCCGGTCTTGGCGACCTCGATCCGGTCGCGGCGGATCGAGAGGAAAAGCTGCGATCCCGGTGCGGGCTTCGCGCCGCGCAGCGGCACGGTGAACCGGGCGCCGTCGCTGGCGCGCACGGTCGCTATCCCGTCTGCCACGCTCTCGACCTTGCCGGACAGCACATTCTGACCGCCGACGAAGCGGGCTACGTAGGCCGTGCGCGGCGTATCGAAGATGGCGTTCGGCGAAGCCGCCTGCTCGATCCGGCCCTGTTCCATCACCACCAGAATGTCGGCTACGGCGATCGCTTCGAGCTGGGTGTGAGTGACGTGCACGAAGGTGATGCCGAGCTGCTTCTGCATGCGGCGCAATTCGCCGCGCATGCGCAGGCGCAGATATTCGTCCAGCGCCGAAAGCGGCTCGTCCAATAACAGCACACGCGGGTTGGTGATCAAGGCGCGCGCCAGTGCCACGCGCTGCTGCTGGCCACCGGACAATTGCGCCGGCATGCGTTCGGCGAATTGCTCGAGCCTGACCTTGCTGAGCAATTCCCGCGCCTGCTTCTGGCGCGCCGCGCGATCGACGCCGCGCATCTTGAGCGAGAATGCGACATTGTCGAGCACGCTCAGATGCGGAAACAGCGCGTAGGCCTGGAACATCATGGCCGTGCCGCGCCGCACCGGCGGCCGTCCCACGACCGATTCGCCACCGATGCGAATGTCGCCCTGGCTCGGCGTTTCATGACCGGCGATCATGCGCAGGATCGTGGTCTTGCCGCAGCCGCTCGGTCCGAGCAGGCAGCAATAGGCGCCATGGGGAATGCGCAAGCTCACCGAATCAACCGCCACTGTGTCGCCGAAGCGCTTGGTTACGGAAACAAGCTCGATTTCGCCGTTTCTGCTATCCGACGCCATTCAGCTCACCGTGGTACTTTCATTTGCCTTCCCGGCGCGCCGCGCGCGGCGGCGCTGGATCAAGGCGATCGACGTCAGCGCTACGGCGATCACGATGAACGATATGACCGTGGTTACGGTGCCCACCGCGAACAGCGCCGGCGAGGTGACGTTGGTCGTCATCGCCCAGATTTCGAGCGGCAGCGTATTGGTGCTTCCGGCGGTCAGAACCGTCCGCGGAAACTCATCATAGGACAGCGTGAAGCCGAACAGGGCAACGCCGATTATGCCCGGCAGCACGATCGGCAAAGTCACGTACAACAGCCGCTGCCAGTTGCTGGCGCCGAGATCGCTCGCGGCTTCCTCGTAGGCGCGATTGAAACGCCCCAGCACCGCGAACATGATCAAGAGGCCGTAGGGCAGCGTCCAGGTCAACTGCGCGCCAAGCGCCGAACCGTACCAGGTCGGCTGCATATTGAGGGACTGAAAGACGAGGCCGATGCCCAAGCTGACAAACAGGCCCGGCATGATCAGGCTGGCGATCGCCATGTAGAACACCATACTGGCGCCGGCGAAACGTCGGCGGAAAGCGAGCCCCGCCATGACCGAAAACACGACGGTGAATATGGTTACCATGGCTGCAAGGCCGATTGAGCGGCGGAAAGCGCCGGCGATGTCGCCGGTACGCTCTTGCGCGATTAGCGCATGGAACCAGTGCAGCGAGACGCCGTTCAAGGGAAACGTCAGGCCGCCATTCGGTCCCTGGAAGGACAGGACATAGATGACGATCATCGGACCATAGAGAAAGAGAACGAACAGCACAAAGAACGCCGCCAGGGCGTAGAACGTCCAGGGCCGCCGCTCGTTCGCTGTGCCGCGCATCGTTATCCTCTCTCAGCCGGTCAATTCCCGGCGCACGTCGACCAAACGCAGGATCGCCGAAACCATCAGCGCCACAATCACGACCAGAACCACGGCGCTTGCCGCCGCCGGCGGATATTGCAGGCTGGAGATTTCAGTCGACAGCGCGGAGACCACGGTCGCGCTCTGGCCGCCGCTCATGATCTTGACGACGAAGAAATCGCCCATCACCAGCGTAATGACGAAGATGGTTCCAAGGGCAATGCCAGTTTTCGACAGCGGCAGCACGACTTCCGAGATGACCCGCCAGCGGCTGGCGCCGGCGTCATAGGCGGCCTCCATGACGCCGCGATCGATCCTGGCCATTGAGTTGAAGATCGGCACGATCATGAACAGCGTATTGAGATGGACGTAGGCGACGATCACCGCGAAGTCGGAGAACAGCAGGAACGACAGCGGCTGATGAATGATCCCCAGCCTCATCAGGCCGTCGTTGAACACGCCGTGCCGGCCGAGGAAGGGAATCCACGAAATCATCCGGATGATGTTCGAGGTCCAGAACGGCACCGTGCAGATCAAGAACAGGCCGATCTGCCAAGTCAAGGTTCTGACGTGGAAGACCAGAAAGTACGCCACCGTGAAACCGATGGCGAGCGTGACGGCCCAGACGATCACCACATATTTGATCGCAGTCAAGTAGAGCCGCAAAGTGAGGCCCGACTGGAACAGTTCGACATAGTTGTCGAGGATGAAGGTCGGGACGATGTGCCAGCGCTGGTAGTCGAAGAAGCTCACTGCGCCGACCAGCAGCATCGGCACCCCGAAAAACACGACCAGGACCAGGGTCAGCGGCGCCACCTGCAGCCACGACACGGTCTGTTGGTTGATCTTCATTTGTACGGCTGGCGTGTCTCGGCGGCGGAAGGCGGCGAGGCGACACGCGCCTCGCCGCACGCGAAAGCAAGGTCAGGCGGAAATGAACTCGTTCCACTTGCGGACCATGTAACGATCCTCGTCCATGATGGTGTTCCAGCAGGCGATATTCCCCATGCGCTGCCAGAAGCTGCCGCCATCGCGCGTGCGGCCCGCCTTCTCCATGATGTGGCCGTAAGGATCCTTAATGTCCTGCGTGGCCGGCTTGCCCTCGTACCAGTAAGCCCATTCGTAGGGGGCGAGAAATTTCTTGGCGTTGCTGGGCACGGAGCTGTAGTAGCCCTGCCTGGCGATGAACGCGCCCTGCCAGCCCGAGTTGTACCAGTTAAGGTACTCGAATGCGGCATCGAGCTTGAGGCCACTCAAATGCGCCATCGGCGCGATGTTGCTACCCCAGCCGCGATAGCCCTCTTTCAGCGGAACGTAGTAGCAGGGGATGCCGCGCGAGCGCACCGCGGTCACCGCCGGCGACCACATCGACTGCAGCACGACCTCGCCCGAGGCCATGAGGTTGACCGACTCGTCGAAGGTCGACCAGAACGCGCGGAATTGTCCTGCCTTCTTGGCCGCGATGAGCAGAGCGATGGTCTTGTCGATCTCGGGCCTGGTCATATTGCCCTTGTCGCCGTATTTGATGTCTCCGCGCGACTCGATGGCCATCGCGGCGTCCATGATCCCGATCGACGGCACGGCGACGAGAGCCGTCTTGCCCTTGAACTCCGGGTTCAACAGCTCCTTCCAGTGCTCGATCGGCCGCTTGATGAGGTCCGGTCGCATGCCGAGCGTATCGGCGTTGAATACCGTGGGAATGCCGCTCAGAAGATCGGTGGGATGTTTGGCAAAAGTCTTCGCATCCCTGGATTCGAGATATTGCACCTTGTACGGTAAGGTGCCTTGCGTCGACACCTTGCGTCCGTCCGGGTACTCGCCCTTGGTGAAGATCGGGACGGTCTTATCCCACCACTTGTATTTGCTGAGCGGAATCGGCTGGATGATGTTGCGGCCGACGACATAGTACTGCGCGAAGAATTCGATGTCAGCGATGTCCATCGTCTTCGGCTCGTTGACCAGACGGTTCATCAGCGCGTCATGATCGGCCGTCTGCATCTCCACCTGGAAGCCGAGGTCCTTTGTCGCCTGCCGTGCGATGTCGATGATTGCCGAATAGGATCCGCCGACCTGAATAAGCTTGATGTTCTTGAGATTTTGCGCCCAGACCGTCGGGAAGCCCTTCACCATGCCTGATCCGACAGCAACGCCGGCGCCTGCCGCCGCACTTTTGAGCAGTCTTCGCCGCGTGATCGGATGACTTCCGCTCCTTCGTTTCCTGGTCATTGTCCGCTCCTTTTTTGGCCAGTGCCAACTTCGGTTTCGGTGTTCGATTTTCGTTGTCCGACGTGACATGCAAGAGCGGCGCCAGATTAAAGCACCTGCCTCCGCTATCGAGGCGGTGCACGGCTTCCTCCCTGTCGGCTCGGAACGGGTCTCCGAGCCCCATGTCGCGAAGCAGCAAGCTTCCCCGCGCCGATGGCCGGAGTCAAGCTGCCGTGCGGCTTCCGGAAAGTTCGGTCGGCAACTTGGAATTGCGTCTTGCAGGCCGACGGCGCCGGGAAGCCGGCGGGCAAATTCGTTCGGGCGCGGCAGTCCGACGCCCGCCAATGTGCACGCTGCGGCCGCCGCGCGCCACCCGTTCGGCGAAGAACGGCATTCCTTGCGAGTGCGTCCAGCCGCCTTGGCCGCCGAGAACGCCGCACATGCCGCACATGCCGATGCTCCGCTATTTCTTTCTCGGGTAGCGCTTGGCGAAGTCATCCGCCATTTCGTTCATCGTGCAGAAGCGGACGCCGGGATGACGTATCATGTGATGGTAGAGGCGCTCCAGCATCATCAGCACATGAGGACGTCCGGAGACGTCCGGATGAATGGTCATGGGAAAGACGGCGTAATCGTATTCCCGACAGACCCAGTCGAACTGGTCGCGCCACATCTCCTCTATGGCATAGGGGCTGACGAAGCCGTGGCTGTTCGGCGCCTTCTTGATGAACATCATCGGCGGCAGATCGTCGAGATGCCAGCTCGCCGGAATTTCGATGAGATCGGTCTCGCGGCCGCGCACCAGAGGCTTCATCCAGCTTTCCGGCTTTTTCGAATAGTCGATCTTGGTCCAACTGTCGCCGACCCGCACGTAATAGGGCTGAAAATCCTTATGCATGAGGCTGTGGTCGTATTTGATGCCTTTCTTGATCAGGAGTTCGTTGCTCACCGCGCTGAATTCCCACCACGGCGCGACATAGCCGGTCGGTCGCTTTCCTTGCAGCCTGGTGACCAGATCGATGCATTTGTCGAGCACCGCCTCTTCCTGCTCGGGGGTCATGGCGATCGGGTTTTCGTGCGAGTAGCCGTGAATCCCGATCTCGTGTCCGGCCTGAGCGACCGCCCTCATCTGTTCCGGGAAGGTCTCGATCGAATGCCCTGGAATGAACCACGTCGTCCTGATCCCAACGCGCTCGAACAGCTTCAGCAGCCGCAGGCTGCCGACCTCGCCGGCGAACAAGCCCCGCGAGATATCGTCAGGCGAGTCCTCGCCGCCGTAGGACCCGAGCCATCCCGCGACCGCATCCACATCGACACCGAAGCCGCACAAGATTTCCTTTGCCATGACGCCTTTCTCCCCTGTTTGCTCGATGGATCAATTTCCAATTTGCAGGACAAGCGCATTACCGAAGCCGCTTTCCTCGACCAATCGTCTTACGATACATAATAGACGCCTAAGTCGTCTACCCTCAGGCCGCCGGTCGCGGTGTTCGGCGGAGAGCGCCTTGCTCGTCCGCGCGCCACGTCAGCCCGAAAAACGCGCCGCGCGGATGAGAAACTTCCCGAGGTCGTTCGGCGCTCGGCCGAGGAGCCAGCGCAGCGTGTTGGAATTGCCCGCGAGTCCGTGCCGGGCGTAATAGCGGAACATCGCAGCCAGCGCGGTCCGTTCGTAATCGCCCAAGCTTGCGGCGCGCGCTTCCCACGCTTCGACGGTTTCCGCTTCGGCCTCGACATCGCGTCCCAAAACCGCGCCAATGGCAGCGGCGACCTCGGTCTGGCTTAATGCCGGCGTGCCGACCAGCTCGTAGGTGGCCCCGGCATGACCGTCGGTCGTCAGCACCACTGCCGCCGCTTCGGCGACGTCGTCCAAATCGACGAGGCTCAGTCGGGTTTCGACCGGATAGGGAACGCGGAATACGCCTTCCCCGCTGATGCCGCGCCAGGCACCAAGAATATTCTGCATGTATGCGGCCGGCTGCAGCACCGTCAGCGCAAAGCCTGCAGCGAACAGCATCTCCTCGACCCGCATTTTCTGCCAATGATGCGGCATCGCCTCGATCTGCGGATGCAGCACCGAATGATAGACGAAGCGCTCGACGCCGTGCGCCTGCGCCGCGGCTATCACGGCGGCGGCGAAGACGAGTTCGTGGCGGCTGACGTTCGGACAGATGTGATAGACCGCTCGCGTACCGGCGGCGGCGCGCGCAAGCGCGCCGGCATCTTCGAAGCCGCCGATTACCGCCTCGGCGGCGCCGAGCGCTTCGAGCGCAGCGACTTGTTCGCCGCGCCGCACCAAAGCACGGATCCTGGCGCCCCGCGCGGCGAGCGCCGCGATCACTGCCCTGCCGGTCTTGCCGGCAGCGCCGGTGATCAGGATCATCGCAATTTGCCCGCCAGCTCGAACAGACGGTTCGGGCTGAGCGGAATCTCATTCAGTTCGATGCCGCGATCCGGAAGACCGAGCGCGTCCTCGACCGCCTGGGCGAACGCCGGCCCCACCGGGATGGCACCGGCTTCGCCGGCGCCCTTGATCCCCAGCGGATTGAGCGGCGACGGCGTCTCCGTATGCGCGACTTCCATGTGCGGCACTTCAAGCGCGGTCGGCAGCAGATAGTCGGCGAGCGAGGCGTTGAGCAACTGCCCGTCCTCGTCGAAAACGAGTTGCTCGTAGAACGCGTTGCCGATTCCCTGCGCGACGCCGCCGTGGATCTGGCCGGAGAGGATCAGCGGATTGATCACAGTGCCGCAATCGTGGACGATCACATATTTGCGCAGCTTGACCATGAACGTCTGCGGATCGACCTCTACGATCATGGCGTGCGCGCCGCTCGCCGTGGCGCCGCCGGGCGGTCCGAAATATTGCGTCGATTCGAGCCCCGGCTCGGTGCCGGGACGCACCGCGCCGCGCATCGGATTGGCCTTGAGCGCCAGCGCGCCGAGTTTGATCGCCTGCCCGGGCACGCCGACGACGGAGACCGCGCCTTCGGCAATTTCAAGATCGTCCTCCGCACATTCGAAATGCTCGGCGGCGAGTTTTAGAATCTTCCGCCGCACAACCTTGGCGGCCTCGTTGACGGCATTGCCGGCCACCACCGCGCCGCGGCTGGCAAAGGTGCCGGCGCCCCAATAGAACTGATCGGTGTCGCCGGTCACGACGTCGATGTCGCGCACATCGACGCCGAGCTGATCGGCGACGATCTGCGCGAAACTGGTAAAATGCCCCTGGCCCTGGGTGCCGATGCCGGTCGCCACGCTGACCTTGCCGTTCGCCTGCACCTGGACCTTGGCCCCTTCGTAGGGGCCGATGCCTGTGCCTTCGACGTAGCAAGCGAGGCCGACGCCGACGTGATGGCCTTGCGCGCGCAGGTGCGGTTGTTCCTCCTTGAGGAAGTGCTCGTAGCCGATCATCTCCAGGGCCTTGTCAAGGATCGGCCCATAATTGCCGCTGTCGTACGACAGCGGCGCAAAGTCCTGATAGATGATCTCGTTGTTGTAGGGGAATGCATCCGGCGGAATGAAATTGCGCCGCCGGATCTCGGCGCGGTCGAGCTTGAGGTCATGAGCGGCGATGTCGATGAGCCGCTCAACCACGAACACCCCGTGCTGGCGCCCGGCGCCGCGGTAGGGCGTGACGATCGGCTTGTTGGTGAAGACCGCAGTAAACGTACTGTCGTAGCTCGGCACCACATAAGGTCCGAGCAGGGTGCACTGGCTGTTGATCGGTACAGTGAGGCCGTAAGGATTGTAAGCCCCGGTATCGTGCAGGAATACGTCGCGGATGCCGAGGATGCGGCCGTCACGGGTCAAAGCAATTTCGGCGTCGTGCGTCTGGCCGCGCTCCTGGGTGGTGGCAAAGAAATGCTCGAGCCGGTCCTCGATCCATTTGACCGGACGGTTGAGTTTTTTTGCCGCCCACGGAACCACCACTTCTTCGGGGTAGAACAGCATGATTTTCGGACCGAACCCCCCTCCGACGAAGGGCGCGATCGCCCGCACCTGGCGCTCGCTCAGCCCGAGCATGGCGGCGAGGCCGTTGCGCAGGAACACCGGCGCCTGCGTCGTGTCCCAGACGGTGAGCTGATCGGCGCGGGCGTCCCAACTGGCGACGATGCCGCGGGTCTCGATCGGCGACGACGCGCCGTGGTCATAGCGGAAGCGGCGGGAGATGACATGATCGGCGGCCGCCCGGGCAGCCGCGTAGCTGCCGCGGCTCTGGCGGACGCGGGCGGCGACGTTGCCATGCACGTCGTCGTGCACGCGCGCGGACGCATCGCTCAGTGCCTGCTCCAAATCGGTAACGGCGGGCAGCGGATCGAGCTCGACCGCGATGTCCGCAAGCGCATCCTCGGCGAGGTAGCGGCTTTGCGCCAGGACGACGACCAGCGGCTCGCCGACGTGGCGCACTTTGTGCTTGGCGAGCGGCACCTGCGTGCGCTGGTTGAAAGTGATGCCGGGGATCGGGGGCGGCGGCACCAGCAGCGGTCCCGGAGCCCAATAGTCGCCGAGGTCCGCTGCGGTATAGACGGCAACGACGCCCCCGCGCGCGCGTGCGGCGGAAACATCGATCGACCGGATTACGGCGTGCGCGACGTTGCTGCGCAGGAACGCGGCGTAAAGCATGCCGGGAAGCTCCACGTCGTCGACGAACAGCGCCTGGCCGCTCAACAGCCGGGAGTCCTCGTTGCGTCTGATCGGCGCGCCGAAATTTCGCGTGACCATGGCGATCACCCGCGCATCCGGTCGGCGGCCAGCTTCACTGCGTCCACGATATGCTGATAGCCGGTGCACCGGCAAAGATTGCCAGACAGTGCCTCGCGGATACGCGCTTCGTCGGGCGCCGGCGTCTCGTCGAGGAAGGCTTTCATCGTCATCAAAATCCCGGGCGTGCAATAACCGCATTGCAGGCCGTGGCAGTCGCGCATCGCTTGCTGCAGCGGGTGCAGGTGGTGGCGGTCCGCCGCCAGCCCCTCCACGGTCACAATCGAATGGCCGTCGGCCTGGGCGGCGAACATCAGGCACGAGCGTACGGCGAGGCCGTCGAAGATCACCGTGCAGGCGCCACACACGCCGTGCTCGCAGCCGATGTGAGTTCCCGCCAACAGAAGATCGTGGCGCAGAAAATCGCTGAGCAGCGTGCGCGCCTCGACACTGCGCCGGTACGGCGTGCCGTTCACCGTCACCGTTATGGCGTGGGTCTCAGTGTGCACGTCGCGCCCGTTCGTTTGCCGCCGCCAAGGCACGGGCCGTGAGCACGCCGGCGAGATGCCGCTGGAATTCCTTGCTGGCGTGGATATTGCCTGGAGGATCGATGTCGCGCTGCACGAGGGCTGCGGCAGTGCCAATCTCGGCCGCACCGAGCTTCCCGCCGACGAGGGATTGGCTTGCCTGCGCGGCGAACATGGGCGTGTCGCCGGCGTTGCAAAGCCCGATCCTCGCCTCGCCGCAGCGTCCATCTTCGTCGAGCCGCAGCATGCAGGCGACGCCGACAAGCGCGAAATCGCCGTGCCGGCGCGCCATCTCCATAAAGCAGGCGCCGGACCGTGACGGGGCGGTCGGCAGCTCCACCTCAACGAGCATCTCGTCGGGCTCGAGCGCAGTGCTGAGCGCGCCCGTGAAAAAATCCGCCGCGGCGATCCAGCGCTCGCCCTTGACCGACTGGGCGCGCAGCCTGCCGCCGAGCGCGAGGATGATGGCCGGCATTTCCGAAGCCGGATCGGCATGCGCGAGGTTGCCGCCGATGGTCGTGCGGTTGCGGATTTGCGGGTGAGCGATATGCGGCAACGCCTCGTCAACAAGCGGCAGGATCGGCGCAACCGCAGGATCGCGTTCCAATTCCCGATAGCGCGTCAGCGCCCCGATGCGCACGCGATCAAGACCGCACTTGCGCATGCCGGCGAGCTCCGTCAGCGGGTTGATGTCGATCAGCAATGCCGGTTGGCTGAGGCGAAAATTCATTGTCGGCACAAGACTTTGCCCCCCGGCGAGAAACCGCGCTTCCTCGCCGTGGGCGGCCTTGAGCTGCAAGGCCTCGTCGAGGGCGCGGGCGGCGACGTAGCGGAAGGGCGCTGGTTTCATGTCGCGGCGAGGTTAGCAGGGAATGGCCCCATGTGTATCGGCGCAGACTATGGAAAAGATGGCATGCCGGAGTCAAAGTGTTCTGCGGGCGACGACCGCAAGAAAAAACCGGTTGACATCGGGAGTGAATTAGCGTGCCCAATATGCGCCCAATCTTCTGCCAGCGTGAGCAAAACTTGGGCGCGGATTCCGGCCGTCGGTCAGCCAATAATGCGATGATCGATCACGAGGCAAGACGGCTGACCCGAGGGAGCAAAGCGTGGCATTCGCATCCGCGCCAAAAGCATTGATCCGTCCGACCGGACCTGCGAGGCCGGTCGAAAGGGCGACAGGCGAAATCGGCGGCACGGGAGGGCAAACGGCCGAAGCGGGAGCATTGGCGGTCAGTGCGCGCGGTGTTTCCCTCACCTACCAGACGCGCGACGGCGCGGTTGAGGCGCTCGCCAACGTGGATTTGCAGATCGGCGCCGGCGACTTCGTGTCGTTGATCGGACCTTCCGGCTGCGGGAAGACCACGCTCCTTCGCGTCATCGCCGACCTCGAGCACCCGACGGCGGGAAGCATCCTCATCAACGGCGTGACGCCGGAAGAGGCGCGTCGGCAACGCCATTACGGCTATATTTTCCAGGCGCCCGCGCTCTATCCCTGGCGCACCATCGAACGCAACGTCGCCTTGCCGCTGGAGATCATGGGGTTCGACGCCAAGGAGCGGCGTCGGCGTATCGACAAATATCTCAAACTGGTGAACCTCTCCGGCTTCGAGCGCAAATTTCCCTGGCAGCTTTCCGGCGGCATGCAGCAGCGCGCCTCGATCGCCCGCGCGCTCTCCTTCGAACCGGCGATGTTGCTGATGGACGAGCCATTCGGAGCACTCGACGAGATCGTGCGCGATCATTTGAACGAGCAGCTTCTGCGGCTGTGGGATCAGACCGGAAAGACTGTCGTGTTCGTCACCCACTCGATTCCCGAAGCGGTGTTCCTGTCGACCAAGATCGTGGTGATGTCGCCGCGGCCGGGACGCATCATCGACGTGATTTCTTGCGAGTTGCCGCGCGAGCGCACGTTCGAGATTCGCGAGACGCCACAGTTCATCAAGATCGCACAGCGCGTGCGCGCCGGGCTGCGCTCGGGTCAATCCTATGACGAATAGCACGCTTGTCCTCCCGCGGGCGACCCGGCCGGCAATCTGGCGAGCGACCTGGGTGAGCGAGCGTGGGCCGATCGTGGTCATCGTGCTGATCCTGGTTATTCTCTGGTATGCCGCCGCCATCCTGATGAACGCGTCCCTGGTGCGCGACACCTTCAGACGGGCAGAGGTCAAATATTCCCTGACCGAGCTCATCGCCGGAACGCTCGACGCCAAGCGGCCCGTCGTGCCGGCGCCGCAGCAAGTGGTGGCGCAATTCGTTGATTCGGTATTCGGGTATCCGCCCGATTCACCGCGCAGCCTCGTCTACCATTCCTGGGTGACGCTCTCGGCTACCGTGGTCGGTTTCGCGCTCGGCGCGGTATTCGGCATCGTGCTGGCGATCGGAATCGTGCACATGCGCACGCTGGAAAAGAGCTTGCTGCCGTGGATCATCTTCTCGCAGACGGTTCCGATTCTCGCGATCGCCCCCATCGTCATCGTCGTCCTAGGCGCCATCGGCATCCACGGCCTGCTGCCCAAATCGATCATCTCCGCCTATTTGTGCTTCTTTCCGGTGACGATCGGCATGGTCAAGGGACTGACCTCGCCCGACCCCATTCAGCGCGATTTGATGCGCACCTGGTCGGCCGGTCCGACGCAGGTGTTCCGCAAGCTGCGCTGGCCGTCGTCGGTTCCGTTTCTCTTCGCCAGTCTCAAGGTCGCAGTCACGATTTCGCTGGTCGGCGCCATCGTCAGCGAGCTGCCGACCGGGGCGCAAGCCGGTCTCGGCGCGCGGCTGCTCACCGGCTCCTATTACGGGCAGACGGTGCAAATCTGGGCCGCGCTGCTCGCCGCGGCGATCATCGCCGCCGTTCTTGTTGCCGCGATCGACGCCGCCGGCAAATGGACGGACCGGCGGATGGGAGCGCGCATATGATCCCGCGCTGGCAGGCCTTCGGGTTCTGGCTCGCGGCGCTCGGCGTTTTGCTGGCGGCAACCTTGCCGCTGTCGAGCCACATGGTTCCCGCCCTCGCGGCGCGGCCGGTCCAGCTCGCCGGGGTCGTCGCCGCGGGGTGCTCGTTCGCGCTGGCGACGCGCGGACCAGCGCTTGCGGCCGCGTTCGGGATTATCGGCGTTGCGCTGGGCTGCGCTGTGACGTTGGTTTTGCTCGCCGACCGCGATATCGCCGGCGCCGCGGCCGGGCGCTTTTGGCTGACGGTGCTCGCAACCTGGCTCGGCGCCGCGCTTAGCTTGACCGCGCTCGCGGCGCTGCGCCCCGCCGGCAAAACC